>JAEYYL010000292.1 GCA_023430825.1 Verrucomicrobiota bacterium | reverse complement strand
TCGGCCGCAGCACGCTCGGCGTCGGCGCGCGTTTCACCGCACTGCATTGGCCCGCCGTCGACTGGGCGATGAGCGCCCTCGAACTCGGCCTCACCGCCAACCAGAATTCCATCCCACGCGAGCTCGTCTTCGACGTCGACCAGATGCTCTCCGGCCAGCTCGACACCGTGCCGTTCCCCTTCATCGGCACCAACGTTCCCGAGGGTCACCAGGGTCAGAGCGTCGAGGGCATGAGCCACGGCTGCGTCCTCGCGAAACTGAAGCACGGCTTCCACCACCGCCGACTGCCGTGGTCGTTCAACGCCGACCACCAGCCCATCGGCGGCAAGTTCGACGCCCGCGAAGACCAACTCGTCACCGGCTGCGTCCTCGCCAGCTACATCACCTTCGACCTCTCGCCCGAACTCGCGCTCGACCAGCCCGCGCAACTCGCCGACATCCCCGCCGACGTCGTTGCAAGAACCCGCGCCCGCGTCGCCGCCGCGCTATCTTCCGGTGGCTCTGCGCGTGAGCGCAGGGACGATTCGCGCACGCTCGACGACTCCGCCTTCGAAAAACTCCTCTGCGCCGTCTGGCCCTCGCTCCTCAAGATGAAGCGCCGCGACGACAAATACGCCGCCGCCCGCGCCGATCTTTTCACCACGCCCAGCGGCCGCGATTACCTGCGCGAACTCTCCATCGACGAGCTCCCCGGCCTCACCACGCCGGAGACCACCGCGATCATGCTCGCGCTCTGCGAAGCGCTCGGGATGAAGATCCACTTCGTCGCCCCCGCGTTTGGCTTCCAGAAAAACATGCCGTATCCCGACAACGCCGCGTTGCGGGCGTTGATCGCGAAGCAATGGGCCGTCTGCGAGAAATTCGGCGTCAGCATCGGCTTCCACTCCGGCTCCGGCAAATCCGCCGAAAACTATCAGGTGATGGGCGAGGTCACCGGCAGCCGCCTCGAGATCAAGACCAGCGGCCGCTACACCTACGAGATGGGCCGCGCACTCTTCGCCTCGAAAAACGCCGCCGACCAGGCGCTCTGGCGCGACTGGTATCGCTTCACGCTCGAACTCGCCGTCGCCGGCGCCTTCAGCACCGACGCCACCGAGCAAAAGATGGCCCGCACCTTCATCACAACTGCGATCGATGGAGCCCCGTCTGAAAGTGGCTCTGCGCGTGAGCACAGGGACATCTTCACCTCCCCCGCCGCCACCCGCGCCGCGCTCGACGCATTGCCCCCGAGCCCCGAGCACATGTTCTGGTTCGAATACAATTTCCTCTACGTCCTCGCCGCTGACGGCCGCGCCGAGAAATCCGCCCTCGGCGACCACTCGCCCGCCGGCTACCGCCAGCGCGCGCGTTTCTATACCATCAGCGATGAGGGCCGGCTCAATTACGCGAAGAACGTCGCGAGCTACCTGATCTTCCTCGCCGAAAACACGGCCCTCGCCCGCGCCGACCGCTGCGCCGCCGCCCGCCAACTCCTCGCCCGCTACACCACCCTCGAAGAAATGCTGAACGATATCTCGCGCTAATTCAGCGGAATGAACCACCGAGACACGAAGCCACAGAGAAATACAGAGACGGTGTTCGCCTCCGTGCCTTTGTGCCTCCGCGGTTCAAAGGATCGGTCATGACCGAAATTTCCTCCTTGGTCTTTATTCTTCCGCGTTCCGTTCCGACAACCTCAAGACGCCGATCCCGTCGCGCGGCGTCCGCGGAGAGGTCCTCTTCCGTCATTCGTGTTCATTAGTGTCCATTCGTGGTTCAAAAATCCGGATCCCTCGGAACTTCTCTACGCCTGATCCGTGTTCATCGGTGTCCATCCGTGGTTAACAATTCTTCCGCCTCCGCCATGAAGCCCTTCATTCACGACGATTTTCTCCTGCAGACCGACGCCGCGCGCGATCTCTACCACAATTTCGCGAAAGACGAGCCGATCTACGATTATCACTGCCATCTCCCGCCGCAGCAGATCGTCGACAACCACCAGTTCGCCGACCTCGCCGACATTTGGCTCGGCGGCGATCACTACAAATGGCGCGCCATGCGCTCCAACGGCGTCAACGAACGCTTCTGCACCGGCGATGCCTCGCCCCGCGAGAAATTCGACGCCTGGGTCGCCACCGTTCCCCACACGCTCCGCAATCCCCTTTATCACTGGTCCCATCTCGAACTGGCCCGCTACTTCGGCATCACCGACCTGATCAACCCGGCCTCCGCCGACAAAATCTGGCGCGACGCCAACGCGAAAATCCCATCGCTTCGCGTTCACGACATCCTCGCCGCCAATAAAGTCGCCGTCGTCTGCACCACCGACGACCCCGCCGACCCGCTCGATCTTCACGCCAAAATCAAAACGCTCGGCCTCAAGACCCGCGTTTACCCCACCTTCCGACCCGACAAGGCGCTGATCGTCGACGCCCCCGCCGCCTTCAACGCCTGGCTCGAGAAGCTCGCCGGCGTCGCCAAAATTTCGATACGCTCCTTCGACGACTTCCTCGCCGCGCTGCAAAAGCGCCACGCCGATTTCCACGCGATCGGCGGACGCCTCTCCGACCACGGCATGGAAAACTGCTACGCCGAGCCCTGCACCGCCGCCGAAGCCAAAACGATTTTCGACGCCGCCCGCGCCGGTCGCGCCGCAACCGCCGGCGATCACGCGAAGTTCGCCAGCTTCATGATGCTCGAGTTCGGTCGGTGGGACGCCCGCGCCGGCTGGACGAAGCAACTCCACCTCGGCGCCCAGCGCAGCAACAATACGCGCCTCCTCGCCAAGCTCGGCCCCGACACCGGCTTCGATTCGATCGGCGATTTCCCTCAGACCCGCGCGCTCTCGCGTTACCTCGACACGCTCGATTCCACCGACGAACTCCCGCGCACGGTGCTCTACAACCTGAATCCCGCCGACAACTATGCTTTTGGCACGATGATCGGCAATTTCCAGGACGGCAGTGTTCCCGGCAAACTCCAGTTCGGCAGTGGCTGGTGGTTCCTCGACCAGAAAGAGGCCATGGAGTGGCAGATGAACGCGCTGTCGAACCTCGGCCTGCTGAGTCGCTTCGTCGGCATGCTGACGGACTCGCGCAGTTTCCTGAGTTATCCGCGGCACGAATATTTCCGCCGCATCCTCTGCAATCTCCTCGGCCGCGACATGGAAAACGGCGAAATCCCGCCCGACCGCGCGCTCGTCGGCGACCTCGTCCGCCGCATCAGCTTCGCCAACGCCCGCGATTACTTCCGCCTGGAGTTGGACCCCCGTTTCTCCGCCCAGTAGCCGCAGGCCTCCGCGCCTGCCCCGCTCAGCCGCGCTGAATTCGATTCAGCAGCGCAGTGCTTCAGCCCGTATTTGGCACGCTAGCGCGGGCGAACGCTCCGCGCCACCGCCCGCGACCATGGCAAACAGGTAGGGGGTGTCCCAGCCTCCCTGCGTTCGGGCCACAGGCCGCCCCGACCTGCTTCCCAATACGGAGGTCTTCGGCCCCTACTATGGCAGCAAGACCCTCACCACCACCTACGATACCCTGCCTGGGCGCCCCAAAGGCTACAGTTTCAACGGCAACGTCACCGCGTCGATCTCAGTCGGCTTCGAAGCCACCACCGGTCGCCCGAAAACGATCGCTGGCGCGCGAGGCGCGACCTCGCAAACCTTCACCCTCACCTACGCCACCGGCACCGACTGGGTCAGCTCTGTCACCAACGGGGGTTCCTATTCCCGGGCCACACCGCTGCTCTCCGCGTCGGGCGGCAAATTCAACGCGCTGGCCAGCGTGACGACCAAGTGGGGCACCAAAACTCTCGGCCAGTTCACCGCCCAATACGACACGAGCCGAGGCTGGCGCACGGGCCAGGACAGCGGCTCGGCCGGCGGCATGCCGGCCGGTTCATGGACCAAGGTGCTCAACCTCGGCGACGGCATCAATGCCGCCACCGCGACCTACGACGGCTTCGGCCAGTTGCTCGGCACCGGCACCCCGGCGTGGCAAAACGTGGCCGGCACCGTCTCACTGCCCACCCGCGACTTGAGCTGGACCTACGATTTGGCGGGCAACCGCAAAACCGAATCGGAAGCAGGCGGAGCCGTCACGACCTACAGCACCGCCGCGACCAACCCCAATGCCGACGGCCGGCTGAACCAATACGAGTCGATCACCGGCACCCGGGCCGAACCCGGCATCGCCTACGATGCCGATGGCAACTTGACCCAGGACTCCGTCTGGACCTATTCCTACGACGAGGAAAATCGTTTGAAGACGCTCACGAGAAACACCCCGCAGGGCGTCCAGACCATCACGATGGCTTACGACTACCTGGGACGTCGTATCCGTAAATCGGTGACTGGCACCGGAACCTACGACATCAAGTTCCTGTGGAGCGGCTGGAAACTGGCCGCGGAACTGGCGGCCGACGGCAGCACCGTGAACAAGGTGTTTGTTTGGGGCCGGGACTTTTCCGATGCGCAGGGCAACGCCGGCGGCGCCGGTTCACTCCTGGCCCAGATCGCCGGCACGACGATCAGCTACGCGGTGCCCGACGCCTACGGCAGCATCGTCGGCTACATCACCAGCGCCAACGGCGGCAACCTCGTCGCCGCGATGGAATATTCCCCCTACGGCAAAGGTGTAAACGGTCACGGTGCAGTCACCGACTACCCCATCGGCTTCTCCGGCCAATACATGGATTGGGAGCCGGGCCTGGTTTACTACGGCCTGCGCTACTACGCGCCGAAGCACGGGCGGTTCATCAATCGCGACCCGATCGAGGAAGCCGGCGGCAACAACCTCTACGGCTTCGTCGGCAACAGCCCGTATCGGGGTTGGGACGTGCTGGGGCTGTCCTATGAGCCGGCCATACTGACTTATGAATGGGTGTGCAGCGGCCCGTATTCCCACGATTACTATATCTCCCAGAAATGTGTTGCGGTGCCGGTTTACCAAGGGACCCGAGCGGAGCTTTATGTAGTCAGGGCGGACCGGATCTTCGATTGGATCGGCAATTACATGCAGCACAGGCTTGGTGATAGCTGGAATCTTGGGAGCCCCGGTGGATCTGCTGCTTCGAGTTCCAGCAGTGCTGGCTCCAGTTCTGGCGGCGGTGGCGGCCCAGCTGTAGCCCCAAACAAAACGCCGTGCGGGGAAGCACGGGCCGCACTCACGGCTGCACAGAATTCTCGCGGCGCTTACACGGGACAAGGTGCGCCAGGATGGGACCGCGGCCAAACGTGGAGCAATGACGATACAGGCTTCGGCGCAACGGTCTTTACGAATTCCGAAACCGGCCAAGCGATGTTGGCTTTTCGCGGCACGGATGGTTTTTCTGGTCCGGACTGGGCAGCGAACGGTGGGCAATGGGCTGGCCGAGATACGCCTCAATACGAGCAAGCTGTGAGCGTCGCTCGCGATTTTAGTCGAACCTATGGAAGCAATGCTAGCATCGCGGGCCACTCATTGGGAGGTGGTCTTGCGAGCCTCGGCGGCCTTGTGACTGGACTAAATACCTATACATTTAATGCATCGGGGCTAAGTCCTTCGATCATGAGCCGGAATAGTGTCTCGGCGAGCATGGGCGGAGGAATTCAAGCATACTATGTTGCCGGCGAGATACTCAGCACTGCGCAAGATTTGTCTGGACGATACCCAGCTGTTGGCAACCGCATCGGGCTGGCTCCATCACTGAGTGCGTCGAACATCCTTATCGGCGCCGCGAGTCCCGCGGCGTTATCCGTCAAGTTACATTTCATCAATAGCGTTATCAGCTCGCTAGAGAAGAAAGTAGCCGCGGCGTGTGGAGGAAAATGAAATGGCAAAACCATCATTACTTCTGCTCACCATGAGTTTTTTTGCCTTCAACACCTCAGGATGCGCAGACGGCAACCGACGTTACGGCGGGATGACGGTTGCGGAGGCGTTTCCGGATTCTGCCGTGCGCGAATTGGCGAAAGCCGCTGCGACGGGCCAAAACACAATAGTCGACGAGTTGATCAATAAGGGGACTGACGTGAATGCCACTGGAACCAAGGGAGTCACTCCTCTCTGGTGGTCGATCATTGTCTATGATTTTGCCGGCTTTGCGCATCTTCTAGACAATGGAGCCAACCCGAACATCCAGCCCATAGGGCATCAGAACGTCATGGACCTCGCCGCAATGGCAAAAGACCCCGAGTTTTTGGACGCTGCGATCAAAGCCGGGGGCGACGTAAATTTAGTCAGTCGGTTTGATGGGACCACGCCAATCTTCTCTGCAATTATTGGTAGAGATCTAAGAAACATTGAGCAGCTTGTTTCGCATGGTGCCGATTTGAACTTCCAAGATCCAACAGGGAAAACGCCGCTTATTGCCGCGGCAGATATCAACGGCTTTGACATGGTCTATTATCTTTTGACGCGAGGAGCCGACCCCACATTGAGGACACGAACTGGGCAGACCGTTTTGTTTTCGATCAAAAACAACCGGATCGATCCCAAAAGTGAGGGCTTCCGGTGGAGGCAAAAGGTCATCGATCTGCTCAAAGCCAAGGGCGTGGATGTTGAAAGTGGACAGTGAGCCGTTCGCTCACGCTCACCCCAACGCGGGTTTGATCCGGAGGTCCAAGGTTCGATCCGGAGTGATAGGTAACACTTAGTCCGGAGTGATGGGTTACACTGAGCGGCACGATGCCGTGGCAAAACGTAACCCTAATGGAAGAGATCAATCGATTCGTGGTGCTGGCGCACGGGTAGAGGAGCGCCGTCGCTGCGCCGGGCCGCGTTAAACGCGAAAGAAACGGCTCGCGGCTTCTTCTCTAGCCGCCATGCTCGGCGCTCGATGATCGCGACGACGACGCGCCCCAACTCGATGCGCTCGCGGCGGCAAAACCGCCGCCCGACGAGCCGCCGAGTTAGCCGCAAACTCGCGTCGGGGTTTTTGACCTCGCGTCGCGCCCCTCGCGCCCGGTTCGCCGCGCTGCAAGTCGCTGAACGTGCGCCGAGCTGCGCGTGGTTTAGCTACGAAAACGCGTCGGGGTGTGTTGTAGCCCCAAAGAAGGAACACCCGGATTGTGCAGGATTGAGAGGCCGCTATGCCATCGCCGAAAAGGTTCTGAAAGATAACGGTGCTAGCTTTGCGGAAGGTGGCCGGTATGCCGATCAAATAGGCCTGCTAGACAACATCAGTGGAACGTCTGGAGCGGCGTTCGTGAATACTGCTGCGGGTGTATCGCTTACCTACGTAGGCGTAAGGTGGGCGGAACGAGCGGCGTCATTGCCAGCGGGAAATTCGATTCGAAATCTCGGTATGGTAGGCCTCGACTTCTTGGCTACGAAGGCGGCGATACTCGGAATTGTCTACGACGTCGGCAATGCCGTGAACAGCTATGCGAACGATCGCCCACTAGACGCGGTTCAGAGCGGCGCGAGTGGGGCGCTCACGGCCACAGCTTTGGCGATTGCCCAATCGAATCCCTACACTGCAATCGCGGCTGGCGCTGGGCAGGTCGGTATCGGCGCCTTTGAAATCGGAGCGCAGGTCTATCAGAATCGCGTTGAAGAAGGACGACGGCTCCAATCTGCGCAATCGTCAGCTAATCTCGTGTCTTCTGCGGCGGGCAAGGTGAACGCGATCGCGAACGAAATGCGCGAGAAGGGCTGCAAATGATCAAGAAATACAGAGCATTGTTTTTCGGTGGGATAGTGCTGCTTGTATCTCTCTTCATGCTGTCGCTTTTCGGGCTTTCGTTCGTGTGGGGTGGACGATGGCTCGACCGAAGTTTCGTGCTACTGATTGGGGCGCTTTGCGGACTTCTCTGTCTGCGGCTTTTCCGACTGTATCGGCATGAACGGCGACTTGAACAAAAACGATCACCAAGCGGCACATCGCGTGCCAGCTCTCCGCAAGCTCCGAGCTGATCACGCGATCTGCTGTCCTCCTCCGAGGTGGCTTTGCGGTGCGGGGGGCTCCGCAGCCATCGGCTTCGCGGCAAGCGCTCCGCCGCAAACCTCTCCGTGAGGTCCAAAACACGTCTGGCATGAACATAAAACGTCATGTCTTGACTCTTGACAGGATTCGCTGCAACTCCCGACGCTTTCCGCGTTTAAGTAGCCATCGTCGGGCGAACTGGCTTGCCGACGCGGGCTCGCCCATGTCGAGGCGCTGC
>JAEYYL010000281.1 GCA_023430825.1 Verrucomicrobiota bacterium | reverse complement strand
CGGAGACCCGCCCTACTGCTGAGCGATGCCGCTTCTCACGCAGGCCGAGTATGTGTTGGGCGATCTGCGCGTGCGCTATCAGGCGCCGGCGGACCGGCCGGGGGCGTGGGGACTGTCGTTGTTTCCGGCGGCGTTGACGGAGCGCGTCGTCGCGCCGCGCGAGCAGATCGATTCGCCGGCGATCCGCGGGTTGCCGGCGCCGTGGAACACGGTGCGCGCGTGGGAGTGCGATCCGCTGGTGCACGCGCACGTGGCGGGCGCGTCGTTGCCCGGTGGATACGCGCAGGGGCGGACGTTGCGCCAGTCGGCGACGACGCAGGGACTCGTGGTGCGCGAGCATGTCGGCGAACAACGCGCGGGCGGGCTCGTGTTGCGGACGACGCTCGTCGCGGAGTGCGGGCTGGTGTGCGCGCATGAACTCGCGGTGGACGCGGCGTCGGGCGTGTTGGAAATCCGAACGTGGGCGGAGAATCCCACGGAGCGTCCGCTGACGCTGGATTATCTGAGTTCGTTTTCGCTTGGCGGGCTCACGCCGTTCGCGAGCGACGATGCAGCGCGGCGGCTGTGGGTGCATCGTTTTCGCAGCGCGTGGTGTGCGGAGGGCCGGCACGAAGCGCGCAGCGTGGAGGAATTGAATCTCGAGCGGTCGTGGACGGGGCACGGCGTGCGCAGCGAACGATTTGGGCAGGTCGGGACGCTGCCGGTGAACGGCTGGTTTCCGGTGGTGGGGCTGGAAGATCGCGGCGCCGGTGTCACGTGGGCGGCGCAGCTCGGGTGTCCGGGCACGTGGCATCTCGAAGTGAGTCGGCGTGCCGACCAACTCGCGCTTTCCGGCGGCGGCGCGGACCGGCTGGCGGGCGAATGGCGCAAGGTGCTCGCGCCGGGCGAGCGTTTCACGGCGCCGCCGGCGTGGTTGACGGCGGTGGCGGGAACGATCGACGAGGCGTGCGACCGCTTGCTCGCGGCGCAGCGCGCGCGCGTGGTGGCGGTGCCGGCGATCGAGCGCGAGTTGCCGGTGGTGTTCAACGAGTGGTGTTCGTCGTGGGGGCATCCGACGCACGACAGCATCGTGCGGCTCGCCGACCAGCTCGCGGATTCGGGCGTGAGGTATCTGGTGATCGATGACGGTTGGGCGGAGCGGCCGGGCGATGCGTTCCAGCAAAACGGCGACTGGCGCGTGAACCGGCGGGCGTTTCCGGGCGGGCTGCGCGCGACGTGCGACGCGGTGCGCGCGCGCGGGCTCGTGCCGGGCGTGTGGTTTGAGTTCGAGGCGATCAATCCGGGGTCGGACGCGTGGCGTGAGACGGCGCATCAATTGCACCGCGACGGGGTGCCGCTCGAGGTGGGCAGCCGGCGGTTCTGGGATTTTCGCGATCCGTGGGTGCACGAATTTCTCGCGGAGCGCGTGATCGCGCGGTTGCGCGACGACGGCTTCGGTTATCTCAAGGTCGATTACAACGACTCGATCGGGCCGGGCGTGGACGGCGATGAAGCGCCGGGCGAAAATCTGCGCCAGCACCTGGCGGGCGTGCAGCGGTTTTTCGGGCGACTGCGCGCGGAGCGGCCGGAACTCGTGATCGAAAACTGTTCCTCGGGCGGGCACCGGCTGGAGCCGTCGATGATGGCGCTGGCGGCGATGAGTTCGTTTTCCGATGCGCACGAGACGCCGGACATCCCGGTGATCGCGGCGAATCTCAACCGGCTGGTGCCGGCGACGCAGAAACAAATTTGGGCGGTGCTGCGGCGCGGCGATTCGTTGCAACGGCTGAGCTACTCGCTGGCGGCGACGTTTCTCGGGCGGATGTGCTTATCGGGCGACGCGACGGAACTCGGCGAAGCGGAATGGCGGTTCGTGCGCGAGGGCGTGGCGTTTTATCGCGAGGTTGCGCCGTTGATTCGCGACGGCGTGTTCCGCTGCGGGCGGCGCGGGGGGGAATCGTGGCAGCATTTGACGGGGCATCAGATCGTGACGGTGCGTGCGCGCTATGGCGGACAGATGCTGGTCGTGTGGCACCGGTTCGCGGGCGAGGCGGAGGAGATGGAGTTGACGCTGCCGGCGGCATCGGTCCCAGCGTCGTCGGCGCCGGCGGAGGGCGCGGGAGCGTGGCAGCTCGCGCGTGAATGGGGGGCGCCGGGCGGTTTGGCGCGCGTGGGTGGCGAGAGCGTGACATGGACGCGGCCGCCGGAATGGACGGGCGGGGTGTTGCTGCTGGAGCACGGTGCCGTGGAGTTGTGAAGGTTGGAGGTAGGAGCCTGCTTGCAGGCGATGGCGGCGTTCAAATGCGGGCGATGAGCGAAATCGCCTGCAAGCAGGCTCCTACCTTCAATTCCGAAACGACCATGCGCCGCGGCTCCAGGTTGATCCGGGTGGAATAGGGCGGGTTCAAAACCCGCCCTACTTGGCGAGCGGGCGGGCTTGGCATTCGCGCGCGGTTTCGCAGCGTTTTGCGCAGTTACCTTTTACTCCCATGAATCGTCGCACGTTCGTCACCTCCTCGCTTGCGGCCGGCGCCGCGTTGATCGTCGGTCGCTCCGCGAGCGCCGCCGCTGCCTCGGACAACCCAGCCGCGGCTTCGCCGGGCCGTTTCCAACTCGGCTACGCGCCGCATCCGGCCATGTTCAAGGAACTCGCCGGAGCCGACGTGATCGCGCAGATCGAGTTTGCGGCGGAGCAGGGCTTCACCGCGTGGGAGGACAACGGCATGGCGGGGCGGCCGGCGGCGGAGCAGGAGGCGATCGGTCGGACGCTGGCGGCGCGGAAGATGCAAATGGGCGTGTTCGTCGCCTACGCGAATTTCAGCGAGCCGACGTTCGTCGTGGCTGACGCGGCGAAGCAGGAGGAAATTCTCGGGCAGATCCGGCAGTCCGTCGATGTAGCGAAACGCTGCGGAGCGAAATGGATCACGGTTGTGCCGGGTTCGGTGGACCAGCAGGGGACGCCGACGCCGAACTGGAATCGCTACGGCGGGCGGCGGCTGGCGGAGGGTTATCAGACGGCGAATGCGATCGAGCTGCTGCGCCGGTGTGCGGCGGTGCTGGAGCCGCACGGACTCGTGATGGTGCTCGAGCCGTTGAACTGGTATGCGGACCACGGCGGCGTGTTCCTGCAGAAGTCCGATCAGGCCTACGCGCTGTGCAAGGCGGTCAACAGTCCGGCGTGCAAGATCCTCTTCGACATTTACCACCAGCAGATCACCGAGGGAAATCTGATCCCGAACATCGACCGGTGCTGGGACGAAATCGCATATTTCCAGGCGGGCGACAATCCGGGGCGCAAGGAACCGGGCACGGGCGAGATCAATTACCGGAATGTTTTCCGGCACCTGAAGAAAAAGGGCTTCGCCGGCGTGATCGGCATGGAGCACGGCAATTCGCGGCCGGGCGCGGACGGCGAGCGCGCGGTCATCCGGGCGTATCGCGAGGCGGACAATTTTTGAGCGGCTGGCGGTGCGCGGCGGACGGATATCTCGGTCCCGGCAGCGAATCTCCTGACCGGAGGTTGTCGCAACCGGTCGTAGAGTAGCCCGCATCCCGTCGCGCCGGTGCGCGCGGGAGCTGAAACCCTCAACGTCCACTGAAATGAACGCTACGAAAACGAATGCCCTCAACTGGTTTGAAATCTACGTCGCCGACTTCGATCGCGCGCGCCGGTTCTATGAGACGATTCTCGGTGAGCCGCTGACGCCGACCGAGATGGCGGGCGGAAAAATGGCGATGTTCGCCTGCGATCCGCAAAACGGCGTCGGCGGCGCGATCGTGAAGATGGAGGGCTGCACGCCGCCGGGCGCGGGCGGCACGATGGTTTACCTCAACGTCGAAGGGAAGCTCGACGCGGTGATCGAGCGTGTCCCGGGAGCGGGCGGCAAGGTGGTGCGCGCGCGCATGCCGATCCCCCCGCACGGCTTCATCGCGTTCTTCGAGGACACCGAGGGCAACCACGTCGGGCTGCACAGCATGAGCTGAGGCGGACGGAGGTCGGATTGGGTGAACGATGGCGTGTGGTGAATGCGCGCCGTCGGCGCCCAGCCTGAAGCGGCCGGGAACGGATCCACGCGGAAAAATCGACGCGGTGGGAGCGAAGGTTCGGCGACCCACGCTCCCTACGTGCACACGGCGGCCTTTCGATCGCGACTGGCTGCGTGGGCGGTGGGCGTTTGTGATTTGCCCAACGTCTGCGCCGCCGTTCAGGTTCGTCGACGATGGATATTTCGGCGCGTCGCGCGGTCTTGATTCTCTTCCACATCGGAGTCGCGCTGATGTGCGCCGGATGCGAAGGCGCGGGCAGCGCACCGGCATCGAAATCAGCGGGAGCGGGTTTATCCGCGAACTCGGGCGGTGCAGGTGTCACTCAGGCTGAGCGGCGGGGTCAGGAGACCCCGCCCTACACGTCCGTCGATTCCGTGGCGATCGTTTACCCGGTGATGCTGGGGATCGACGTGCTGGAGGCCGACGGCTTTGCCGCGGTCCGGGGCAAACGCATCGGGTTGCTCACGCATCCGGCCGGCGTGAATCGCCGTGGCGAGCACACGATCGACATGTTGCGCCGTGCACCCGGGGTGAAACTCGTCGCGCTGTTTGCGCCGGAGCACGGGCTCTACGGCACCGAAAAAGCGAACGTGAAGTTTTCCGACGCGATCGACCCGCGCACCGGGCTGCCCGTTTACTCGCTCTACGGCGAACATCGCAAACCGTCCGCGGCACAACTCGCAGGGCTCGATGCGCTCGTGATCGATCTGCAGGACATCGGCGTTCGCAGCTACACCTTCAACGTCGTGATGCGCTATGCGATGGATTCCTGTTTCGCGCACGGCGTGGAGGTGATCGTGCTCGATCGCCCGAATCCGCTGGGTGGACTCAAGGTGGGCGGGCCGATGCTGGATCGCGAATGGCGCAGCGGAGTGGGCGCATTTGACATGCCCTACGTGCACGGACTCACGATGGGGGAACTGGCACGATTCGCGGCGGGCGAACCCGGCTCGCTCGAGGTGTCGGAAAGCCAGCGCACGAAAGGGCGTTTGACGGTGGTGCCCATGCGCGGCTGGCGACGGTCGCTGCGATGGCCGGAAACCGGGCTGACATTCGTGCCCACGTCGCAATACGTGCGGGATTTCGATGCAGTCGTCGGCTATGCGATGATCGGGCTCGGCTGCGAATATAGCGGGTTCACTCACGGGCTCGGGACGCCGCATCCGTTCCGTCTGCTTTCGTTTCGAAATCACGTTCCGGCCGATCTCGAACGCGATCTGCGCAGGCTGGATCTGCGGGGTCTGAACTATCGCCAGGTGACAGCGACCGACACAAACGGACGGGAAGTGACGGGGGTTTTTGTGGAGGTGTCCGACTGGGAGGCGTGGGATCCGGTCGAGCTCAGCTTCCATCTCATGCGTCTGGCGTGCCGCTACGATCCGCTCAATCCGTTTGCGCGCTTGCGGCCTGAGCAAAGCGGGTTGTTCAACAAACACGTCGGTTCCACGGCGTGGTGGCACGCGTTGCGTGAAGGCGGCGCGCACGTGGCAGTCGAAGCCTGGCTGGAGACGTGGAGCGTGCAGGCGAAGGCGTTTCAGCAACGCACGATGAAATACCGGCTTTATCCGGAATGAGGGCGGTTCGCGACGGTCCGAATCGAACAGTGCGAATCCGTGCCGCTTGCGACGGGTGGCGCGTTGCTCCGGACTCGCGCGCGAAGTTTCCCCATTGAGCGATCCGGCAGGAGCGAGCCTCCGTCCGTCGCACAAATCGCCCCGCTGTCACCCCTCGCCCCATGATTCAAGTTACCGTCTTTCTCGCCCTCACCGCCGGCATCGCGCTGATCACCTGGTGGCATTGCCGTGGCGCGCGTCGCAGCGGGACGGATACGAAGGAGTATTTCCTGGCGAGCGGCGGGCTCAACTGGGTGTTCGTCGCCGGTTCACTGACGCTGACCAACATCAACACCGACACGCTCGTCGGCTGGAACGGCAACCAGATGCTGCTGATCCTTTGGTGGGAATTGTTCGGCGTGGCGGGGCTGCTGCTCCTGGCCTGGGTGTTCCTGCCGATTTACTACCGGCTCGGCTGCACCACGGTGACGGAGCTGCTCGAGCGGCGGTATCGCAGCGGGCACCTGCGCGCCACCGTCGCCACGCTGTTCCTGCTCGGCAACGTCTTCGTCTTCCTGCCGATCATGCTCTACACGAGCGCGCTGTTTTTGCAGAAGCTGTTCGGGTTGGACATGTCGCTGATGACGATCGCGACGTTCACGGCGATCGTCGGGGCGGCGTATGCGATTTTCGGCGGACTGCGGGCGGTCGCGATCTCCGACACCTACAGCGGCGTGTTGCTCTTCGGCATGGCGCTGCTGGTCGCGTTCCTCGGCCTGCAACGCGTCGGCTGGGACCTTTCTGCGCTGCCGCCGGAGCGGCTGACGATGATCGGCGGGCCGGAATCGCTCGTGCCCTGGCCGATTCTCTTCACGGGCATGATCCTGTGGCAGGTTTACTACTGGAGCACGAACCAGACGATCACGCAGCGTGCACTCGCGGCCACGTCGCTGCGCGAGGCGCAGCGCGGCTGCTATGCGGCGGCCGTCATCCGGGCGACGATCGTGCCCGTCATCGTCGTCGTGCCGGGGCTGTGCGCTTATCAACTGCACGGACCGCTCGGCGACGCGACCTATGGCTCGATCGTGCGCGAGGTGCTGCCGACCTGGCTGTCGGGTGCGTTCGCGGCCGCGATGGTCGCAGCCACGATGACGAGTTTCAACTCCACGCTCAACAGCTCCGCGGCGCTTTACGTCTGCGACCTGCACCTGCGCTATTTCAATCCGCGGGCGTCGGTGCCGCGGGTGAGCGTGACGGTCTCGGTGCTGTTCGCCCTGCTGGGCATCGCGATGGTGCCGGTCTACGTCGGCGCGGAGAGCATCATCCAGCTCATCCAGGAGCTCATTGGCGTATTCAGCATTCCGATACTCGCGGCGTTCGTGGTCGGTTTGCTCTTCGACGAGGTCGACGCGCGTGCGGTCATTGCCACGCTGATCTTCGGCGCGGCGATCTATTGGGGTGGGACGG
>JAEYYL010000267.1 GCA_023430825.1 Verrucomicrobiota bacterium | reverse complement strand
ATTTTGAGGGGCGAACCTCGGGCGGCTCGGAGAGCCGTCCCGACCTCAGCCGAGGCGTTCGGTGACGGCGGTCCAGATTTTCTTGGCGATGGCGTCCTGGTTTAGCGTGCCGTCGATAACGACGAAGCGGTCGGCCATGCCTTTCGCGAGGAGGAGGTAACCTTCGCGGATCTTTTCGTAGAAGCCGATGTTCTCGCGTTCCATGCGGTCGGGCAGGTCGGACGCACGCTGGCGGATGCGGGCGAGGCTGACGTCGGTGGGCACGTCGATCACGACGGTGAGGTCGGGCATGACGTTGCCGACGGCGAAGCGGTTGATCTGCGCGACGGGGTCGGCGGCGAGGTTGCGACCGATGCCCTGGTAAACAGTCGACGAATCGAGGTAACGATCGCTCAGGACCATGGCGCCGCGGCCGAGCGCGGGCACGATGACCTCGCGCACGAGCTGGGCGCGCGCGGCGGTGAAGAGGAGGAGCTCGGTCTCGGCGCACATCTCGTCGCCCTTGGAATTATGGACGATGATGTTGCGAATCTGTTCGCCGATCTCGGTGCCGCCGGGTTCGCGGGTGGAGATGACCTCGCGACCCTCTTGCTGAAAATGCGCGGCGAGCAGCGCGATCTGGGTGGATTTGCCGCTGCCTTCCGAGCCTTCGAAGGAGATGAGCTTGCCGGCGGGTTTGGTTTTCGAGGCCATGGTCGGGGGAGTGTGGCGGGGTTATTTCCAGTTCGCGAGGAATGTTTCGAGGTCGGCGAGCGAGGGGCTTTGGGCGGTGCGGACGTAGTGGCCGCTGGTGCTGACGCCGAGAGTGAGACAGGCTTCGGGGGAAAGCCCCATGAGCTGACCGGAGACGAAGCCCGCGTTGAAGTGATCGCCGGCGCCGGTGGTGATGAGCGGCTTGGCGGCGTAGGGCCCGGGGACCCAGAACGTGCCGTCCTTCGTGGCGCAGGCGGCGGATTCCTTCGGGTGCACGACGACGGTCGTGAGATCGAGATGCTTGCGGATTTTCTCCGCCATGGCGCGCAGGCCGGTTTCGCTTTCGGATTCGGTGCCGTAGCCGAGGGCGGCGAAGACCTGCTGAGCTTCCTTGAGGTTGAGGCCAAGGGTGACGCGGCCGAACTGCTCGAATTTGGCGATCGTCTCGAGCGCGTAAACGAGATCGGAGGAGGAGCGCTTTTCCGGGTCGGCGAGATCGAAGAAGAACACGCGACCGGGCTTGGCGGGGATCTGCGGGAGGAGACGCGTGACCAGATCGTTGAAGATCGCGGTCATGTTGGGGATCATCGTCCAGTTGACGAGGGCGACGAGGTCGGAGGAGTCGAGGGCCTTGCGCCAAGCGTCGGCGCCCATGACCTCCTCGATTTTCTGCGGGACGATCTCGTCGAGGCTTTTCATCATGCCGAGCATGATCTTGCCGTCGTTGAACTCGGCGGCGGTGGTGGCGGCGGCGGCGCAGAGCGAGATGACCTTCGCGCGGTTGGCGAGGTCCTGGAAAACGGGGTGGACGGTGGGCGCGCCGAGCGCACCGATGTAGGTGACTTGCGCGCCCTGGGCGAGGACGGCGTTGGCCATGATGGGGCCGTTGCCGCCGAGTTTGTCCATGCGCGGGAAGAACTCGATGTTGGTGCTCTTGCCGGCGGCGGCGCTGATGCGCTGGCCGAATTCGGTGATCGTGTTGATCGGGGTGAAATTTTCGCCCTGGCCGGCGCGGAGCGCGACGGGCGTGACGATGGTGTCGACGAAGCCGTCGAGGCCGAGGATGGCCTGTTTGGAAGAAAGCGTGCCGCGGCGGTCGCGGAGCTCCTGCAAGGTGCGGGTTTTGAATTCCATCGGGTTAAAGGGGATCGCGAGCGAAATTCCGGGGTCGTCGAGCGGCAAACAGAATCGCGCGCGGCCGGAGGGAATTTCCGTTGAAGGAGCCGGGCAAACGCCTCAACTCTCACGCCACTGACGTATGCCCGATTTTTTTCTGCCCTCACCCGTGCTGGCCGCCGCGAGCATCATCGAGATTTTCGGCCGCTCCGGGACCGTCGACAAGGTCATCGTGTTGGGGCTGGCGGTGTTCAGCCTGGTGGCGTGGACAGTGATGCTGGGGAAGCATTTCGAGCTGAAACGGCTGCGGCTGTTGAACGCCAGTTTCGACGCGCATCTGCGTGACCAGCGCACGCTGCTCGACCTGCCGGAGTCGTTTCGCAACAAGCGCGTGATCCCGTATGCGGACGTATTTGCCGATGCGGTGGAAAACTACTGGCGCGCGGCGGCGATCGGGAAGGAGCGCGGCACGGATAATCCGCGCGCGCGGGTGGAGCATGCGGAGAATGCGATCCAGCGTGCGATTGCGCGGCAGACGCTGCGCTATGAATCGAGCATGATCTTCCTGGCGTCGATCGTGTCGGGCGCGCCGTTCATCGGGCTGCTCGGCACGGTGTGGGGTGTGATGGAGGCGTTCAGCGCGGTGGCGACGCAGCAGACGGCGGGCATCCAGCAGCTCGCGCCGGGTGTGTCGGGCGCGTTGCTCGCGACGATCGCGGGCCTGGTGGTCGCGATCCCGTCGGTGTTCGGCTACAATCTCCTGCTCGGTCACACGCGGGCGATGACGATGGAGCTGGAGAATTTTGCGAGCTCGCTGGCCGACCGGCTCGAACTGGAGTCGAGTTGAGGAACGCGCGCCATGGCCCGTAATTTCCATCGCCGGCGTGCGCAGCACGCGATCGCGGACATCAACGTGACGAACCTGATCGACCTCGCGTTCATCCTGCTCGTGGTGTTCATGATCGTGACGCCGTTGATGCAGCAGGAGCAGGCGATCCAGGTGAACCTGCCGACGGAGTCGCGGCGGACGCAGGAGGAGCCGGACAAGGATCTGACGTTTCAATCGATCTCGATCGATCGCGACGGGATTTACTATTTCGGCAACGAACCGGTGGATTTCGACGAACTGCCGGACCGGCTCGCGGCGCTGGCGCGGCGGCCGAAGGTGCCCGTGATTCGCATCCGCGCGGATTTGACGTTACAGTTTCAGCAAGTCGTCCGGTTGATGGACGAACTCAAGAAACACAATTTGTCCCGGATCACATTCGACACGCAGGCGGTGGAGTAAGTGAGCGCGATGGAGGCGAACCAGCAGAGAGCGTTTTTCATCTCGACGTTGCTGCACGGCACCGTGATGGCGCTCGTGTTGTTCTTCACCTACGTCGTGAAAGAGAAGGTGGCGGAGTCGCCGAAGATCTTCGAACTGGTGGCGGGCGAGGGCGACAACTACATGGCGAAGGAAGCTCCGGCGCTCGGCGTCGAGGGAGGGATCAAGATTTCGATCCCTGCGCCGCCGGCGCCGAAGATCGAGCCGGCGCCCGTGGTGCAGGCCGCGCCCGTGCAGGCGGCGCCGGAGCCGGTGATCGAACGGGCACCCCCGCCGCCGCCGGCCGCGGACAAGAAAGCTGCGCCGGCGGTGACGAAAGCGCCGGACGCGATTCCGGACATGAACAAGATGCTGAAGCAAAAGGCGGCGATCACGCAGATCCGGAAGGAAGCGAACGACCGGCGTGCGCGGCAGATTGCGGAGCGGAAGGCGAAGGCGGAGGCGGATCGCCGCGCCAAGGAAGAGGCCGCGAAAGCCAAGCGGATGAGCAAGGCGGATTTCGACAAGTTGAACAAAGGGAAGACAACGACGACGGCACCGAAGTCCGGGGGGGCGCCGAAGGTGGCTCGCATTGACGCGGAAGGGATCGCGAAGGGCGTCGTCGGCGGATCGACGGCGAATAAAACTGGCGGCGCGGGCGGCAAGGCGCTCGTGCGCGAGGATGGCGATGCGATGGATCTCTATTTCTCGCTGTTGAGGAGTCGGCTGCGCGAGTCGTTGGACAAGCCGCCGGGGTTGGCGGACAGCCTCGTGGCGGTGGTGGAGGTGCAATTGGCGGCGAACGGCACGATGTCGGGCGCGCGAATCCGGCGATCGTCGGGCAGTTCGGATTTCGACAATGCGGCGCTGGCGGCGGTCACGCGGGTGCGATCGATCGGTCCGCGGCCGGACCGGAAGACGGAGACGATCACGATTCCGTTCCGGATGCGCGAGTTGGACGACTGAGTGAGGCATTTGGGCCGGAGAGGAGACCTGACGGCACGCGCGGTGGTGGTTTTGCGCATCGGACAAAAAGTCCTTGCGTTCGGGCGTGGAACTTCGATTTTTTGCCACTCCCGCAGGGGAAACGGGCTCTTAGCTCAGTTGGTAGAGCGCCTCAATGGCATTGAGGAGGTCAGCGGTTCGAACCCGCTAGGGTCCACCAAATTTCCACGGGAGCGCCGGTAAACGGCGCTCCCCGAGGAAAGGGAAGGGAAGCAATCGTTTCGGCGGCGCGCCGGGGTTGACGCGGTGGCAGCGGTGAGCAGGCTCCGCGCGTTTTTCGATTTCCATGAACGGCTTCATCAAATTCCTCCAATTCAATTTCGTTCCGCGGAGCGCTGACTTCGCTTTGCTGGTGCTGCGGGTGTGGCTCGGTGTTTCGATGCTGGCGCTGCACGGCTGGGGCAAGGTGGTGAACTTCGGAGGCATGGCGTCGAAGTTCGCGGATCCTTTCGGGCTCGGGCCGACCGTCAGCCTCGTGCTCGCGATTTTCGGTGAGGTGGTCTGCGCCGCGCTGCTCGCGCTCGGGCTCGCGACGCGCTTCGCCGCACTCGCGCTCGTGGTCGTGATGAGCGTGGCGTTTTTCATGGCGCACGGCGCGAAGCTGTCGGGACCGGGCAACGGCGAGCTAGCGTTCGTTTACCTCGCTGGCTACGTGGCGATTTTCCTGGCGGGACCCGGGCGGTTTTCGATCGATCGCAAGCTGGGCGGCGCGGCTTGAGAGGCGCGGGCGCGGCGGGACCGTCCCGGTGCGCCCGGACACGGCCAGACCGGTCTCAGCTCGTGGCGGGGACGATGGGGCTCGGGGCGCCGGTGACCGGGGCGTAGCGGGCGAGGGCGGCCTGGAGCTCGGCGAGTTTTACGGGCTTCGCGATGAAGTCGTTCATGCCGGCGGCGACGCAGCGCGTGCGCTCCTCGGGCAGCGCAGCGGCGGTCAATGCGATCACGGGCACGGCCGCGAGGGCGCGGCGGGCGGGAAGGGTATCTGTATTCCAGTTTCTGATACGCTGGGTGGTGGCCCAGCCGTCGAGCTTCGGCATGTGACAATCCATCAGGATCACGTCGGGCGTCGCCACGCGCTCGAGGAGGGCGAGGGCTTCCTCCCCGTCGGTGGCGAGGGTGAACTGGCACCCGAGTCGGCCGAGCTGCGAAGCGATGATCCGGCGGTTGACCTCGTTGTCCTCGGCGACGAGGACACGCAGGCCGAGGTGCATCTCGGTGGGGACGGCGATTTCGGGGGAGGGCGGCGTGACGGAGGCGGGAAGAAGGGGCAGATCGAAGCGGAACACCGAGCCGAGGTTGGGGGCGCTGTCGGCGGTGAGTTGTCCGCCCATCATCTGCACGAGCCGGGAGCTGATGGCGAGGCCGAGTCCGCTGCCGCCGTAGCGGCGCGTGGTGGAGGAGTCCGCCTGGGTGAAGCGTTCGAACACGCGCGCGAGGGTGGGCGCGTCCATGCCGATGCCGGTGTCGCGCACTTCGAAGCGCACGAGTGCCGGATCGGCGGCGGAGGCGGCGCCGACGTTGACCTGCACGCGGCCGCCGGTGGGGGTGAACTTGAGGGCGTTCGACACGAGGTTGAGCAGCACCTGCCGGAGGCGGTGGCTGTCGCCGAGGCGATGGCCGGCGAACGCGGGGGCGATGGCGGTCTCGAGTTGCACGGAGCCGGCGGCGGCTTTCGGGGCGAGGAGCGCGACGGCGTCGGTGACGGTCGAGGCGAGTTCGAAGGGATGTTGTTCGAGCGTGAGCTGGCCGGCCTCGATTTTGGAGAGGTCGAGGATGTCGCCGAGCAGTTTGAGGAGCAGGTCGCCGGATTCGGAGATGAGGCGGGCGTGATCGGCGGCTTCGCGGGGGAGGTCGGTGCGGCGGACGAGGAGGTCGGAGGAGGCGACGATGCCGTTGAGCGGGGTGCGAATCTCGTGGCTCATGTTGGCGAGGAACTCGCTTTTTGCGCGTGAGGCGGCGCCGGCGCGGCGGCTGGCGGATTCGAGTTCGGCGGTGCGCGCGGCGACGAGGCGCTCGAGGTTTTCGTTGACGTCGCGGGTTTCGCGGAGGGCGGCCTCGCTGCGGCGGTGGGTGGCCTCGATCATGCGGACGAGGGCGGCGGCGAGAAAGAAAACGAAGCAGATGGCGACGAGTCCGTCGCGCAGGAGCGCATCGGCGGCGAAGCGCATGGACCCGGGGATCGTGTCGGATTGCAGTGATCGGAACTGAAACGCGACATGGCCGGCGACGATGACCAGCAGGAGGGCGAGGGCGACGCGGCGGGTGGCGAAGATGACGGCGAACAGGAGGAAAACGATGTCGAATGCGAAAATCTGCAGGGCGAGGCCGAGGGGCTCCGGCGGGGCGGGCACGGCGAAGATGCTGCCGTGCATCGCGGCCACGAGGGTGATCGCGAGGGCGTTGCCGGCGCGGGCAAGTCGGCCGTGGGCGACGTCGCGCAGGGCCAGTGCGCCGGCGAGCACGATGATGAGGTTGAAGGCGAGCCGGAGCTCGAGACCGGGCGACTGAATCCAGAACAGTTTCGCGATGTTGAACGGGATGCCCACCAACATGGCGGCGACGAGGAGCGAAAAGAGTTTCGCCTTGAGCCGCGTGAAGAAAGGCTCGGCGCGATAGACTCGGTCAAGGTCGGCGAGGAAGGCGGCGGGCGGGCGGATCATGCGGGGGGCGGCACATTACGGGAGGGCGTGCCGGCAGCTATCCCAAACTCGGTGGAGCGTTACATGTCAGCGCGTAGCAGGAACCGCGGCCGTGGGGGGCCGGCGGACGGGACGGTGGGGCGGCGATCAGTCGCGGCCCTCTTTCGACACGCCGGCGGGGTCGAAGATGTAGCCGATGCCGTGGACGGTGCGGAAGGTGGTGAGATCGAGGCCGTGTTCCTTGAAGAGTTCGCGGACTTTGACGATGTATTGATCGAGTGAGCGGCTGCGGACGTCGGCGTGGATCCCCCATACGGCGTGAATGAGCGCTTTGCGCGTGATGACCGATCCCTGATTGGCGTTGAGGTAGGCGAGGATGCCGAGTTCCTTGCGGCCGAGTTTCTGGATCGTGCCGTCGGGGAACGAAATCTCGAGTCGGTCGGGCACGATTTTAGCGCCGCAGAAATCGAACGGCTGATCGCCGACGCGGACGTTTTTCGTGAGGTTGAGATCGGCCTTCGATTCGGCGCGGCGGAGCACGGCGCGAATGCGGGCGGTGAGCTCGTCGTAGCTGAAGGGCTTGGTGATGTAGTCGTCACCGCCGGCGTCGAGTCCACGAATCTTGACCGTTTCCTGATTCTCGCCGGTGACGAAGATGACGGGGATGCTGATGTCGGCGGCCTTGAGTTCGTCGAGCAGGCTGAAGCCGCTGCCGTCGGGCAGGCTGATGTCGAGGAGGAGGAGGTTCGCGAAGTTGTGCTTGAGGAAGCGAAAGGCGTGGGCGGTGCGGTTGCAGACCTGCGTCTGCATGCCGGCCCGCTCCAAGTGGGCGGCGATCAGGTTGGCGAGTTCGACTTCATCTTCGACGACGACGACGAGCGGTTTGGGTTCAGCACGCATGAGGGGGACCGCGGAGAGATGGGACGGTAATTAGGTTGGCGAGAGCGATTGTCAAAAGCGAATCCCCGTCAGGACGCGATCGGGTGCGACGCGCCGGAGAATTTACTTGAAGGCGGAAAACGTCGTGTGAGGTTTGCGCGGTGTCTGCTCGCAAACCGCTCCTGATGCTGGGCCTGCCGAAGGGCAGCCTCGAAGAATCCACGAAAAACCTGTTCGCCAAGGCGGGTTGGAAAATCACCACGAGTTCGCGCTCCTACAAGCCGTCGATCGACGATGCGGAGCTCGACGGGCGGTTCATCCGCGCGCAGGAGGTGAGCCGCTATGTGGAGCACGGTTTTTTCGACTGCGGGCTGACGGGCTTCGACTGGATTCAGGAGAACGAGTCGGACGTGGTGGAGGTGTGCGATTTGATCTACAGCCGGGCGTCGACGTTGAAGTCGCGCTGGGTGCTGTGTGTGCCGGAGGCGTCGGACATCACGAAACCGGAGCAGCTCGCGGGCAAGCGCGTGGCGACGGAACTGGTCGGGACGGTGAAGCGCTACTTCGAAAAGAAGGGCATCGCCGCCGAGATCGAATTCTCGTGGGGGGCGACCGAGGTGAAAGTGCCGGATCTGGTGGATGCCATCGTAGACATCACCGAGACGGGAAGTTCGCTGCGCGCGAACAAATTGCGCATCGTCGACACGCTGCTGGAGACGAACACGAAGTTTATCGCCAATAAAGCGAGCTGGGCGGACCCGGAAAAACGAAAGAAGATCGAGACGATCGCGCTGTTGTTGCGCGGGGCGCTCGAGGCGGAGAGCAAGGTCGGTTTGAAGATGAATCTGCCGCGCGCGTCGCTGGACGCGGTGGTGAAAGCGCTGCCGGCGCTGCGCAATCCGACGATCTCGCAGCTCAGCAATGCGGACTGGGTGGCGCTCGAAACGATCATCGACGAGAGCGTGGCGCGGGAAATCATTCCCCAGCTCAAGGCGCTCGGGGCAGAAGGGATAGTTGAATATCCGCTGAACAAGGTCGTGTATTGAGCGATGAAAAAAGGGCGCACGAAACTTCCGGGTGGCGCGGCTTACAGCCAGCCATCGAACCGCACGAAACTGGTCAACCTCGGTTTGCTGCAGCACGCCTGCTCGGGGAATCCGGCGGAGAACCTGAAAAAGACGCTCGCGCTGGCCGAACAGGCGGCGAAGCAAGGCGCGAACATCATCTGCACGCAGGAGCTGTTTCGCTCGCAGTATTTCTGCCAGAGCGAGGATCACGAGCACTTCAAGCTCGCCGAGCCGGTTCCGAACGGCCCGAGCACGGTGGCGTTGCAGAAGATCGCGAAGAAATACGGCGTGGTCATCGTCGGGTCGCTGTTTGAGCGGCGGGCGTCGGGGTTGTATCACAACACGGCGGTGATCATCGACGCCGACGGGAAGCTGCTCGGGATTTACCGGAAGATGCACATCCCGGACGATCCGCTTTACTACGAGAAATTCTACTTCACCCCGGGTGACACGGGTTTTCGCGCGTGGGAAACGAAGTTCGGCAAGATCGGCGTGCTCGTCTGCTGGGATCAGTGGTATCCGGAAGGCGCGCGGCTGACGGCGATGCAGGGCGCGGAGATCTTGTTTTATCCGACGGCGATCGGCTGGCATCCGGGCGAGAAGGCGGAATACGGCGTCAACCAGCATGGGGCGTGGGAGACGATCCAGCGCAGTCATGCGGTCGCGAACGGCTGCTACGTTGCGGCGGTGAATCGCATCGGCACGGAGATTTTGCCGCAGGTCGGCGGGCCGGGGATCGAGTTCTGGGGCCAGAGCTTCGTCGCGGGGACGAGTGGGCAGATTCTCGCGAAGGCGAGCGTCGATCGGGAGGAAGTGATGATCGTGCCGATCGAACTGGGCAAAGTCGACGTGACGCGGACGCACTGGCCGTTCCTGCGCGACCGCCGCATCGACGCCTACGAGAACCTGACGAAGCGTTTCATCGACTGAGGACCATCCCGCTGCTCACGCAGCGAGCCACTTGGAAACTGTGGCTCTGCGCGTGAGTGCAGGTATCCGAGAGGTTTCCGTGCCGAAAACTCCAAACTTGAAACTCAAAACGCGAAACCGCGAAAACCCGACGCCGAAGGCGCTCGGTTTTCGCATGCCGGCGGAGTGGGAACCGCAGGAAGCCGTGTGGCTGTCGTGGCCGCACAATCGCGCGTCGTGGCCCGGGCAGTTCCGTCCGGTGCCGCCGGCGTTCGCGACGATCGTCGCGGCGATCAGCCGGTTCGAGGAGGTGCGGATCAACTGTGCCGCGAAGCTGCAGCCGCGCGCGAAGCGTTTTTGCGAGAAGGCCGGCGCGGATTTGTCGAAGGTGACGTTCTACAATCACCCGACCAACGATGCGTGGTGCCGCGATCACGGACCCATTTTCGTGAAAAACGACGCGACAGGTGAAGTCGCGATCACGGATTGGGCTTACAACGCCTGGGGCGACAAGTATCCGCCCTACGATCTGGACAACGAGATCCCTCCGAGCATCGCGCGAAAGCTGAAGCTGCGCCGGTTCGTGAACGACATGATTCTCGAGGGCGGCTCAATCGATGTGAACGGGAAAGGGCTGCTGCTGACGAGCGAGCAGTGCCTGTTGAACGAGAACCGGAATCCGCAGCTGACGCGCGAGCAGATCGAGCGGAATTTGAAGGATTACCTCGGCGTGAAAACGGTGTTGTGGGTGGGCGAGGGTATTGTCGGAGATGATACAGACGGCCACATCGACGACATGACGCGTTTCTACAAGGCGGACGGTTTCGTGACGTGCGTCGAAACGAACAAGCGCGACGGCAACCACAAGATTCTCGCGGAGAACCTCGAGCGTTTGAAAAGTTTCCGCACGCCGAAGGGGAAGCCGTTCGAGATCGTGACGCTCCCGATGCCGAAGCCGTTTGGGTTTCGCGGGCAGATGGTGCCGGCGAGCTACGCGAATTTTCTGGTGATCAACGGCGCGGTGCTGGTGCCGAATTTCCGTCAGCCCAAGCGCGACGCGGAAGCGAACGAGGTGCTGGGCGGGTGTTTCCCGGGGCGCGAGGTGATCCCGATCGACTGCTATCATCTGATCTGGGGGCTGGGGACGCTGCATTGTTTGTCGCAGCAGCAGCCGGCTTGAGCTGAGGCGGAATTTGTGCGGGGCTTTCGGTCCGGTAGGAGTCTGCTTGCAGGCGATTCAGCTCCTCCGGTGTGCTCGCTGCGTGAGCAGCGGGATTGAGCCATCGCCTGCAAGCAGGCTCCAATCTTCGGGGTAATTCATTCGATTAACTTTATGCGAAACGTCCTGCTTCTGGTTTTTGCGGTGGCGAGCCTGTCGTTGACGGGTTGCGGATCGGTGGAGTCGCTGCCGACGCGCGTGCGCGAGCGGTTCGAGGCGCCGCAGCCGAAGACGCGCGTTTATCCGGCGGAGCAGCGAGCGGTCTTCGCCGCGGCGGAGCGCGCGATGAAGCGGATCGGTTTCACGATTTCGCGGGCGGGGGCGGCCCAGGGGATCATTCGCGCGCACAGTCCGCTGCGGTCGGGCGACGGTTTTGGCGTGGCGCGGCAGTATTCGCTGGAGGTGCGGGTGCAGTCGTTCGACCCGGGCGTGACGCAAGTGGCGGTGGTGTTGCGCGAGCAGGAGGAGAGCGCGTCGTTCGCGGGGGCGACGGACATCCCGGTCAAGGAGCATGCATTGTATGGGAGCTATTTTGGCGGGCTGGAGGATGAATTGGGGGTGAAAGGGACGGAAGTGGGG
>JAEYYL010000135.1 GCA_023430825.1 Verrucomicrobiota bacterium | reverse complement strand
GCGGCGAAGGCGTTGAGCTGGTCGACCATCGTATTGATGGCTTCCTTCAGCTGAAGAATTTCACCTTTCACGTCGACGGTGATCTTGCGTGACAAGTCGCCGCGCGCGATGGCCGTGGACACCTCGGCGATGTTACGGACCTGCGCGGTGAGATTGCCGGCCATGGAGTTCACGTTATCGGTGAGGTCCTTCCACACGCCGGACACGTCTTTCACCTCGGCCTGACCGCCGAGCTTGCCCTCTGTGCCCACTTCGCGCGCCACGCGCGTCACTTCGGCAGAGAAGCCGTTGAGCTGATCGACCATCGTGTTGATGGTTTCCTTCAGCTGCAGAATCTCGCCTTTCACGTCCACGGTGATCTTGCGCGACAAGTCGCCGCGCGCCACCGCCGTCGTCACGTCCGCGATGTTGCGCACCTGCGCCGTGAGATTGCCGCCCATCGCGTTCACCGAGTCCGTCAAATCCTTCCACGTGCCCGCCACGCCCGGCACCACCGCCTGCACGCCGAGCCGGCCTTCGGTGCCGACTTCGCGCGCCACGCGCGTCACTTCCGACGCGAAGGACCGCAACTGCTCGACCATCGTGTTGATCGTTTCCTTCAGCTGCAGAATCTCGCCGCGCACATCCACCGTGATCTTGCGCGACAAGTCGCCGTTCGCGACGGCGATCGTCACTTCCGCGATGTTGCGCACCTGCGTCGTCAGGTTGTTCGCCATCGAATTCACGTTGTCGGTCAAATCCTTCCACGTGCCCGCCACGCCCGGCACTTCCGCCTGGCCGCCGAGCTTGCCTTCCGTGCCGACTTCGCGCGCCACGCGCGTCACTTCTGACGCGAAACCGTTCAACTGGTCCACCATCGTGTTGATGGTGTTCTTCAGCTCGAGAATTTCTCCGCGCACGTCGACCGTGATCTTGCGCGACAAGTCGCCCTTCGCCACCGCCGTCGTCACCTCCGCGATGTTGCGCACCTGACCCGTCAGATTCGCCGCCATCGAATTCACGTTGTCCGTAAGATCTTTCCACGTGCCCGCCACGCCCTGCACCTGCGCCTGGCCGCCGAGCTTGCCTTCCGTGCCGACTTCGCGCGCCACGCGCGACACTTCCGACGCGAACGCGTTCAACTGGTCCACCATCGTGTTGATCGTGTTTTTCAACGCGAGAATTTCGCCCTTCACGTTCACCGTGATCTTGCGCGACAAATCGCCCTGCGCGACCGCCGTCGTCACTTCCGCGATGTTGCGCACCTGACCGGTGAGGTTGGTCGCCATCGCGTTCACCGAGTCCGTCAAATCCTTCCACGTGCCCGCCACGCCCGGCACCTGCGCCTGGCCGCCGAGCGCGCCTTCGGTGCCGACTTCGCGCGCCACACGCGTCACTTCGGCGGCGAAGCCATTGAGCTGATCGACCATCGTGTTGATCGTGTCCTTCAGCTCCAGGATTTCGCCTTTCACGTCCACCGTGATCTTGCGCGACAAGTCGCCGCGCGCCACCGCCGTCGCCACCTCCGCGATATTGCGCACCTGACCCGTCAGGTTCGCCGCCATCAGATTCACGTTGTCCGTAAGATCCTTCCACGTGCCGGCGACGCCCTGCACCTGCGCCTGACCACCGAGTTTGCCTTCCGTGCCGACTTCGCGCGCCACGCGCGACACTTCCGACGCGAAGCCGTTCAACTGGTCCACCATCGTATTGATCGTGTCCTTCAGCTCCAGGATTTCGCCGCGCACATCCACCGTGATCTTGCGCGACAAGTCGCCCTTCGCCACCGCCGTCGTCACGTCCGCGATGTTGCGCACCTGCGTCGTCAGGTTGTTCGCCATCGAATTCACGTTGTCGGTCAAATCCTTCCACGTGCCCGCCACGCCCGGCACTTCCGCCTGACCACCGAGCTTGCCTTCCGTGCCGACTTCGCGCGCCACGCGCGACACTTCCGACGCGAAGCCGTTCAACTGGTCCACCATCGTATTGATCGTGTTCTTCAGCGCGAGGATTTCGCCCTTCACGTTCACCGTGATCTTGCGCGACAAATCCCCTCGCGCCACCGCCGTCGTCACTTCCGCGATGTTGCGCACCTGGCCGGTGAGATTCGTCGCCATCGCGTTCACCGAGTCGGTCAAATCCTTCCACATGCCGCCGACGCCCGGCACGATCGCCTGGCCGCCGAGCTCGCCTTCCGTGCCGACTTCGCGCGCCACGCGCGTCACCTCGGCCGCGAAACCGTTCAACTGGTCCACCATGGTGTTGATGGTGTTCTTCAGCTCCAGAATTTCACCGCGCACATCGACCGTGATCTTGCGCGACAAGTCGCCCTTCGCCACCGCCGTCGTCACGTCCGCGATGTTGCGCACCTGCGTCGTCAGGTTGTTCGCCATCGAATTCACGTTGTCGGTGAAATCCTTCCACGTGCCCGCCACGCCCGGCACCTGCGCCTGGCCACCGAGCTTGCCTTCCGTGCCGACTTCGCGCGCCACGCGCGACACTTCCGACGCGAACGCATTCAACCGGTCCACGAGCGTGTTGATCGTCTCCTTCAGCTCGAGCACCTCGCCCTTCGCATCGACCGTGATCTTGCGCGACAAATCGCCACGCGCCACCGCCGTGGTCACGCCCGCGATATTGCGCACCTGCGCCGTGAGGTTCGACGCCATCGCGTTCACCGAATCCGTAAGATCCTTCCACGTGCCCGCCACACCCGGCACCACCGCCTGGCCGCCAAGCTTGCCTTCCGTGCCGACTTCGCGCGCCACGCGCGTCACTTCCGCCGCGAACGACCGCAACTGGTCGACCATGACGTTCACCGCTTCCTTCAACTGCAAAATCTCGCCGCGCACGTCCACGGTGATCTTCTTCGACAAGTCGCCGTTCGCGACCGCGATCGTCACCTCCGCGATGTTGCGCACCTGCGCCGTCAGATTGCCCGCCATCTGATTCACCGACTCGGTCAACTCCTTCCACACGCCGGACACTTTTTTCACCTGCGCTTGGCCGCCGAGTTTGCCTTCCGTGCCGACCTCGCGCGCCACGCGAATCACCTCGACCGAAAACGCTTCGAGCTGGCCGACCATGCCGTTCACCAGCTTCGCCGTCCGCAAATACTCGCCCTTCAGCGGACGCCCGCCGAGCTCCAGCGGCATCGACTGCGAAAGATCGCCCTTCGCCACCGCACCGATCA
This sequence comes from Verrucomicrobiota bacterium, assembly GCA_023430825.1. GTDB lineage: Bacteria > Verrucomicrobiota > Verrucomicrobiia > Opitutales > Opitutaceae > Opitutus. The sequence goes on along the minus strand of JAEYYL010000135.1, from coordinate 26,253 downwards.
CCCGGCCCACCTCGACCGTCGGCTGCGACAGGTCATCGACGAGCGAATTGATCGCCTCGATGCGCTCCGCCCAGCTCCCGACCGCGTCGCCGATCTGCAAACGCTCGCCGATCCGGCCTTCCTCACCGACCTGCCGCCGCAACCGCTGCAGGCTCGAGTTGAACCGCTCCATGCGCGTCGACATGCCGTTCAACCGCTCCGCGACTTTGCCCTCGAGCCCCGTCCAGTCCGACGGCAGCCGCACCGAGAAATCACCGTCCTGCAACGCGTCGAGCGTGACGAGGAGCTGTTTCATGAACGCCTCGTGCTCGCGCACGAGATCGCGGGAGCCATTGAGCGGGGCGGATTTCTTCTTGGCCGAAGCGTTGCGGGAAGGAGAAGCGATGCGAGCCATGGGTATGGGTAAAGGGGCGATCTTCACTGCGTTATCTGAAGCGTCGTTTGAGGCATGAGCCGGCGGCACCGACCACGACAAACCGCCCGGCGTCGCACGACGCCGGACAGGGAAGAGGCCGCTCTCTCGTTCGTGAAGCTGGAAAACACACGGAAGCGAAGCGCGGATTACGCGCAGCGTCACTGTAGCCGTCCACTACCGCCAGTTCCGCCGAACCCTTACTTTTTTTACGGTAAATCCCCTATACCCTGTAAAAGTCCACGCCAGCCGTTCGCCGTATGCGGTGCTTCAGCCCGCACTCCACCCCTCGAAATCCTCCAAAGATTTCACGCTCTGAACCCGTAACGCCGCCCCAACTCTCCACACGCTTCCACCGTTTCGACCGCCTCCGAACACGTCGGATGCCGCAGCGAAGCCGCCGCCGCCAAAACGCCCAACTCCAAGCAGCGCGTCATCGGCCAGCCTTCATGCAACCCCAGCAGCACCCCCGCCGCCAGCGCATCGCCCGCGCCTGCCGTGCCCGCGATCTTCGCCGCCGGCAGCGCGACGCTCGGCTGCCACACCGTTTCACCCGCCGCCGAGCAGGCGCACACGCCCTCCGGAAAATGCACCACCACCCACTCGCGCACGCCGCGTTCGATCAACGCCGCACCCGCGGCTTCCACCGCCGCGCGGTCCAGCCGCTCGCCGCGGCCCAGTGAAACGCCCGTCAGCTTCTCCGCCTCGAAATCGTTCGCGAACAACACGTCGACCTCCGGCAGCACCGGCGCGACACAGTCTGAAACCGCTCGCCCGGATCGCTCACGCAATCGAGTGACGTCGCCAGCCCCGCCGCCCGCGCCCGCCGAAACACCTCCAACGCCCGCGGCTCGCCCTCGCCGCCGAGCGCATCGAGCTGGTCGAGCAACAACAGATACCCAAGGTGAAACCGCTTCGCGCGCGTCGCCGAAAAATCGAATGCTCCGGCGCGAGCAGCGCGTTCGCGCCGCGTTGATGAAAGAATGTCCGCGGACGCGTGTCCGCGACCGTCATCACATCCGTGTGCGACGTCGGCGCCGCGTCCGTCACGCGAAGTTGCGTCGTGTCGATCCCGTGCACCCGACAATCCTCCGCGATCGCCCGCCCGCTCGCGTCATCGCCGACGAGCCCGACGGCCTCGAGCGGAAACCGCGCGGCGAGCCGTGCCAGGTTTTTCAATACGTTGTAAGGCCCGCCGCCGTTGCCTTGCGTTTCGTGCAGGATGGTCGCGAGCGAGTCCTGCGGCGGCCACACGTCGATCGTCTTCACGTGATCCACCACCCCGTCCCCCCCCGCCATGATCCCCGCTCGCATGCCGACGCACCTCAGCCGCTAACCCGCGCGACCACAATCTCCGATTCCCGCCCCGAAACGATTCCAAGTCCGGGCATGACACAGAGAACTCAGAGCTGGGACTAGGAGGCCACGGAGCAAGACACTGTGTTTTTCTTCCCGGTCATAACGCCGCAGTGGCCAAGAAGCCTCGCCCGCCAAGGTTCAGCTCGGTTAACTCCACACGATCCATGAAAGCCGCCGCGTTCCCAGAATCGCTCGAACGTGTCCACGCCGCCGATGCTCACCTAAACAGGACCTGCCAAGCAGCCGCCCACATCAACCGGATCCGGCCTGCGTGAACGAATAGGCAAAATGGCGACAAAGAAGAAGCTGTTGGTCTTGCTCGGAGCGGGAAGCTCGGTGGAACAGGGCTTCCCTTCCACGGAAAAGCTCGATGGAGAGATGAGGGGCTGGGCTCGCGAATATGCGAAAAACAAAGGCACTACCGATTTTTTTGGGCGCCTGTGGAAAAACCGCGCCGACTACAGCAAAGGGTATTCACAGGAGCAGCGGGCCATCTTCGCTCATCACACAGATCCAAATTTCGAGCGCGTGCTGGGTGATCTGCATGCGCTACTCAACGGCGTCCTTCCGAAACCGCATGGTGACCCGATCCTGCGACATGTAGCCCGCGCCGAAGTCTTCCTCCGCCTCAAGATCGCGCCGGAGCGCCGCGGCCGCGGTCAGCATGGCAGCAACAAGGCATTCTACGAGGTCGAGGGACAGCTCGGATACCTGCACCGGAAGCTCGCCGACAAGATGCGCCGCCTAAGCAATGTCTTCGAGATCGAGCTGGCCCACGGGATGCGCGAAGAAAAATTCCGACCTTACTACGAGTTGTTCGCCGGCTTGGGCGACGCCTTCAGGCTCGGCGTCTACAACCTCAACTACGATCCCGTCGCGCTCCATGCCCGCCCGAAAGCCTTCGTGGGCTTCGACCGAAAAACCGGGCGCTTCCTGCCGGCAGATGTCCTCGGTCGCGAGAAATGGGAATTCATCTATCACCTTCACGGGAGCATCCACCACCGCGTTCGCTACGGCAGCCGAGTCATGGAGCACCATAGCCACAGCGCCAAGTTGCTATGGCATGAGGACCTTTCCCAAACTGGCGACATGGAAGACTGGGAAGACACCGGATTTGTCGAGACGCGGAGTGACGAAAAACGGATGTTGCTCACGTCACTGGTCGCTGGCGGATGGAAGCTCGATCAACTGCAAACCGACCCCTACCTGACTTTCTATAGCACTTTGATCCGTCATGCCCATGCAGCTGACGCCATCGTCATCGGCGGTTACGGCTTTGGTGATTCCCATATCAACGCCGTGCTCAAAACTGTCATGCAGGCAAAATCCAGCGCACACGAGCGGCCGCCTGTTCTAGTTATCGATCAGGAAACGAACGCACGGGCGATCGCGAAACGGAATGACCGCTGGTCGTCCGGACTCTCTCGGGCACTGCACATTTCCGCTCAGTCCTTCAGATGCCGGTCGGAGCGGACCCGGCAATCATGCCGCGATCTTCCGGACCAAGTGCCGGCGGGAGAGTTCGAGCAATCGAGCCAGGCTCCCGTCGCAATCTGGAATCAAGGTTTCACGAGTGCGTCGGTGCATCTGCCTGAAATGGTGCGCTGGTTGGAAGGTGACCAATCAGCTCTGTAACAACAGAGCGTCCTTACTACCTTTAGGTGGTTTCTTACCTTTACTATCGATCCGTAGTAGCGCGCCGAAAATCAACTATCCGCTCGCGCCAGCGATTCTCCGAGAACTCTGCCAATTAACGGTTCAAAATCTCCTCCCACCGCTCCCTAATCCAACTTCGCCCGACCCCGTCCCGAACCCCTCGCCATGTCCCTCTACTTCTGGATCTTTCTCGGCAGCGGACTCGGCGGACTCGCCCGCTTCGCGCTTTCCGGCGTCGTGGCGCAGCGCTTCGGCGAAACGTTTCCCTGGGGCACTTTCGCCGTGAACGTCCTCGGCTCCTTCCTCATCGGCTTCATCGCCACGTTCACCGATCCCCAGGCCCGGCTCCTCGTCAACCCAACGACGCGCCATTTTCTGATGACCGGCATTCTCGGCGGTTTCACCACCTACTCGTCCTTTAGCCTCCAGACGCTCGCCCTCGCCCGCGACGGCGAATGGCTGCGCGCCGGCGCCAACGCCTTCGGCACGCTCCTCCTCTGCCTCCTCGCCGTCTGGCTCGGCCACCTCTGCGCCCTGTGGCTCAACTCCCTGAAAGGCCCCTGATCATGCACCTGCCCACCGACTCCGTCCTGCTGCGGATCTTCATCGGCGAGTCCGACCGCCACGCCGGTCACCCGCTCTACGAGGCCATTGTCCTGAAAGCCCGCGAAACCGGCCTCGCCGGCGCCACCGTCCTCCGCAGCCCCCTGGGCTTCGGCGCCGCCAGCCGGCTGCACACCGCCAAAATCCTCCGCCTCTCCGGCGACCTCCCGATCATCATCGAGATCGTCGACGAGGAGCCGAAAATCGAAGCCTTCCTCCCAGTCCTCGACAGCATGATCGGCGGCGGCCTCGTTACCTTGGAAAAGGTCCGCGTCATCCACTACCGCCACGACCGCCGCAACGATCCCCCGCCGGACAGCCCCCGCTCCTGATCCGTCCTCCCGCAAAACGAAACCCGCATTCAGCAGCAGGCTCCGCCCGCGAATCGCCCGGAGCGCCGGTTTCATTCGTGTCGATTCGTGTCCATTCGTGGTTCCCCCCTCTGGATTTGGGGACCCGCGCGCCGTCGCGCCGGCCGCCCGGCGTCTCACGCGGCTTTTTATGATTGAACCCAATCATATCCCACCAACGCTCGTCCCTCCACACTCCCCCTCCCTCTTCCCATGCCCACCTACCGTTACGTCAACTTCCTCTGGGACGACGCCAAGGCCGCGTCCCTCGATCCCGTCGCCCGCCTCGTTTACCGCTCCAATCTCCTCGGCAGCGATCAGCGCATCACCAATACCGGCGGCGGCAACACGTCCTCCAAGCTCACCGAGAAAGACCCGCTCACCGGCCAGCCCACCGAGGTCCTCTGGGTGAAAGGCTCCGGCGGCGATCTCCGCACCAGCACGCGCGAGAATTTCTCCTCCCTCTACCAGCAAAAGCTCGTCGACCTTCAAAAACTCTACGCCGCCCGCTCCGACAAAGGCCTGAAAGCCCCCGCCGAAGACGACATGGTTGGCATGTATACGCACGCGACGTTCAACCTGAACCCGCGCGCCTCTTCGATCGACACGCCCCTGCATTCCTTCCTCCCGGGGAAACACGTCGATCACATGCACCCCAACGCGATCATCGCGATCGCCGCCTCGCAAAACTGCGAGCAGCTCACCCGCGAAATCTTCGCCGGCGAAATGGCCTACGTCCCGTGGATGCGCCCCGGCTTCGAGCTCGGCCTCGCCATGCAGAAGATCGCCCGCGAGCAGCCGAAGGTCCGCGCCATCATGATGGGCCAGCACGGCTTCATCTCCTGGGCCGACGACGACAAGCAGTGCTACACCGACACGCTCAACTTCATCGAACGCGCCGCCGCCTACATCGAGGAGAAATATGCCGCCAAGGGCGGTGACGCCGCCGCATTCGGCGGACAAAAATACCAGACCCTCGACGACACGAAGCGCCGCGCCACCTTCGCCGCCATCCTCCCCTGGCTCCGCGGCCAGGTTTCGCAACAAAAGCGTTTCATCGGCACCATCCAGGACGACGCGAAGATCCTCCGCTTCGTCAACTCGAAGGACGCCGCCCGCCTCGCCGAACTCGGCACGAGCTGCCCCGACCATTTCCTTCGCACGAAAATCAAGCCGCTCTACGTCGACTGGAATCCGCAAACCGAGGACCTCGCCGCGCTGAAGAGCAAACTCGCCGCCGGCCTCGTCGCCTACCGCAAGGACTACGCCGCCTACTACGCGACGTGCAAACACGCGAACTCCCCCGCGATGCGCGACCCGAACCCCACCGTCGTCCTCATCCCCGGCCTCGGCATGATCGCATGGGGCAAGGACAAGTCCGAATCCCGCGTCACCGCCGAATTCTACAACTGCGCCGTCGAGGTCATGCGCGGCGCCGAAGCGATCGATAAATATATCGCGCTCCCGCAACAGGAGGCCTTCGACATCGAGTATTGGCTCCTCGAGGAAGCGAAGCTCAAGCGCATGCCCGCCGAGAAGGAACTCGCCCGCCAGATCGTCGTCGTCATCGGCGCCGGCTCCGGCATCGGCAAGGAAACCGCGCACCGCCTCGTCAAGGAAGGCGCGCACATCGTCGCCGTCGACCTCAACGCCGACGCCGCGCAAGCCACCGCGAAAGAGATCTCCGACAAATACGGCGTCGGCATCGGCGTCGCCGGCACCGGCCTCTCCAACTGCGGCCCCGCCCTCGGCCTCGCCGCCAACATCACCGACCGCGCCTCCATCCGTGCGATGCTCGACAGCGTCGCCCTCGCCTACGGCGGCTTCGACTCGATCTGCGTCACCGCCGGCATCTTCGTCCCGAGCGATACCTCCGGCCACATCCCCGACGACAAGTGGGCGCTCACTTTCAACATCAACGTCACCGGCTCCTACTTCGTCGGCGACGAGGCCGCGAAGACGTGGCGCGAGCAGGGCCTCCGCGGCAATCTCGTCCTCACGACCTCCGCCAACGCCGTTGTATCCAAAAAAGGATCACTCGCCTACGACACGTCGAAGGCCGCCGCGAATCACCTCGTCCGCGAACTCGCCGTCGAACTCGCCCCGCTCGTCCGCGTCAACGGCGTCGCGCCCGCGACCGTCGTGCAGGGCTCCGCGATGTTCCCCCGCGACCGCGTCATCGGCTCGCTCGCGAAATACAACATCCCTTACACCGACGACGAAGCGACCGACTCCCTCGTCAAGAAACTCGCGCAGTTCTACGCCGACCGCACGTTGACGAAGTCGCCCATCACGCCCGCCGACCAGGCCGAGGCGTATTTCCTCCTCGTGACGCAGCGCCTCAGCAAGACCACCGGCCAGGTGATCACCGTCGACGGCGGTCTGCACGAAGCCTTCCTGCGCTGAGACGCAGGAAGGAAGCTCCAAGCACCAAGCTCCAACCTCCAGAGAACTTTCAATCACCAACATCCACTCATTTTGACGGCATGAATCTGATACGGACTGATGCCGTCAAAACGACCCGCCCGTCGAGGAATCGCGCACCACACGGTGGAACCCGACGTCCCCGTCGGGTTGATGGAGTTCCATTCGCACCACAGCCCGACGAGGACGCCGGGCTCCACCTGCGACTGCATGAGCTCCAACCTAGGGTTCTCTGGAGCTGGGACGTTGGAGCTTGCCCGCTTATTCCTCGCGACGAACGCGTCGCCACCGTGCAGCGGATCAAGCACCAGGCTCGAACCTCCAATAAACTTCCTGCCTCCAATACGCCGTCTTCTTGATGTTTGACGGTTGAGAATTCTCTGGAGCTTGGAGGTTGGAGCTTGGAGCTTAACTTCATGGACACCGCCTGGCTGCACCCTCGCTACGAACTCGTCGCCACCATGCAGCGGATCTACCGCTACCGCATGACCACGACGTCCGGGGGAAATCTCTCCATCCGCGACCCCGACGGCAGCATCTGGATCACGCCCGCACGTGTCGACAAGGGCGCGCTCACGCCCGCCGACATCGTGCGCGTTCACCCCGACGACCGCCGTGAAGGCGCGCATCCGCCGTCCTCCGAGTTTCCCTTTCATCGCGAGATCTACCGCCGCCGCCCCGACCTCGGCGCGATCGTCCACGCCCACCCCGGCGCGCTCGTCGCGTTCTCCATCTGTCGCCAACTTCCGGATACACGCGTCCAGTCGCACGTCCACGCCGTCTGCGGCCGCGTCGCCCTCGCGCCCTACGCCTGCCCCGGCACGCAGGCGCTCGGCGAAAAGATCGCCGACACCTTCGCCACCGGCGCCGATTGCGTGCTGCTCGAGAATCACGGCGTCGTCATCGGCGGCCGCGACCTCCGCGAAGCCTTCCAGCGTTTCGAGACGCTCGAGTTCGCCGCCCAAACTCTCATCCGCGCCGCCGGCCTCGGCCCGTTGAAAACGCTCCCGCCCGCCGCGCTCGCCATCGACACGATGCCCGCTTACCGCGACCTCCCGTCGCACGCGCCGGGCAACACCGAGAAAGCCCTGCGCGCCGAAATCTGCCGCTTCGCCCACCGCGCCTACGAACAGCGCCTTCTCATCAGCACGGCCGGCGCGCTCTCCACCCGACTCGACGCCGAAGAGTTTCTCATCACCCCGCGCCGCCGCGACCGCCTCGAAATGCAGCCGCCCGGGATCGTGCGCGTGCGCGGCGACGCCTGTTCCGCCGGCCAGCAGCCCAGCCGCGCCGCGCGCCTGCACGCCGAGATCTACGCGCGCCACCCGCAGATCGGCGCCATCATCAACGCCCAGCCCGCGCACGCCTCCGCATTCTGCATGACCGACGCGCCGCTGAGCACGCACACGATTCCCGAGAGCTACGTGGTGCTCAACAACGCGCCGAAACTCCCCTTCCTCCGCATCGTCGAGGACGCCGCCGAAATCGCCGCGCAACTCTCGCCCTCGAAGTGCCCGGTGATTCTCATCGAAAACGAAGGCGCCGTCGTCACCGGCCGCACGCTCCTCGAAGCCTTCGACCGCCTCGAAGTCCTCGAAGCCACGGCCGAAGCGCTCCTCCTCGCCCGCCCGCTCGGCCCGCTGGTCCCGATGCCCGCCGCCGCCATCGACGAACTCCGCCGCGCCTTCAACATCCCCTAGCGCGTCATCGCCGTCGAATCCAGGGCGGTGTCTCCGTCCCCGCCGCCGTGAGTAGTGCGGTGCTTCAGCCCGCACCTGCGCGCACCGTCATCATCGCGACCCGTGCCCGCCTATGGCGACAGCGAAGCAATAAATCGATTCACCCGCTTCGCGTCCCACGCGCATTTACCTCCTGCTTCCTCAGCCGGGAGCAAACAGTTGCCCGCGAATCACGCCAATTGGCGCGAATACAAATGAAGAAATTCTCTCCCACCCAACAATGGTCTGGCTTTGCCGCGGCTCTTGATTCCGCCGCTCTGAAATTCGCGCTCATTCGCGTCATTCGCGGGAGGTCTTTTGCGTGAGCCCCCTCCGTGCCCTCTGTGTCTGCGCTCCGTGCCCTCCGTGTCCCATGCCTTTTCTCCCTTCTTTGCGCCTTTTGCGCCTCTTTGCGGCCACACTCCATCCCTCCTCCTTCTCGGCGACGCCACTTCACGATTGAATCCCGTCATATAACCGCCGCATCGTCGCCCTCGCATGCGCGTCCCCTTGCACATCGTCGAGAAACGCCGCGAACGCCTTCGCCAGCTCATCCGCACCGACGGCTTCCTCCCGATCGCCGACATCTGCCGCCGGCTCGAGGTCTCCGAAGCCACCGCTCGCCGCGACCTCGCCGCCATCGCCGCCCACGGCCACATCACCCGCACGCGCGGCGGCGCCCTCGCCGACTACAACTCCACCTTCGCCTCGCTCGGTGAACGCGCCCACCGCGCCCGCACCGCCAAAACCCGCATCGCCGCCGCCGCGCTTACCCTGATCCCCCGCACCGGCACGCTCTTCCTCGACGCCGGCACGACCGTCCAAGCACTCGCCCGCCTGCTCCTCGCCCGCCGCCCCTTCAGCGAACTCACCGTCGTGACCAACAGCCTGCCCATCGCCAGCGTGCTCGGCGGCGCCCGCGGCGTGGAACTGCACGTCCTCGGTGGCATGTTTCTCCACCGCCAGGCCATCCTGCTCGGCCCGCAATCTGTCCGCGCGCTGTCCGCCTGGAAGTTCGACGCCGCCTTCCTCGGCGGCGAGGGCATGGACGCCCACGGCATCACCAATTCGCACGCCAACATCGCGGCGTTCCAGCAAACCGTGCTCCGCCACGCCGCGAAAACCTGCTTCTGCCTCGACGCCTCCAAACTCGGCCGTGCCACCCCCCACCGCGTCGCCGATTGGAACGAATCCTTCACGCTCATCACCGACGCCTCTGCCAGCGACCTCGCTAAAGCCGCGATCCCCCTCCCCCTCACCCGCTACCTCCCGGCAAGGTAGGGACGCCTCTCCGAGGCGTCCGCGTTGCACCCCCGCCAGCCCGGCTAAAAGCCGCGCCCCGCGTTAGCTCTCAGCTCTCAGCTCTCAGCTTCCGATATGATCGAACCCGATCATTTAATGCGCAGCTTCCGCCAAAATCCGCCGAGCCGCCCGCGCCGGCTTCTGCCATGCTGGCTCCGCGATGTTGCCCGCGCCCGCCACCCCCCATCGTGCCGAAATCGAACACACGGTGCGCCGCCTGCTCTACCAGCGGCTCGGCCGCCCGCTGCCCCGCGCCGCCCGCGCCCCGCGCCCGCTCGTCGTCAACGCCAGCGCGCGCCACTGCCACCTCACGCCCCAGGCCGTCGCCACGCTCTTCGGCCCCGGCTATCAACTCCGCCCGAAAAAGTGGCTGTATCAGGAAAATCAATTCGCCGCCGAGGAGACCGTCACCCTCATCGGCCCGCGCAGCCGCGTCATCTCGAATCTCCGCATCCTCGGACCCTGCCGTGACCTGAATCAGGTCGAGCTCGCGCTCACCGACGCCATCTCCCTCGGCTTTCCCGTCCCGGTCCGCTCGTCCGGCAACATCGCCGGCACGCCCGGCTGCATGCTCATGGGCCCGGTCGGTTTTCTCGAGTTGCGCGAAGGCGTGATCCGCGCCGCGCCACACGTCCACATGCACCCCGACGACGCCGCGTTCTACGGGACGAAGGCCGGCGATTTCATCCGACTCCGCGTCGGCGGCCCGTGCGCCATGACCTTCGACCGCGTCCTCGTCCGCGTCTCGCCCGATTTCAAACTCGAGGTGCACATCGACACCGACGAGGCCAACGCCTGCGGCCTCGCCCCCGATACGCCCTGCGAACTCCTCCCCTAACACCCTCCCCGCCCGATCTTCCATCTCCGAACTCCGATCTCCGCCGCGCCCCGCGCGGCCTCCCTCACCTCTCAACTCAATCCAACCCAACCCCAGTCATCATGAATGAATCCCTCGGCATGGTAGAAACGAAAGGCTACGCCGGCTCTGTCGAAGCCAGCGACGCCATGGTCAAAGCGGCCGGCGTCACGCTCGCGAAACCCATCCAGATCGGCGGCGGCCTCGTCACCGTTCTCGTCCGCGGCGACGTCGGCAGCGTCAAGGCCGCCGTCGAAGCCGGCGCCGAAGCCGCCAAGCGCGTCGGCGAACTCGTCTGCGCCCACGTCATCGCCCGGCCCCACGCCGAGCTCCTCAAGCACTTCAGCCTGAGCTGACGACACGCCACCCCCCTTCAACTTAAACTTAACACCTCAACTCGCCGCCCCCGCGCGGCGCACCACCATGGCCAACGAAGCTCTCGGCATGATCGAAACCAAAGGCCTCTGCTCGCTCCTCGAAGCCGCCGACGCCGCCCTCAAAGCTGCCAGCGTCACGATGACCGGCTACGAAACCATCGGCTCCGGCCACGTCGCGGCCTTTTTCCGCGGCGACGTCGCCTCGCTCAAGGCTGCCGTCGACGCCGGCGCCGACGCCGCCAAACGCGTCGGCGAAGTCATCGCCGTCCAGGTCATCCCGCGCCCACACGAAGACCTCGCCAACCTCGGCAAATGGCTCGCCTAAGGTAGGGCCCGGCCGCCGGGCGGGCCGCGCGTCCCATCGCTCGCGGTCCCCCTCCGTTTCTCACGTTTAACCTCCGCCCCACCGTGCGCATCCTCGTCGCCAACCTCGGCTCCACGTCGTTCAAATACCGCCTGTTCTCCCTCGCCGGCGAACAGGCGCACTTGATCGCCCGCGGCGGCAGCGAGCGCGTGCAAAACCACGGCACCGCCATCGACCGCGCACTCGGCGAACTCGCCGACGCCGGCCACGTCCGCACGCCCGCCGACCTCGACGCCATCGCGTTCAAAACCGTCCTCGGCGGCGACCTCACTGGCTGCCTCTTCGCCGACGCCGCCGTCGAACAGGCGCTCCGCGACAACGCCGACCTCGCGCCCGCGCACAACCCCGCTTACGCCGACGGCCTCCGCCTCTTCCGCGAGCGTCTCCCCGGCGTGCCGCAAATCGCCCTCTTCGAAACCGCGTTTTATCAATGGCTGCCCGACTACGCGCGGCGTTATGCCATTCCGGATACATGGCACCGCGCCGGCATCCGCCGCCACGGCTTCCACGGCGCCAGCCATAAATTCATCGCCGAACGCTCCGCCGAACTCCTTGGCCGCCCCGACGTCGCCGACGTCGCCCGCCGCCTCTACCTCGACGGCCCGCGCACGATTCCCGGCGCGCCCCTGCGCGTCATCTCCTGCCATCTCGGCGGCTCGAGCTCCGTCACGTCCATCGTCGACGGCGTCGCCACCGGCACGAGCATGGGCCTCAGCCCGCAATCCGGCCTCCCCCAGAGCAACCGCGTCGGCGATCTCGACTCCGCCGCCGTCCCCTGCGCGATGCGCCGGCTCAATCTCACCGCCACCGAAGCCGAGCACCAGCTCGCGCACACCGCCGGTCTGCTCGGTCTCTCCGGCGTCAGCGCCGATCTCCGCGACATCAAAGCCGCCGCCGACCGCGGCGACGCTCGCGCCCAGCTCGCCCTCGACACCTTCGTCCACAGCATCCGCCACTGGGTCGGTGCCTTCTGGTTCGACCAGGGCGGCTGCGACGCCCTCGTGTTCACCGGCGGCATCGGCGAAAACAACGCCTGGCTCCGCGAAGCCGTCTGCGCCGGTCTCGGCGAACTCGGCCTCTTCCTCGACCCCGAGCGCAACCTCGCCCTGCCGCCCGAAAGCGACCTCGCCGCCCCCGATTCGCGCACGCGCGTCGTGGTGATTCCCGCCAACGAAGAACTCGTCGTCGCCCGCGAAGCCGCCCGCCTCCTCACCACCAAATCAACGGTGGGAGAGGCTTTACGCCCCGCCTGACACGCCTCTTCCGATCTCCCATCTCCGAATCCGATCAACGCTCAACCCAAAACCAACATGGCACAATCCGCCCTCGGCCTCCTCGAAACCCGCGGTCTCACCGCTCTCGTCGCCGGCACCGACGCAATGCTCAAGTCCGCCAGCGTCACGCTCGTCTGCCCGATGAAACAAGTCGGCAACGCCCTCGTCACCGCGATCGTCTCCGGCGACGTCGCCGCCGTCAAAGCCGCCACCGAAGCCGGCGCCGCCGCCGCGCGCACCTACGGCGAAGTCGTCAGCGTGCAGGTCATCCCGCGCCCGCACGACGACGTCGCCGCCATCCTCCCGAAATTCCCCACCGCCAAAAAGTGAAGTAGGGCGGGTCTCCGACCCGCCCAGGGGTGCGGCGGCTCGATGCCGCGTTCACGGCGCGGCTCTCCGCGTCGCCCCGCGTCACCGCGCCGGATCGACCTGCGAATTTCAGCCCTTCCGCCTTTCCGTCCTTCAGCCCTTTTTCCCCATGTTCCTCGCCCGCGTCATCGGCTCCGTGGTCTCGACCAAAAAGGACGAAACCTTGCGCGGCCGAAAACTTCTCCTGCTTCGCCCGATGCTGGTCGACGAAGCCAATCCCGCCAAACTTCGCCCCGGCGCCAACACCGTCGTCGCCGTCGACGCGCTCGGCGCCGGCGTCGGCGACCTCGTCCTCTTCTGCCAGGGCAGCTCTGCCCGCCAGGCCGCCGGCATGAAATCGCTCCCCATCGACGCCGCCGTCGTCGGCCACGTCGACACCGTCGAAGTCCTCGGCCAACGCGTGGTGTGAACTCGAAGTAGCGAGCAGCGAGCATTTCAAACCACGCCGCCTCCTCGAGCTACTCACTACTCGCTACCCGCTCCTCTTCCCCCATGCCCACCCTCACCCTCGACGAAACTCTCCTCCGCTCCGTCGTCGCTGACGTTCTGAAAAACTTCGGCCGCAACGGCGCCACTGTGGGACAAGCTTTACCGGCCGACTCCGCACCCGCCATCCTGCCCGCGCGCGGCCCACGCCTCGGCGTCTTTCAGGACGTCCCCGCCGCCACCGCCGCCGCGCACGCCGCGTATCAGAAACTCTGCGACAAGGGCATCGCCGCCCGCTCCAAGGTCGTCGAGATCGTCAAAACCCTCTGCACCGACCGCGCCGCCGAATGGGGCCGGTTCGAATTCGCCGAAACCAAAATCGGCCGCCTCGACCACAAGATCGAGAAACTCCAGATCGTTAAGCTCGTCCCCGGCGTCGAATGGCTCCGCCCGGACGCCCGCAGCGGCGATCACGGCATCACGCTCGAGGAATACACGCCCTACGGCGTCGTCGCCGCGATCCTGCCGATGACGCACTCGATCCCGACCCTCGCCGGCAACGTCATCAACATCGTCGCCGCCGGCAATGCCGTCGTCTTCAACCCACACCCCGGCGGCGCCCGCTCCGCCGCCCTCGCCGTCCGCGCGTTCAACGAAGCCATCCTCGCCGCCACCGGCATCGAGAATCTCGTGTGCACCATCGAGCAGCCGTCGCTCGAATCGTTCGACGCCCTCTGCGCCGCACCCGAGGTCCGCGTGCTCTGTGTCACGGGCGGCCCCGCCGTCGTCGCCGCCGCGATGAAATCCGGCAAGCGCGCCATCTGCGCCGGCCCCGGCAACCCGCCCGTCCTCGTCGACGGCACCCGCTGCGTCGACCTCGCCGCGCGCGACATCATCACCGGCGCCGCCTACGACAACAACCTCCTCTGCATCGGTGAAAAGGAGGTCTTCGTCCTCGATCGCGTCGCCGACAAATTTCTCGCCGCACTCGCGCACCACGGCGCCCGCGCGCTCGACGCCTCTCAACTCGCGAAACTCACCGCCGCCGCCTTCACCACGAAAGCCGACGCCGGCGGCTGCTCGCATCCGGTGCTCAACCGCGCCCTCGTCGGCGTCGACGCCGCCGTCCTCGCCCGCCACGCCGGCCTCGACGTGCCCGCGAACACCCCGCTGCTCTTCGCCGAAACCGACGCCGATCACGCGTTCGTCGTCGAGGAACAGATGATGCCGATGCTGCCGATCGTCCGCCTGAAATCCATCGAGGAAGGCGTGCAGGCCGCGCTCGCCGCCGAGCACGGCTACAAACACTCCGCGATCATCCACTCGCTCAACGTCGATCACATGACGCAGATGGCCCGCGCGCTCGACACCACGCTGTTCGTGAAAAACGGCGCCTGCACCGCCGGCCTCGGTCTCGGCGGCGAAGGTTATCTCAGCTACTCGATCGCGACGACCACCGGCGAGGGCATCACGAACCCCCGCACCTTCACCCGCACCCGCCGCTGCGTGATGGTCGACAACCTCAAAATCTACTGAGCCCAAACATCATTCGCGTTCTTCCCCGCCTCACCTCCGACCTCCGAACCCCAAACCCGGAACCCGAAACTCAGAACCCGGAACATCGCCCCATGACTCACGCCCGCATCGACGGCACGATCGTCAGCTCCGCCTGCCATCCGAGCATGGCCGGCACGCGCACGGTCATCTGCCAGCCGATCGATGCTGACGGTCGCGACGAAGGCCCACCGATCCTCGCCACCGACCCGCTCGGCGCCGGCCTGCACCAGCGCGTGCTGCTCTCCACCGACGGCTCCGCCACGCGCGAGTTCGTCAAGGACCCGAAGAGTCCCCTCCGCAACCTCATCATCGCCCTCCTCGATCCCCAGTAGGGCGGGTCTCGGACCCGCTCTCTCCCTTCAGCATCTACCATGAGCCACCGAGACGACCGAGATTCACCCGGCACACAGAAAAATTTCCTCTGTGACCTCCGTGCCTCCTTCCTGACCTCTGTGTTCCACCTCCGATCGTTTGGCGCCCGCCATTCCAACTCCGCCTAATTTCATCATGCGCCTCGGCACCGTCATCGGCCGCATCACGCTCACGCAGCACGAACCCGTCTATACCGGCGGCCGGCTGCTGCTCGTGCAGCCGTGGACGCGCGCCCAATTCGCCGGCGCCAAAATCCCGCCACTCCCCGCCGGCTCCAGCCTCGTCGTTTACGACGCCCTCGGCGCCGGTCAGGGCAGCGTGATCGGTTTCACCGAAGGCGCCGAAGCCGCACAACCGTTCACCGGCGACGCCCCCGTCGACGCTTACTGCGCCTGCATCCTCGATCACCTGTCCTACACGCCGCCGGCCACTTCATCGTAAACTTCCAACTTAAACTTTTCTGATGCCTCAAGTCCTCACCGCCCGCGAAGTCGAAACCCTGGTCCGCTCCGGCCAGCCGATCCCGGAAGGCGCACGCCTCACGCCGTCCGCGCGCGATTTTCTCGACGAGCAAAAACGCGCGAAATCTGCCAAGCCCGCGCACGCCCTCACCCTCGCAAACCCCGCCCCAGCCGCGCTCGCTCCCGCCGCCACCGTGGTCGCCACCGTCGCCGTCGCTTCCGCTCCAACGCCCACCATCCCCGACTACGAATTCCGCTGGACCCCGGGCACCGACCCGAAAACTCCCGCCGACCTCGAACGCTTCTTCCGCTCCGAACCCCTCGAAATTCTGAAGCGCCGCATGTGCGACATCGGCCGTCGCCTCTGGCTAAAGGACTACACCGACGGCAACGGCGGCAACATCACCATCCGCGTCGGCGACAACCTCGCGCTCTGCACGCCCACGCTCATCTGCAAGGGCTTCATGACGCCCGAGGACATGTGCCTCGTCGACCTCGACGGCAATCAGCTCGCCGGCACGCGCGTCCGCACCAGCGAGGCGAAGACGCACTTCGGCATCATGAAACGCCAGCCCGCCGCCAAGGCCTGCGTCCACGCCCACCCGCCGCACGCCACCGCCTTCGCCATTTCCAACGCCACCATCCCGTCCCGTCTCATCCCCGAAGCCGAAGTCTTCCTCGGCAAAATCGGCGTCGCGAAATACGAGACGCCCGGCACCGCCGCCAACGCCGAGGAGGTCGGCCGCGTCGGCGTCGATCACCAGGCCATCCTCATGCAGAACCACGGCGTCATCTGCTGGGGCAAGGACGTTGAGGATGCGTATTGGAAAATGGAAAACATCGACGCCTACTGCCGCACGATCGGTTTTGCCGCCAGTCTCGGCACCGGCCTCCACCGCTTCGGCCCCGACAAGCTCAAGGACCTGATCGCGCTCCGCCAAAAACTCGGCATGCCCGACCCGCGCGCCGATCTCAAGGAGGCCGAGCTCTGCAACGACAACAGCGAATTCCGCCCCGGCGCCATCTGCGAACCCGCCGCCGCGCCGCCCTCGGCCGACCCCGCCGCCGACCCCGACCTCGAGCCCCTCATCCAAAAACTCACCGACGAAATCCTCAAGCAACTCACCACGAAAAAGTAGCGAGCATCGAGTAACGAGTAGTGAGGATCACGGCCCACTCTTCGCTGCCGTCCTCAAGCTACTCGCTACCCGCTACTCACTACTCGCTACTGCCTTTAGCCCTTCCCATGAAAATCACCCTCATCGGCGGCGGCGGCCGCGTCGGCTCCAACGCCGCGTTCGCACTCCAGTGCGCCGGCGTCGTATCCGAAATTCAGCTACTCGACGCCAACGCCGACCTCGCCGCCGGCGAGGCGCTCGACCTTCTCCACGGCACCTCCGCCATCGCCGACCAGCGCATCTACGCCGGCGATTACGCCCGCGCCGCCGACAGCGATGTCTTCGTCATCACCGCCGGCCTGCGCCGCAAGCCCGACGAATCCCGCCTCGATCTCATCAACCGCAACGTCGCGCTCTTCGACCAGATCCTCGCCTCGATCAAAACCGCCGGCTTCCGCCGCGACGCGCTCGTCTTCGTCGTTTCCAATCCCGTCGATATTCTCACCCAGCTCGCCGTCGTCCGCCTCGGTCTCCCGTGGAATCAGGTCCTCGGCCTCGGCACGATGCTCGACACCGCGCGGTTCCGTTCACTCATCGCTGCTGATCTCGACCTCGCGCCGACGCAGGTCAAAGCCCTCATCCTCGGCGAACACGGCGACACGATGCTGCCGGTCTGGTCGAGCGCCACCGCCGCCGGCCTGCCGCTCGATAAATTCCCCGGCGTCACCTCCGCCTTCCAGCAGCAGATTTTCGAGCGCACCAAAACCAGCGGCGCCGAAGTCATCCGCCGCAAAGGCGGCGCCGGCTGGGCCGTCGCCGTCACGATCGCCGAGGTCGTCCACGCGATTGCCTTGGACCAACGCCAGCTCCTCCCCGTTACCTCGCTCCAGCAAGGCTCCTACGGCCTGCGCGACGTCTCGCTCAGCGTGCCGACGGTCGTCGGCCGCGCCGGCATCCTCGCCCACCGCGAAATCCCCCTCTGGCCCAAAGAGCACCAATCCCTCCAAGCGAGCGCCCGCGCCCTCCAGGAAATCTGGAACAAAGTTCGCCCCAAGTAGCGCGGCGCTTCAGCTCACCCATTTTGCAATTCACGATCCAAATGGCGCCGATAGTTCTTTCGTGTCAGCTCTCCGTTCGCTCGAGAAAAGCATAGAGATCGTTGATTGTGCCCGGATTCAGTCCTTTGCGCTCCACCTTAAAGTAGCGGACGATACGTTCGAGATGCCCCCAGCGGGTATAGTCGTAATTCGTTGCGCAGGTGGAGCGAGGCGCATCAGGGCAGAGGCATCTCCAAGCATAGTTGAAGATCGTATCGCCTCCGATAAAGAAGGGATCGGTTCTCCTCGGCGATGCGTTGTTTCGCTCGGGCGAAAACAGAAATCCGCGAATGCGCACATGCTCATCGACCTGAACTTCTGGCACAAGCGGCGACGCAATGGGTGCGGGCGTTAGCGCAGCCAAAAGTTGGGGAGCGAGCTGCTCAATCTGCGCATCGGTGAATAGCCCGATCCAACGAAGGACGCACTCAAATCGTTCCGACTCTTTCCGAAGAGCTTCGTTGAATTGAAGATGGCTCTTGCCTCGCTTCACCTCGCAAAGGACCACGTCAATCTGTGAAGAGGATGGGCGCAAAAACGGGTCCGGCCCAACACCTCGTTCGCGTTCGCTGCTGTGCGGAAATCGCACGGCAATGCTGTCGATTTCCGCCCGGATTTTACCTTTCTGCGGAGAATGCAGAATGAACCCCGTGGTAAAATAGCCGTTCAGGCGCAGATAAAGCGTCGCAAGATCTTCGGTGATGTCGGACTTGGTTTTCTCCGTATCCTTCATTATTTGCTCCATAACTTTTCCACCACAGCTGAGGGTCATTATTTCAACCAACAAACCCTGCCTTCTAGCAGAAGTCGCGCAAGCGCAGTTCCCTTTGCGTGTCGGGCGGTAGTAGGACGACACGGAGGCTCCGCTCCCCACGCGCGAATCAAGTGTTCGCGCGAAGCCAAATTGACAGCTCACTCCTTCTGGAAAAACTCGTGGGTGTGACCGCCACGCAAATCATCAAGCAAATGAAAGCGCTGCCCGCCCGTGAGCGCGCGAAGGTCGTCCGGTTTGTTTACGCGAACCATGGTCCCAACGCCACCACCCGGAAAGTGATCGCGACGGCAGAGGCGGGACGCGGTCTGGTTCGGGCCAGGAATCTCGACGACATGCTCGCCAGGCTGAAGTCGGCGGGCCGGTGAAGACACCGGTCTACACGAACCGTTTCCAACGCGACTTTGCGCGGATGCTCGCGCGCGGGAAGGAAGAGGCGAAATTCAAGTCGGTGGCCGCCAAACTGCTGCTCGACGAGCCTCTCACCTCGAGACACGTGGACCACCCCCTGAAAGGCACCTTCGCCGGCTGGCGCGACTGTCATATCGAGCCGGACTGGGTTCTGATCTACAAACGAACGCCGACCGAAATCATTTTCGGCCGCACCGGAACCCACAGCGATCTCTTTTGAGCGGCACGTTCGCGGACGGTCCGCTGAGTGTTCTCGTCGCGCCCCTTGACCGTCCGTCGCGTCGCGCTGGACTTATATGATCGAAACCGCTCAATCGATCCCCTCTCCTTTTCCCGATGCCCCGTCCGACCTCCTCTCCCCTGCACTGCGCCGCCGTCGATCTCGGCGCCACCAGCGGTCGCGTGATCGTCGGCACCTGGGCGAAAAACAAACTCACCCTCACCGAGGTTCACCGCTTTCCCAACGCCTTCGCCTCACTCAACGGTCACGACTACTGGAATCTCCCCGGTCTCTGGGCCGAAATCCAAACCGGCCTCCGCAAAGCCGTCGCCCAGTTCAAGTCCATCGCCTCCGTCGGCGTCGACACTTGGGGCGTCGACTACGTGCTCCTCGACGACGCCGGCCGCCTCGTCTTCCCCGCGCACGCCTACCGCGACGCCCGCACGCAGCCCGGCCTCACCCGCCTCGCCAACACCCGCGCCGCCCTCGCCCGGATCTACGCCGCCACCGGCATCCCCAACGTCTTCTACAACTCCAGCCTCCAACTCGCCGAGACCGTCGCGAGCTGCCCTGCGATTGAGGACCTCGCCACGCGCTGCCTCTTCCTGCCCGATTATTTCAATTACCTCCTCTCCGGCCGCATGGAGAACGAGTTCACGATCGCGAGCACCTCACAGCTCCTCGACGTCCACTCGACCGATTGGTCGCGCCCGACACTCGATTACTTCCGCATCCCCGCGACGTGGTTTTCGCCGCCCATCCTCGCCGGCACGAAACTCGGCCGCGTCAAATCCCTCCCCGAATTGAAAGGGACGCAGGTCATCGTCGTCCCCGGCCACGACACCGCCGCCGCCTACGACGCGATGCCCGCCGATCCCGCCGGCACCGACCTGTTTCTCAGCTCCGGCACCTGGTCGCTCGTCGGCTTCGAAAGCGACACGCCCGTTCTCGGCGCCGAAGCCCTCGCCGCGCGCATTTCCAACGAACGCACCGGCGACGGCCGCTATCGCCCGCTCACGAACGTCATCGGGCTCTGGCTTCTCGAGCAAACGCTGAAGGATTTCGCCTCCCGCCCGCGCACCGACGCCGACTGGTCCGCCCTCATCAAAGCCGCCGAAAACCTGAATCCGACCCGTGGCTCAGCGCGTGAGCGCAGGGATTCCGGCGGTAACGATCTCCTCGACGTCACCGATCCGACCTTCACCAACCCGCCCTCGATGCGGGCCGCCATCGACGCCCACCTGAAGCGCCGAAAACTTCCCGTTCCAAAAAACCCCGCCGCCTACACGCGTCTCATCTGCGACTCACTCGGCCGCGGCCACGCCGACGCGATGCGCGCCTTCGAGCGTCTCGCGAATCGCACGTTCAAACGCATCCTCATGGTCGGCGGCGGTTCGAAAAACCGCCTGCTCTGCCAGGCCACCGCCGATGCCGCCGGCGTGCCGGTCATCTCCTTCGCCCTCGAAGGCACCGCCGTCGGCAACCTCGCCAGCCAGCTCATCGCCCTCCGCGCCGTCAAAGACCTCAAAACCTTCCGCGCCCTGCTCGCGCAACAGATCAAACAGACCACCTACAGCCCTGCGGGCTGAAAGCTCCAAGCCACAACATCCAAGCTCCAATGAAGCACCAACCTCCAAACATTATTGAGCATTGGTGCTTGGAGCTTCACTGGAGCTTGGATGTTGGAGCTTCTGATCGTTCTTCCCTCTATACCCATGCCGACCTCTCCGAAAAAAATCTCCGCCGCCTATAAACTCGCCCGCGAGGCCTACGCCGATTTCGGCGTCGACACCGAAGCCGCGCTCGCCCGCGCCACCGCGATTCCGATCTCGCTTCATTGCTGGCAGGCCGACGACGTCCGCGGCCTCGAGACCCCGCGCCCCGGCGTCGACTCAGGCGGCATCATGGCCACCGGCGGTTATCCCGGACGCGCCCGCAACGGCGACGAGATGCGCGCCGATCTCGACCTCGTCCTTAAACTCCTCCCCGGCCGCCAACGCCTCAACCTGCACGCCTTCTACGCCGAGACCGGCAGCGCGCACGTCGACCGCGACGCCCTCGAACCCGCGCACTTCTCCCGCTGGCTCGATTGGGCGAAAGCAAAAAATGTCGGCCTCGA
Organism: Verrucomicrobiota bacterium; assembly: GCA_023430825.1. Lineage (GTDB taxonomy): Bacteria > Verrucomicrobiota > Verrucomicrobiia > Opitutales > Opitutaceae > Opitutus. Next base: position 4,636 of record JAEYYL010000135.1, on the reverse strand, counting down.
CTTCAATCCGACTTACTTCGCGCACCCGCACGCCGCGTCCGGCTTCACGCTCTCGCACGCCGACAAAGCCATCCGCAATTTCTGGATCGCCCACGCCAAAGCCTGCCGCCGCATCGCCCAGCACTTCGCCAAAAAACTCGGCACGCCGTGCGTCCACAACCACTGGGTCCCCGACGGCGCCAAGGACGCGCCCGCCGACCGCTGGGCCCCGCGCGAACGCCTCGCCGCCTCCTACGACGCCATCTTCGCCGATAAATCCATCAGCCGGAAACTCTGCGTCGACGCCGTCGAAGGAAAACTCTTCGGCCTCGGCAGCGAGGACTACGTCGTCGGCTCGCAGGAGTTTTATTCCTCCTACGCCCAGTCGCGCGACCTGATCCTCTGCCTCGACCTCGGCCACTACCACCCGACCGAATCCGTCGCCGACAAGGTCTCCGCGCTGATGCAGTTCCACGAGCGCGTATTGCTGCACACCAGCCGTCCGATCCGCTGGGACAGCGACCATGTCGTCATCCTCGACGACGCTGTCCGTGCGCTCTTCCTCGAGATCGCGCGCGGCGACGCGTGGGACCGCGTGTTCGTCGCGCTCGATTTCTTCGACGCCTCGATCAATCGCATCGCTGCCTACGTCGTCGGCGCGCGTGCCACGCGCCAGGCCATCCTCCTCGGCCTCCTCGATCCGTCGAAGCAACTGCAAGCCGCCGAAACCGCTGGCCGCGGCCACGAACGCCTCGCGTTGATGGAGCAGGCGAAAGCGCTGCCGTGGGGTGCCGTGTGGGACGAACTCTGCGTGCGCAGCGGCGTCCCCGCCCGCGCCGACTGGCTCGCCGACGTCGCCGCCTACGAGAAAAAAGTCCTCGCTCAGCGCTGACCTCATCCCTGGAGCCGCGGCGCCCCCGCCGCGCCTTCGCTTCCGAAGGTAGGAGCCTGCTTGCAGGCGATTCCGAGTGGCTCGCTGCGTGAGCAGCGGGATTCGACGACATCGCCTGCCAGCAGGCTCCTACCCCCAACCCTCGCCGCCACCACAGCGTCCGCCAAAATGTCCGACGCCCTTCTCCCGCCGTCCCCCACGACACCCGCATCCGACCCCGCCCCGCACCGCAGGGTCGAATGCGCCGACGCCATCCCCTGGATGCAGGCGCGCGGCCGCATCGACGGCGCGTGCGCCGTCACTTCGCTGCCCGATGTCTCCGAGGTCAACCTCGCCCTGCCCGCGTGGCGTAGTTGGTTTTTGGATGCGGTGCACCTCGTGGTCGACGCCGTGCCGGACGAAAGCGCCGCCGTGTTCTTCCAGAGCGACATCAAGCGCGACGGCGCGTGGATCGACAAAGGCGCGCTGGTCGTCCGCGCCGCGGAGGACGCCGGCGCACGCGTGCTGTTTCACAAGATCGTCGCGCGCCGTCCACCCGGCCTGCTGACGTTCGGCCGGCCGGGCTTCACGCACCTTATCGCCGTCTCGCGCGCGATGCGTTGTCCGGAGCAATTGCCGATCCCCGATATCATCGTCGATGCCGGCCGCCAGCCGTGGGTGCGCGCGATGGGCATCCGCGCCGCCGCGCATGCCGTGCGCTTCGCGCGCGATCAGGTCGGCGCCCGCACCATCTTCGATCCATTTTGCGGCGTCGGCACCGTGCTCGCCGTGGCCAACGCCCTCGGCCTCGACGCGCTCGGTGTGGAGAAATCCCGCAAACGCTGCGAACAGTCCCGCGCGCTCACGGTGACCGCCGCCGAGTTGTCACCGTAACGCACGCTCGCCCGCCACCACATCCTGGAGCCGCGGCGCCCTCGCCGCGTTTCACTCGACCGCGGCGCGAGCGTCGCAGCCGCAGCGTGCGGTCACCGCACACCGCCGTCCATGCCCGTTCAAAAATTGAACCCGATTCCGGTCGTCCACCCGAACTGACCTTCGTCGAAATTGTTGTCGAGCTGCCGGCCGCGATCGAAGAACCAGCTGTAGTCGACCATCGCGAACACAAACACCTGACGCCGCACGTAGTATTTCACGCCGACTTCCAGACCCGCCGTCCACGTGTCGCGCACCGCGTCGCCGTAGATGCGGCCAAAGCTCGCCCCGACAAACGGCATCGCCATGCCGAGCTCGGTGAAATGGTAGTTGGCCGCCACCCGTGTCGATCCGCTCCATCGCGTCGCGCCGACATCCGGGTTGTTGTAATTGAGCGACTGCCGAATCGCCCCCATCCACTCGTTGTTGAAGTAAACGCCATAACCCAGCGTCGCGCCGCCGAAGGAATCGTTGAATCCGCGGTCGACCCCGCCGCTGCCGCCGAACGTCAACTCCTGCACGCCTCGAATCGATCGCAACTCCCGCGGCGTGCCTGGCGCATCCGCGCGATACGCGGACGCCGGCGCCACCGCTGGCGCAGCCGGCGACTCGGCAGGCGTTGGTGCCACGTCACGCGCCGCCGGCGCCGATTGCGCCACCAGCAGCGCCGGCCACGTCGCGAGGAAAATGCAGCTCTTCAGAAGGGAAGTTTTCATGAGGGTGTGGTTGGGGTTGAGGTTGTCGTTGCGCCTCGGGCGACCGCTCACACCGGTCGCTCTTCCGCCTCTCTGGACAAGCCCACCCCCCACGAAGTATCCCCCTAAAAACCCCACCGGGTTACCCCTGACCCGAGCTGGAGTAGGGCGAGGCGTCCCCGCCGAACCGCGGCTCACCGAGACGGTTCCCCCAACCGCGAGTGCGACGACAAGAGCCGCCGCCTACCGCGCCCCCTTCACCGCAACCGCGCCGCCTGAAACAGGCACACGCAATCGCTGCCGTCCTCCGTCTGCAGCCAGTGCGGCTCGAACTTCGCGAACTCGCGATCGATCGCCGCGCGCAACCCGCCCACTTCGATCGCCACGATGCCGTGCGGCGCCAGCCGTGTCTTCGCCTGCCGGAGCAGCTTTCGCACGATCGCCATCCCGTCCACGCCGCCATCGTGCGCCATGCGCGGCTCCGCCGCGAACTCCGGCGCCTGCGCGTCGACATGCGCGCTCGGCTCGTAAGGCGGATTGCTCAGGATCACGTCATACTTCACCGCCGGCACCGCATCGAACACATCGCTCGCGTGGAGTTTCACCCGCTTCGCCAGCCGGTGCTCGCGCACGTTGATCTTCGCCACCTCGAGCGCATCGGCGGACAAATCGATCGCATCGACCTCCGCCCGCGGAAACTGGTGCGCCAGCAAAATCGCGAGGCACCCCGAGCCCGTGCACACGTCGACGACCCGCTTCACCTTCGCGCCGCCGTCGGGCAACCAGTCGCCGAGCTGTCCCGGAATGATCTCCAAAAAATAACTGCGCGGGATGATCACCCGCTCATCGACATAAAATCGATGTTCGCCCAGCCACGCCTCGCGCGTAAGATACGCCGCCGGCACGCGGTCGACCGCGCGGCGTCGCAGCACTTCGCGCAGCCGCGCCCGCTCCGCCTCGCGTAACGGCTTTTTCAATACGCTCGCGTCGCTGTCGAGCGGCTGCCCGAGCGTGCGCAGGATCAAATACAGCGCCTCGTCATGCGCATTCGTCGCCACCTGCCCCAGCGCGAGCTTCTGCTTCGCATACAGCTTCACCGCAAACCGCAGCCACTCGCCCGGCGTCGCGAGCGAATCGGTCTCCGCGAATGGATCCTTATGCCTCGTCATCTCACTTCCCGTCCTTCCGCAGGTAGGAGCCTGCTTGCAGGCGATCGCACGCTACGCCTTCCTTTCCCCGCCCGCCTCGCCTGTTTCCCCCGCGTCGTCCACCACGTGCTCGTGACTGAAAATATGCTCCGGGCAATAGCACTGGTCGCCCGCACACTTCGAGCAGTAGCGGAAATCCATCTCTGGATTCGTCAGGTCCGTCTTCCCGCACACGTGGCAGGTATGCCGCGGCTCCGGCCCCTTGCGCTCCTCCGCCGCGCGTTGCGCCCGCACCGCGATCGCCCGCTGCCGGCCGCGGATCGCGTGCACGATGTCGCGGCCGAAAAACAAGAGGAAGTTGCCCAGCGACGCCACCACCTGCCACCTCACCGTCGCCGGCCCGCCCGCCAATTGCAGCACGTAGCCCGCCGCCGCGAACAGCGCCAGCCACTTGATCTTCACCGGCAGGATGAAGAACAGCATCAGCTCGAAATCCGGATTCAACCACGCAAACGCCAGAAACACCGTGCCCGCCAGAAACAGATTCGACGCCGGCGACAGCGGGGTGAGAAACGCCGCCGCCACGGTCAAAATCACGCCGAGCCCCAGAAACGCATTGTAGCGAAACACGCCCCAATACTGCTCCAGCGCACTGCCCATCATGTAAAAAATCCACCACGCAAACGGCAGCAGCATCAGCCCGAGCGTCCCACTCACCGGGGGCGGCAACAGCAGAAACGTCACCAGCCGCCACGGCTCCCCGTTCATCGCCAGATACGGCACGAGCATGAGCCGCGACGGGTCGAGCAGCCCGAACATCGAGGTCATCAACACGAACACCTGCCCGATGATCAGGTAAATCGTGACGTTCGGCAGCGCGAACCGGCCAAATTTTCGTTCCAGGAAGTCGAGCATGGGAAAGTCGAAGCGTAGGTCGTGAGGGAAGGTTTGGCGCAGACGTTGGACGCAGTAGGGGGGGGGGGGGGGGGGGGGGGGGGGGGGGGGGGGGG
>JAEYYL010000130.1 GCA_023430825.1 Verrucomicrobiota bacterium | reverse complement strand
CCCGGCGATCGGGCGAAGCCGGTCGACAATCGCGACTGCATCAAGATCGGCGGCGCCGCCGGGCATCGCGTGCATCATATCGTGATCGATCACGTCTCCTGCAGTTGGGCGGTGGACGAAACGGTTTCGACCTGGAGCGACCAGGGCTCGGTCAGCGACGTGACGTTCTCCGCATGCATCTTCAGCGAGCCGGTGATCAACGGCGGACACAGCAAGGGTTCGCATCCTTACGGTGCGCTGGGCGGGCGCCATTCGTCCAACGTCTCGCTGATCGGAAATCTTTTCGCGTTCAACTTCGGTCGCAATCCGCTGATTCGCGACGAGACCGCCGGCGCTCAGGTGGTGAACAACCTCATCTACCGCCCCGGCATCTGGTCGAACGGCGTGATCTATCTCGGCGATCTCACGCTGCCGCCGCATGCCGTCTCCGTAGTGGGCAACGTCATCCTGCGCCATCCCGTGCCGTTTCAACTCGAGATGACGGGCACCGATGGCGTGCGGACGCGCCGTGATTTTCTCGAGAGCGATTATCGCAATGTGTCCATCTACGTTCACGACGTCGTGTCGCCGAAGGCGGGCCTCTATCTGCATGACAACCGCGTGCTCAACCCACAGACGGGCGCGTGGCATCCCGAGGATGGCAATCCGTGGAATTCGGAAATTTTCCGCGACAGCCCCCAGCATCCCGTCGCGCGGCTCTCAGCCGATCCGTATGCCAATTCCGGCGGCACCGAGTGGAGTCCGCGGCCTGCGACCGAGGTCGAGGCGCATGTGCTGGCGAGCGCCGGTCAGCTACCGGGGCAGCGCGACGCGCTGGATGCGGCGCTGATCGAAAAAGTCCGCACCCGCACCGGTTCGTTTCTCCAGGATCTCGCCAGCGACGATCCGTGGGCGGTCGTCGACCTGAGGCAAACGCGTGCGTTGACGCTTCCGGAAAATCCCTCCGGCGACGACGACGGCGACGGCTACACGAATCTGGAGGAATACCTCCACGAACTCGCGGCGAAGCTCGAAGGCCGCGGCGCTGAACCCTCGAGGCTGCGGGCTGAAGCGTCGCACCACCGTTAGCGCCCCTGTCCTGCTTTTTTGGTTACGCCACCCCGCACCCCGCTTTCTGCCACACCCACCATGATACGCTCCATCAAATCCCCCGTTCGATTCCTGGGCGCGACGATCCTCGCGTTGCTCAGTTCCGCCCTCGTTCAAGCCCTGCCCGTCGTTCCCGGCGCCGTCGGATTCGGCACCGACACACCGGCCGGTCGCGGCGGCATCGTTTACCGCGTGACCAATCTCAACAACAGCGGGCCGGGCTCGCTGCGTTTCGGCATCGAGGACGCGAGCATGCGCCAGCCGCGCGTGATCGTGTTCGAGGTTTCGGGCGTCATCGACCTCCAGTCCGACCTCGTCATTCGCGACGATTCGTTTGGCGCTTACTCGCACCTGACGATCGCGGGCCAGACCGCGCCTTATCCGGGCATCACGCTGAAGAACTACGGCATCAGCATCCGCTCGCATGACATCCTGATTCAACACATCGCGATCCGCCCGGGCAATCTCGTGGGCACGCAGGGCCAGCTCGACAACCGCGACGCCATCAAGATCGAGACCCCCGCGGGCGTCACCGTGCGCAACATCGTGCTCGATCACGTTTCGTGCAGCTGGTCGGTCGACGAGATGGCGTCGATGTGGGGCGCGAACGGCGCGATCAACCACGTCACTTTCCTGAACAGCATTTTCGCGAGTCCGATCATGAACGGTGAGCCCGACGCGAGCGGGCATTCGCGGCTTCGCAGCCACTCCGAGGGCACGCATGGTTTCGGGCCGTTGGCCGGACCCAACACTTCGAACATTTCGATGATCCGAAACATCATGGCGTTCAATTACGGTCGCAATCCGGCGATCGCGAACGCCACCGCCGGAGCGCAGATCGTGAACAATCTCATCTATCGGCCGAGCCCCTGGCCCAACGGCGTCATCCGCGTCGACAACCTCACCGCCGCGCCGCACCAGGTCTCGATCGCCGGCAACGCGATCATCCGCCATCCGACGCCGTTCACGATGGATGTCACCCGGCTGCCGGATCCTGCGGTCGTGGATGTGCAAACGCTCATCACCACGGCGACGCCGCATCCGTCCTTCTACAGCACCGGCGTCTATATCAGCGACAACGTGTCCTCCAGCGCCGCGTTCTTCCTCGATGACAACCGCCTGCTTGATCCCCAAACGAACACCTGGCTCGTGAACGACGAGATCGTGCGCGATCGGGCGAGCACGCCGGTGACGCGCTTGAGCGCCGATCCCTATGCCAACTCCGGCGGCACCGCCTGGACGCCCTGGCCTTCGGCGAACGTCGAAGCAAACCTCGTCTCGAGCGCCGGAAAATTTCCCGCCAATCGCGATCCGATCGATGCCGAGCTCATCGGCCACATTCTCGATCGCGAAGACCCGTTGCCCGCCGGTGGCACGTTTCTCGAACGCTTCTCCGATCTCGGCAGCGATCCGTGGGCTCCCGCCAGCGCGCAGAACTTCCGCGCGCTCGAAACGCCGGAGAATCCCAGCGGCGATGACGACGGCGACGGCTACACCAACCTCGAGGAATGGTTGCACCAGATGGCTGCTGCCGTCGAAAGCGCGGAGAATCTCGCGCCGGTGGCCAACGCCGGCCAGGACCAATCCGTCGTCGTTCACGGCGATCCGACCGCGACGGTCGCGCTCGACGGTCGCGCGTCCTACGATCTCAACGGCGATGCGCTCACTTACGCGTGGTCGTGGGCCGGCGGCTCGGCGACCGGTGTCATGCCGACGGTGACGCTGCCGGTCGGGCAGACCGTCGTCACGCTGACGGTCACGGACCCTGCCGACGCGTCGGGCGCCGACACAGTGCTGATCGAAGTCGTCGACGTGCCGCCGCCGGTCGTGTTCGCCGATCTGAATTTCACCTACTCCGGTGAGCCGAAGCCGGCGACGGTCGTCACGTCGCCGGAGAATCTTGCCGTTGAAATTCTTTACGACGGCAGCTCGACGCCGCCGACGTTGCCCGGTTCGTATTCCGTGGTCGCGACGGTCGTCGAACCCGGCTTCAGCGGTTCCGCGACCGGCACGCTCGTGATCGCCCCGACCGCGCTCGTGCGACATGCGCCGACGCTCAATGGCGCAATCGACGGCTCCGTGCAGGTGGTGCTGCCGGAGAACATCACGCTCAACGCCAACGCCGATCTTTCCGGCGATCTCCTGGTGCCAGGCTCACCCAGTATCCAAATCAATGGGACGCCGGACTACGCCGGCACGACCGACGCTCCCGGCGGCGCCGCCCCGGCCAACCATCGCGTCACGCTGAATGGCGGCGCGAGTCTTCGGCACGTCGTTCGCCGCGTGGACGCGCCCGTGATGCCGGTCGTCGCTGCGCCGCTCGCGCCGACGGGCACGCGCAACATTTCGCTGAACCATGCGGGCCAGAGCCCGGGCGATTTCGCAACGCTCCGCAATCTCACGCTCAACAGCAATGTGGGCACCGTGGCGATCCCGCCCGGCCGCTACGGTAGTTTCGCGGCGAATACCAACAGTGGCTTCCAACTCGGCGTCGCCGGCGCGACGGAGCCTGCGTTCTACGATCTGCAAAGCCTCACGCTGAACAGCCACAGCCGGCTACAAGTCGTCGGTCCGGTGGTGCTCACGCTGGCGAACAGCCCGATATTGAACAACGCCACGTTGGGCGACGCGGCGCAACCGGACTGGCTCGCGCTGCGCGTCGCCTCGGGCGGCGCGACGCTGAACGGCGCGGTCACCTTTCACGGCTCGATCGTCGCGCCCTCCGGCGCCGTCACGCTCAACGGCGGCACGCAGCTTTCCGGCCGCGTCGTGGCGAATCGCCTCACGCTCAATGGCAACGCGCTGCTGCGACACACGGCGGATCGGACGGCGCCGACGGTGGCGATCGTGGCGCCGGCGGACGGTGCGACGATCAAGGGCGTCGTCAGCGTCGCGGCCGAAGCGGCCGAAGCGGCCGACGACGTCGGCGTCGTTGGCGTGCAGTTCAAGGCGAACGGCGCGAATCTCGGCGCGGAGGACCGCACCGCGCCGTTTGCGGTGGAATGGAATACCGTGCCGGCGATCGAGGGCGTCTATGCGTTGACCGCAACCGCGCGCGATCGCGAAGGCAACGCGACGACCTCGTCGCCCGTGGCGGTCACGGTCGCCAACGCAATCTTCGACACGTTCGAAACCGGCGCGGCGGCGGAATGGATTTCCGACGGTGGCACGTGGGGCGTGACCGCCGACGCAGGCACGCGCGTTTATCGCCAGACGAATCCCGGCCTCACCGCGGTGCGCTCGGTGCGCACCGACACGGATTGGACGGATCAGGTGGTCGAGGCCGACGTGACGCTTCGCGCGGTGACGGGCAACAACCGCTTCTTCGGCATCCTCGCGCGCCACGGCGAAACGCCGAACAACTACTACTACCTCGTGTTGCGGACGAACAACACGATCGAGTTGAAGCGCATCGTGAACAACGTCGCGGCGAACATCACGCCGCCGGTGACGGCGTTTCCCGTGTCGGTCGGCACGACCTATCGGCTGCGCCTCGAAGTCATCGGCACTTCGCTGAGAGGCTACGTGAACGGCGAGCTCAAGATCCAGGGAACGGATACGACCTTCGCGTCGGGCCGGGCGGGCGTGCTGACGTTCTTCAGCGATGTCGCCTTCGATGACGTGCACATCGATCCGACGCCGGGCAGCCCGGTGCTGGCCGCGGACGATTTCCAAGACGGCGACCTCGAGGGCTGGTCGATGGCGGGCGGCGCGTGGTCGGCGGCGAGCGGCGAGGCGGGTCAAGTTCTCCGACAAACGGAGTCCACCGGTGTCGCACGCGCGCAGTTCGGCGGGGCGGTGGGCAACCGCCAGATCATCGAGGCCGAGGTGAAGCCGCTGGGCTTTGCGGACGGCGGTGCGTGGGTTGCGCTGACGGCCCGTTATGCGGATGCGAACAATCATTACGCGGTGGCGCTGACAGGTGCCGGCGCGATCGAGCTGCGGAAAGTGGAGAATGGCGTGACGACGACGCTCGCGTCCGCTGCGGCGTCTGCGGCGACCGGCACGTGGCGGTCGTTGCGTCTGAGCGCGGTGGGCGAGTCGCTGAAGGTTTACCTGAACGGCGCGTTGGTCGCCCAGGCGACGGATGCGACGTTCGCGGCGGGTTCGGTTGGAGTCGCGACGTCGTCGGCGAGTGCGGAGTTCGACGAATTGCTCGTGGTTGCACCGTAGTCGAGCGATCGCGAAGCAGTCTGAGTAGCAAATGGAGTCGCGGCGCCCTCGCCGCGGCTCCCCGCATTCCAGCGCATCGGTGATCGGAGGGTAGGAGCCAGCTTGCAGGCGATGGTAACGCGATCCCGCTGCTCACGCAGCGAGCCACGGAGCTCAGATCGCCTGCAAGCAGGCTCCTACCTCCTCCCCGGCGCTGGTCCGCCGAACCGCGGAGAATTCAGCGCGACGCCCGGGGACGTCCGGCGCGAATCAAGCCGTAGCCGACAAGCCCGACGAAGGCGGCGCAAAACAGGATCGCGATCCGGCCGATCGCGGGATTCGGCAGCAGCACGAGCAGCAGGATGAACGCGCTGTAAACGAGACACATCCGGCCGATGCCGAGCGTGCCGCGGTCGTTGGTTTCTTCGACCAGCTCGACCGCCGGCTCGATGGGTTTCTTGATCGTTTCGAAAAAGCGGTCGATTTCCGCGGCACGCGCCGGCGGGATGCGATGCCCGAAAAATCGGGCCGCCCCGAAAAACCACAGCGTGCTGACCACGGTGCCGGCGATCGTCACCGACACGTAGTGGTGACTGCCGGTCCACTCGAGCAAGGCCGCGAGCGTCGATCCCGAGGAAACCCATCCGCCAAAAAGCGTATGCGCGCTACCCACTGCGGCGCCGACGGCGACGCCGACGAGCACGGTGGACCAGCCCGCCCAATCCGGCACGCGTTTGATGAAAAGACACAGGACCATCGGCACCGCGTAAGGGATGCCGAGGAGCGCGCTGAAGCCGAACATGAGGTTGAACACGCCGAAGTCCTTCCACGTGCTGTAAAGCAGCGCCGTCAGAATCACGACGCCGCCGAAGAGCAGCGTCGAGATGCGGCCGGCGAGCACCTGTTCGCGTTCACTGGCGTTGGGCCGCATCAGCGGCACGTAAACGCTGCGCACGAACACGCCGGCGTTGCGATTCAGTCCGTGGTCCATCGACGAGAGCGTGGCGGAGATGATGCCCGTGACCATGAGCCCCATCAGACCGACCGGCAGGCACAGCGCCGCCACGGCGACGTAAGCCGCCTCGCTCGGCTTGGTCAGGCCGGGAAACTGTCCGGCGAGATCCAGGTCCATCGCGCGCGCCGCGAGCGGCGGGATAAACCACAGCAGCGAGCCCGCGCCATACAGCACCATCGCCAGCAGGGCGGCGCGTTTCGCCTCACGGCCGTCACGGACATTCAGATACCGGCCGGCACCGTGCAGGGCGTTCTGGACGAAAAATTTCTCGATGACGATCGCGAGCAGCCACCATTTGCCGAAACCGGCCGCGTCGGACGCGGTGATATCCCAATGCGCCGCGGGCAGCGCCGCTTCGAACCCGGACCACCCGCCGATCTTGGTCCAGGCCCACACCGCCGCGACGATCGTGATCGGAACCAACATGAGCGCCTGAACGAAATCGCCGGCGACGATCGCCCATTGTCCGCCCGCCGCCGCGACGAACACGACGGTCACGCCGCTGACGAGAATCATGAGCTGGAGATCGATGCCAAACACCGGCGCGCAAAAAATCGCCAAACCGTAGAGCCAAATTCCCGCGACGATGATGCCGATCGGCAGGGTGAGCCACGTGAAGACCTGCTCGTTCGCCGGACCCATGCGGGCGCGCACGGCTTCCATGGACGTGATCACCCGGGTCTGGCGAAACCACGCCGCGAAGCCCGCCCAATTGCAGAAGAACCCGAAGGCGCCGGCCCAGTAGATCGCGAGCACGACGAGGCCGTGGTCGTAGGCCAGTCCGGCGGCGCCGGTGAACGTCCACGCGCTGAAGGCGCCCATGAAGGCCGAGGTGCCGACGAGCCACCACGACATCCGGCCGCCGCCGCGAAAATACTGGCTCGCATCGCCGCCGAACCGCCGGAAAAACCAGCCGATGCCCAGCAGGAAGATGAAGAAGATCGCGATGACCGCGTAGTCGAACGAATGGAGCATGGGAAAGGAAAGGGGAGGGAGAACACCGCTCAGGTTGAGCGGTCGTAGGCTTCGGCGGTGACGATGGCGCGCAGCGGTTCGCCGGCCAGATAACGCTGGAGATTGCGCAAGGCGTGGCATCCAATGTCCGGATACATGTCCATCGTGGGGCCGCCGATGTGCGGGGAGATCAAGGCCCGGTTCGTGTCGAGCCAGGGCGAATCGGCGGCCATCGGTTCGTGGCTGACCACGTCGACCGCCACGCGAATGCGCCCGCTGGCCGCCTCGCGCAGGAGCGCCGCTTCGTCGGCGATGCGGCCGCGGCCGACGTTCACGAACACGGCGCCGTCCGGCAGCGCGGCGAGCACCTCGGCGGTGACGCAGCCTTCGGTGGCGGGCGTGAGGGCTTCGCAACCGAAGAGGACGTCGCTGCGCGCGAAGAGTTCGTGCAGCGACGCGCACGGCTGGACGCCACGGGCGGTCATCTCGGCGGGTGGAACGCCGGGCGAATAGGCGGCGATGACCGGATGAAAGGGTGCGAGCAGCGGCACGAGTTCGCGCGCGATCGCGCCGAAGCCGTGCAGGCCGACCCGGCGACGGAACAGCGAACGCGTGGCGAGGGCGTCGGTGGAACGCTGCGCCGGAGCCTGGAGAAGATAGGGCCGCCAGGCGGGCAAATTGCGCAACGCGGCGAGGCCGAGCAGCAGCGCGTGTTCCGCCACGGCCGCGGCGGCGAGCGTGCCCCAGTTGGTCACGATTCCGCCGCGTTCGAGGAAAAAACGCGGCACGAGACGGCGCACGGAGCCGGGCAGGTGACAGACATAGCGCAGCGGACATTCCGGCGCGCGAAGCCAGGCCGCGGGCAGGGGAGGCGTGGTCCACGCGGTCAGCAGGATTTCAGGCGCATGATGGGCGAGCCGTTCCGGCCAGGACGTTTCGCTTAGGCTCGTCGCATCGAGCCAAACGATGTCCGCCTGCAGCCGCTCGAACTCAGCGGCGATCGATTGCAAAAACGTGCGGCGCTCGTTCGGTGACAGGACTGCGAGCATCCGCGGCCGCGGAGCCGGCACGGCGGGGGCGGGCAGATCGGGGCGGGACAACGGCGACATAAGCAGCGGTGGAGGAGCGGCGTCGAGACAGAATCACAGACGCATTAGAACTAGGAGAGACGATAGGATCGATGCGTTCGATTTTCGTTGCCCACTCATTTTTCCAGAAAATCAAATGCGAGTGTGAAAAGCGCGAGCCAATTCCGTCGGGCGGTCTGGATTTGTTGGGTTGGCGCGGTCATGGGTTCGCGGCGGTCGGGTCGACGGCGACCGGAGCGGCTTGGTTTAAGTCTGGGTTCGAGGCCGAGGTCGAGATCCGCCATGCGGGGAAGAACGCTTTGCCTTCGGAGCGCAACGGACCACTGCCGTGGCGCGGAGCGTGCTGGCATCGGCGCCGTGATCGCGATGGCTGCACTTCGGCATTGTCCCGCGTCTTACCGCTCCGAAGCTGGGGCCGCTGCATCCGGCCGGTCGGTCCGCTGATATCGGGCGTATCCAAAAATAAACTATGTCATCCATGAAAGCTTTTCGCCGACGGGTCGTGTGCTTGCTCCTGGTGTCGTTCGCTGTGGTCGCGCCGGTGTCCGCCCAGCGACCCGCGGTCGAAGCCTCCCGCGGCATGGTGGTGTCGGCGCACCGGCTGGCCAGCGAAGCGGGCGTCGAGATCATGCGCCGCGGCGGCAACGCGATCGACGCCGCGGTGGCGACCGGTTTCGCGCTGGCGGTCACCTATCCGGTTGCGGGCAACATCGGCGGCGGCGGTTTCATGCTCGTGCACCTGGCCGACGGTCGCGATGTGGTGATCGATTATCGGGAGATCGCACCGCGGGCGGCGACGGCCGGCATGTATCTCGGGCCGGACGGCGAACCGGTGACAGGGGCGGGCTCGTCGACCGTCGGATGGCGCGCGAGCGGCGTGCCCGGGACGGTCGCGGGATTGGCGTTTGCATGGGAGAAGTTCGGCTCGGGCAAAATCTCGTGGGCGGAGTTGATCGAGCCTGCGCGCCGCCTGGCGGCGGAAGGACACGCCGTCAGCCAGGGCACCGCGGCGAGTTTGCGGGGTGCGGAGCGGTTGCTGACGCGTGATGAGGAGTCGCGGCGGATTTTTTCGAACAACGGCCAGTTCTGGCGCGAGGGCGAGGTATGGCTGCAGCCGGAGCTGGCCGCGACGCTGGACCGGTTGCAGCGCGAGGGCGCGCGCGAGTTTTACGAGGGCGAAACGGCAGAACGGATTGCGGCGGCGATGGCGGCGAACGGCGGTCTGCTCACGCGCGAGGATCTCGCCACCTATCAGGTCGTGCAACGCGAGCCGCTGCGCGGCGGCTATCGCGGCCACGAGATCGTGACCATGCCGCCGCCGAGCTCGGGCGGAATCGCGCTGCTGCAGATGTTTGCCATGTTGGAGGCCCATGACGTTGCCGCGATGGGACACCACTCCGCGGCGCGTTATCATTTGTTCGCGGAAGCGATGCGGCGCGCGTTTCGCGATCGCGCGGAGTATCTCGGCGATCCCGATTTCGTCCGCGTGCCGGTCGCGCGCCTGCTGGATCGCGACTACACGCGGCGGCGAATGGGCGACTTCGATCCCCAGCGCGCCACGGCGAGTCGCGAGGTTGCCCCCGGCCTCGGCGAATTGTCCGCGCTGCCGGCTCCGGAATCGCCGGAAACGACGCATTTCAGCGTCACGGACGCCGCGGGTAATGCCGTTTCCAATACCTACACGCTCAACGGCGCTTACGGAGCCGGGGTGACGATCCCCGGCATCGGCGTGCTGATGAACAATGAAATGGATGACTTCACGACGGCGGCAGGCCGGCCGAATGTTTACGGGCTCATCCAAGGTGAGGCCAACGCGATCGTGCCGGGCAAACGTCCGCTCTCGTCGATGACGCCCACGATGGTGTTCAAGGACGGTCGTCTTGTCCTCGTCACCGGCAGCCCCGGCGGTCCGACGATCATCAACACCGTGTTGCAAGTCATCAGCCACGTGATCGACCACGGGATGCCCGTGGCGCAAGCGGTCGAGGCGCCGCGGATCCATCATCAATGGCTGCCGGACGTTCTGACCTTCGAGCGTTACGGAATGTCGACCGACACCGCCGCGGGGCTGCGGGACCGCGGACACGAGCTCAAGGAACGCGCCTCGTATGAAGGCGCTTACCAGGGCGCCGCGTCGACCATCGCCGTCGATCCGAAAACGGGCGTGCAACAGGGAGCGGCCGATCCGCGGCGGCCCGACGCGCAAGCGGTGGGCTTCTAGCCGAGCGCCGAACTCGGCGTCGCGACACTGCGCTCTCTGCTCGGACGACGAGGGACGGCAACGGGGCATTGCATCGGCCTGGTTTCCCAACCGCCGCCAAAAGGTGTGAAGCAACAGAATAAAAATGTTGCGCAACAGTAACTGATGGTCACAGCTCGGAGGTGATGACGGTCCCCTCACGGCGCCAGACCGCAACCCTGACCGGGGTTTCTCGATTTCCTTCGCTCCCGCCGGAGGGGCCGTGGCGCCGGCGGATTCCGCGAAATTTTCCCGCGGCTTCGGCAGCGAACGTTATCCTCGGGCCGGTTCGCTCGCTTCGATGAAGGCGATGCTGCTGAACGTCATTCATCGTGCCGACCGGGGGGCAACCCGGCTGGAGACGCTGCGCTTCCAGCAGGATGAGGCGCGGCGGCATGGACTGCGGACGACGATTCTCGTGACGTATGGCGCGTTGTTCGATCGCGACGTCTGCAACTTTGTGGCGGAGGAGCGGGCGAAGCCGGACGTCGAGGTCGGGCTGCACTTGCACGAGTTGGTCTGCGACGATTATCGCGCGCGTTTCGCGACGGAGGAGAAGGCGATTTACCTGCTGCCGATGGCGACGCGGCAGGCGGTGATCCGGTTCTTGATGCGGCGTTTCCGCGAGGTGTTCGGCGAGGAGCCGCGGGCGATCGGCTCGTATATCCTCGATGCGGCGACGTTGCAGTTCCTGCAGGCGGAGTTTCCCGGGGTGAGGACGGCGATCGTCAGTTGCTTCGAGGAGGGAATCAAAATGTATCACGGCAACAACCGCCAATGGCATCTCTTCAGCGAGGGCGGACCGTGGGGCGTTTATCATCCCTCGAAACGCTGTCATCTGTGTCCGGCGAAGGACGAGGCGGACGCGGTCGGCGTTGTGGCGCTGCCGCATTTGAACCGAGACATGGTGCTGTCGTTGACCAGTCGCGACGACCTTTTCGCGAGCCATCCGGCGAATCTCATTCGCGCGATGGCGAACGACGGCGCGCGCTGCGACTATCTGCTTCACTTCATCGATCAGTGGATCGAGCAGCTTCGCTACAACGATCAGGTTTACTACAGCTTGTTCGTCAGCCCGCCGTGGCTGGCGGCGGGTCATCCTTTCGCGACCAACCCCGTGGAGTCGCGTCAACTTTACGGCGAGTCGCTGGCCTACTTGAAATCGCGCAAGGACGAAGGGGTGGTGCGCGACCAGACCGTGAGCGAGACCGGAGAATGGCATCGCGCGCATGCGGCGATTGGTGGCGCCGAGGTGAATCTTTGGCGCGATCTGCTGTGCGGCTCGGGCCGGCAAACGTTCTGGCAGGTCGACGCGTGGTTCCGCGTCGCCATCGATCTGAATGCGGGCGGCACGATTTGCGATTTCCGGCCGCTGGCGGGGCAGGTCGACCGTAACATGGGCGCGGATACGATGAATCTTTGGAACGGCAATTATCCGTATCTCATCAGTTCAGAGCACCGGGGTGGCGTGGTGGCCGGCCCGCGCCAGACGGCGGAGGTGCGCTGTCGCGGCGTGGTCGTGGAGTTCTCTGCGGCTCGCACGACGGGGCGGGTGACGCGGGGCGCGGACGGGATTTCGGTGCTCGAGACGGAGCCGATGAATCTTCTGGTCGGCGAAGTCACCGTGACGGTTGCCTCGGTGTTCCGGTTTCCCGGTGGTGGCGTGATCGAGATCGAGCGGCGATTGCTCGCGTCGTCCGATCCGACGGCGGAGATCGAAATAACCGAATCGCACCGCGGCTGCTGGGGCACGACGGAATATCCCGAAGACATGCGTGGAATCGTGATGTGCGCGGAAACGGCGGAGGCGCGGCGGGAGCTGACCTACGCGTATGAGGCGCGCACGCTGCGCGTCGCGTCGCCGGTGCGGGTGGCGGCCAGCCTGCCGCCGGTCAATTGCACCGTGGCGCTCGAGCCGATGGCGAACGTGTCGCACGGAGAGGCGAGGGAAGGTTTCATGTTTCAACCGTTCTACACGCTGGGCCTTTCCGGCCGCGTGGCGGTGGGGGAGAGTCTCAAGGTGAAAGTGACGCTGCGTTCGCCATGACGACTCCCCGCTGTCCCCTCTGCTTTGCGCGCGACGTCGATGTCGTGTTTCTCCGCCACGATTCGGCGCGGAACGAATATTACTGCCTGCAATGCGCCTACGCCGGTTCGCCGGAAGAAGTGGAGCGCCTGCTCCAAACGTATCGGGAAACTCGTTACAAGCAGCGCGTGCAGCCGCATCCCTTCGCCCGGCGGATGACAGCGGCGGGAATCGTCAAACCCGATGCGAACTCATGAACACTGAAAACCTTTCGAATCAGCCGACGTCGATCCCGCCCGCCAGCGCGCTCGAGCTGCCCTGCGCGCCGGAGGCGGTCGACGATTTCTTGAGCCTGCCGTCGCCGGCGG
Organism: Verrucomicrobiota bacterium; assembly: GCA_023430825.1. Lineage (GTDB taxonomy): Bacteria > Verrucomicrobiota > Verrucomicrobiia > Opitutales > Opitutaceae > Opitutus. The sequence continues at coordinate 14,913 of JAEYYL010000130.1, read as the reverse complement.
TGCTGGCCACGTTGGCGCGTCATTCCGGTCCGGTGCTCGTGCTGGGAGCAGGCGGAAAGATGGGGCTGCATGTGAGCGCGATGGTGCAGCGCAGCTTCGAACTCGCGGGGCGGCGCGATCAGGTGCTGGCGGTTTCGCGTTTCTCGACGCTGCGCGACCGGGCGGAGTTCGAGTCCCGGGGGATCACCACGGTCGCGTGCGATCTCGCGGACGAGAAGGCCTTGGCGGGACTGCCGGAAGCGCCCACCGTTTTTTTTCTCGCCGGCGTGAAGTTCGGCACGGCTTCCGATCCGGAGATCCTCCGGCGGATGAATGTCGAGATGCCGCGACTCGTGGCGGAGCGCTACCGCGGCTCGCGCATCGTCGCGTTCTCCACCGGCTGCGTGTATCCGTTTGTGCGGCCGGAAACCGGCGGCGCAAGCGAGTCGACACCGGTGGATGCGAACGCGGCGCCGTATGCGGCGTCGTGCATCGAGCGCGAACGTGCGTTTGCCGCGGTTTCCGCCTCGCACGGAACACCGGTCGCACTCATCCGCCTCAACTACGCCGTGGAGTTTCGCTACGGGCTGTTGCTCGACATCGCCCAGAAAGTGCTGGAGGGCCAGCCGGTCGATGTGGGCATGGGCCACGTCAACGTCATCTGGCAGTCGGACGCCGTCGCGCACAGCATTCAGGCGCTCGATGTCGCGGCGTCGCCGGCGGTGCCGGTCAACGTTACCGGCGCGGCGGTGTTGTCCGTGCGCGAACTCGCGCAGCGGTTCGGCGAGTTGCTCGGACGGCGGGCGGTGCTGACGGGCACGGAAGCGGAAACGGCGTGGCTGAACGATGCTCGCTGGTCGCACGCGCGCTTCGGCGCGCCGCGCACCTCGCTCGACGAGATGCTGCGCTGGACGGCGGCGTGGGTGCGCGGGGTGGGGCGGACGTGGGGCAAGCCCACGGGCTTCGAGCGCCGCGATGGACGCTTTTGAAACCCGGCGAAGCAGCCCGGAGACACACCTCTTTCGATGAAATCCCCTTCCGTGTATTCACTTCGTGAACACCTGCTCGCCGGGCAGGTCATCCCCGCGCTGCCGCTCGCTTTGCGCCGAGATCGCCGGTGGGACGAACGCCGCCAGCGCGCGCTCGTCCGCTACTATGTCGACGCCGGCGCCGGCGGGCTCGCGGTGGCGGTGCACTCGACGCAGTTCGCCATTCGCGACCCGAAGATTGCGCTCTACGATCGGGTGCTGGCCCTCGCCGCGGAAACCGGGCGCGACTGGCTGGCGCGAGCGAAGAAGCCGCAGCCGTTTGCGCTCATCGCGGGGTTGTGCGGCCACACGGCGCAGGCGCTCGCCGAGGCGCGCCTCGCGCGCGCCGCGGGTTATGAAGCCGGTCTGTTGAGCCTCGGGGCCTGGAGACGCGAGTCCGAGGCGGCGGTGCTGCGGCATTGCCGCCGGGTCGCGAAGGAACTGCCGCTGATCGGCTTCTATCTTCAACCGGCGGTGGGCGGACGCATTTTCAGCTATCGTTTCTGGCGCGAGTTCGCGGAGATTCCCGAGCTGGTGGCGGTGAAACTGGCGCCGTTCGACCGCTATCGGACGCTCGACGTCGTGCGCGCGGTGCTCGAAGCGGATCGCGAGGACGTCGCGCTCTACACGGGCAACGACGACAACATCATCGCGGATCTGCTCACACCGTTCGAGTTCGCCGGCCGCACGCGGCACTTCGATGGCGGGCTCCTCGGCCAATGGGGCGTGTGGACGGAGCGCGCGGTCGCGCTCTTTCGCGATTTGCAACGCGCCCGGTCGCGTGGCCGCGTCGATTTGCAGTGGCTCGGACGAAACGCGGCGCTGACCGATGCGAACGCCGCGATTTTCGACAGCGCGAATCGTTTCGCTGGCTGTCTGCCGGGCATTCACGAGGTGTTGCGGCGGCAGGGACTGCTCGCGACGACCGCGTGTCTCGATCCGCACGAGCAGTTGTCGCCGGGCCAGGCGCAAGAGATCAGTCGCGTGTCCGCGGCGTATCCATGGCTCAACGACGATGCGTTCGTCGCGCAACACCGCGACACCTGGCTCTCCTAGCCGGACGCTCAAACCCCGTTTTCCTTTTCTCCTTTCATCGTCATTCTGTCGCACCGACCCCCGACGATTTCTCTCTCTCCTTTCTCCTGAATTTATGAGCACACTCCTCCCTGAAAAACTCGTGCGCGCGGCCCGTTGGCCCCGCGCCGCCGGGCGTCTCGCCTGTTGCCTCGGTTTCGTCGTCGCCTGCGCATTCGCGTCGCCGGTCAGTCAGGCCGCGCGGTCCGCGCAGTTCCCCGACATCCCTGACGATTTTCTGCAGGAGGCGGAGTCGATTCCGGATTTCTGGGTCAGCGAAGTCGAAGCGATCGAGCGGTTCATGGCGACGCAGGTGAAGCGGGGCGAGGTCGAGATCGTCGGTCGCACCGCTGGCGGCCGGCCGATTCGCGCGGTGTCGTATGGTTCGCCACGCATGGGCAAGGGCACGACGACGTTCTCCGGCTCGCTCGGCTTTTTCGACGTGCGCGCGTATCTGGGGCCGGACCACGCGAAGAAAGTTTTCCTCGGATTGGGCGCGGTGCACGGCGGCGAATTCGAGGGGATTGTCGGCGTGGTGAACCTGATCGCCATCCTCGAAACCGGCCGCGATCTGCGCGGCAAGGAATGGCCGGGCATCGTTGCCGCGCGCGACCGGCTCGATCGCATCGTGCTGATTCCGGTGGTCAACGTCGACGGCCGCGCGCGCATCCCGCTGCGGATGGAGCCGTATCACGGCACCGACAATCGCGCGCACGTCTATTTCAACACCGGCGTCTGGAAGGACGGCACGCCGATCGGCTGGCCGACGGTGAAGGAGTTCATCCCGCTCGACTTCTCGCGCACGCAGTTTCCCGGCGGTTATCCGAACGATGCCGCGTGAACCTGCAGCACGACGATTTCCTCGGGGCGCGGCAGCCAGAGACGCAGGCGCTGCTCGATCTCACGGCGCGCGAGCGGCCGGATTTGATTTTCAACATGCACACCGGTGCGCCGCCGAAGAATTACTTTGTGCGCGTGCACCGGCCGGCCACCGAGGCCGCGCTCGTGCCGGTGTTCGACGAGCTTTATCGCGCGGTCCACACCGCGCTCACGCATGCGGGCTTGCAGAGCACCAACGATCCGGCGATCGAGGCCACGCCGCCGAAGACCGGCTCGCCGCGCCTGAATCTCGACACGGCGCTCAACCTGCACTGCGGCGCGCTGTCGGTGCTGATCGAATCGCCGTCGCACAGTTTCGCGGGAACGAACCGCGCCGGCGAAGTGGCGCCGCACTCGGCGGACCAGCTGCTCGACGCGCAACTCGTCGCGTATGAGGCGGGCCTGACTTATCTCGCGGACCATGGCGGTCGCGCGAAGTGGGCGCTCAAATGAATTCGGTCAACCGCTCGTGCTGCCGGTGATGCTGCGTATTTCCTTCCTCACTCGGCTGGGCCTTTGTGCGGCGCTTGGGCTGGCGCTGTTGCGAATCGCTGCAACGGCGGCGGAGCTGTCCGCCGACCGCGTGTCGGTCATCGCTCTGAACGTGGCGCCCGACCGGGCCGACTGGCTTTATGCGCCGGGCGAACCGGTGAGGTTTCACGTCGCCATCACCGCTGACGGACTTCCGCGGGCGGACGCGACGATCGAATATCGGGTGGGACCCGAGATGATGCCCGCGACGAGTCGCACCGCGAGCGTGCCCGCGGAGGGATTGACCATCGACGGCGGCACGCTCGATCGCCCCGGATTCATTCGTTGCGTGGTGACGGCGACGATCGACGGACGCGACTATCGCAGCCTCGCGACGGCCGGCTTTTCGCCGGAGCGCATCGTGCCGACGCAGGAAAATCCGGATGACTTCGATGCGTTTTGGAACGCCAGCAAGGCGGAGCTGGCGAAGATCCCGCTCGAGCCGCGATTGGAGTTGATCCCCGAGGCCAGCACGGGCGCCATCAATGTGTATCACGTGAGTTTTCGCACGTGGAGCCGGACGCAGGGCGTGCGCCATGCCGGGCGGATTTACGGGATACTGTGCGAACCGAAAGCGCCCGGTCGCTATCCGGCGATTCTGCGCGTGCCGAGCGCGGGCGTGCGACCTTACGCGGGGCAGCGCGAGCTCGCCGAGCGCGGCGCGATCACCCTCGAGATTGGCATTCATGGCATTCCCGTCACCCAGCCACTCGAAGTGTATGACCAGATGCGCACCGGCGCGCTCGACGGTTATCCGACGTATCATCTCGACGACCGGGAGTTTTATTATTTTCGCCGCGTCTATCTCGGTTGCCTGCGGGCAAACGATTTTCTGACGACGCGCGAAGCGTGGGATGGCCGGAACCTGCTCGTGTTCGGAGCGAGCCAGGGCGGCCAGTTGACGACGGTGACCGCGGCGCTCGATCCGCGGGTCACGGCGGCGGCGGCGATCGTGCCGGCCTACTGCGACGTGAGCGGTTATCTGCACGATCGCGCGGGCGGCTGGCCGCACATGATGCGCGGCGCCGACAGCCGTCATCGCACGCCGGAGAAGATCGCGACGACGCGTTATTACGACACCGTCAACTTCGCGAAGCGCGTGCGCGCACCGATCTTCTATGCGCTCGGCTACAACGACGAAACCTGTCCGCCGACCTCGATCTTCTCCGCTTACAACGCGATCACCGCGCCGAAGCGCCTGCTGGTGGTGCCGGAGATGGGTCATTCGGTGTTTCCCGAGGTCGATGAGCGCGTGAGGACGTGGCTCTTCGAGCAAATCCAATGAGCCTCATGACGCATCCCGTTTCCCGATTCGTTCTGCTGATGGCCACCGCGGCAACCGCGCTCGCCGCGGCGGGCGACCTCCGCGAAATCGGCGGCGAGACGTGGGCGGTGACGGAAATCGCGCACGAGCGATTCAACGACGATCGCTGGCGCAATCGTTGGAAACTCGAGGGGAACGCGACGCTGGAAGTTCGCGCGGGACGGTTGTCGATCGTGACCTCCGATCAGCCGGGACTGGAACCGGCGGCGACGCTGTGGTGGGCGGAAGCGTTGCCGACCGATGTCGTGATCGAGGCGACGGCGGGAGTCGACGGTCCCGCGGAGAACAACGCGGCGAACCTGAATCTGATTTTGCACGCGCGCGAAACCGACGGACCGTATCGGTTCGGCCGCTCGGGGCGCTACGGCGAATATCAAAAGATCCCGAACTACATCGTGACGCTCACCGGCGGATTTCAGGAAGGCTGGTCGCGCGTGCGGCGGAATCCGGGTTTCGTGCAGTTATCCGAGGAGCCCTCGACGCGCTCGGAGGTGGGGCGCACGTATCGGATTCGCGTGCTGCTCGCCGGTGGTCGCCTGCGCTACTGGATCGACGACCGGCTGGTGCACGACGTGCGCGATCCGGACGCGCTCGCCGGCGGGCACTTCGCGCTGCGCACCTGGCGCTCGCGTGTGTGGTGGTCCGACGTGCGCATCGCCGCCGTTCGGCGGGCGGGGCGGAAGTGAGGAGCGCTCATCCATCCGTTTCATCATGAAAGCATCCGTGACGATCGACGACATTACCGCGGCGGCCCGCCGGATTCGCGGGCATGTGCTCCGCTCGCCATGCCCCGAGTCGATCCCGCTCGGGGAAATCACGGGGGTGCACGTGAGCTGCAAACTCGACAACCTGCAGCGCACCGGATCGTTCAAAGAGCGCGGTGCGCGCAACGCGCTCGCCCTGCTTTCGCCGGCGCGGCGGCGCGCCGGCGTGATCGCGGCGTCGGCGGGCAACCACGCGCTCGGCCTCGCGTATCATGGCAAGCTGCTCGGCGTCCCCGTGACCGTCGTGATGCCGGACCACGCGCCGTTGATCAAGGTGGCCACGTGCGAACGCATGGGCGCGCGGGTGATTCACGGGGGACGGGACTTTTCGGAGGTTCGGGCGCTGGCGGACCGGCTGGCCCGCGAACAGGGCTTGTCTTATATTAATGGATACGACGACCCCGCGATCATCGCCGGGCAGGGGACGATGGCGCTGGAGATCCTGGAGCAGGTGCCGGACATCGATGCGATCGTGGCGCCGATCGGCGGCGCCGGCTTGATCGCCGGACTTGCCGTGGCGGTGAAGGCGTTGCGACCCAAGGTCAAAATCATCGGGGTCGAATCGCGGGAGACCGCGAGCTTCTCGGCGGCGTTGCGCGCCGGCCGGCCGGTGCCGATCGAGCGGCGGCCGACGCTCGCGGACGGGCTCGCGGTGCTGGAGGTGGGCGGCAATGCGTTCGCGCTCGCACGCCGGCACGTGGATCGCGTGGTGACGGTGACGGAGGACTGGATCGCGCTCGCGATCCTGCGCATGACGGAGCTGGAGAAAACGGTCGTGGAAGGCGCGGCGGCCGCCCCGCTCGCGGCGCTGATGGCGGGCAAGCTGCCGGAGTTGCGCGGCAAGCGCGTGGTATTGACGGTGTGCGGCGGCAACATCGATCCGGCGCGGTTGAGCCGCGTGATCGAGCACGGGCTCGTCGCGGATGGGCGACTCGGCCGATTCGTGGTGTCGATCAGCGACCGGCCCGGCGGGTTGGCGGCGTTGAGCCGGGTGATTGCCGACGCGGGTGCGAGCATCCGCGACATCACGCACGATCGCGCGTTCAGCGGCCCGGACGTCAGCGCTGTGCGCGCGATCTGCACGGTGGAAACGCGCGACCGCGCGCACGCCGCGCAGCTTCGCCGCGCGCTGGCGCGGGCGAAATTTCCGGTGCTCCGCGCGGAGACCGCACCGTTCACACGATCCGGTTCTCGCGCATGACGCACGAATACCAATGGGCGCTGAGTTTCGGCGTGCGCGCCTGGGTCGCGTAGTCGACGTGCACGATGCCGAAGCGTTTCGCATAGCCCATCGCCCATTCGAAATTGTCCATGAACGACCACTGGAAATATCCCCGGCAAGGAAGCCCTTCGTCCACCGCGCGATGCACGTTCAACAAATAGTTGCGCAGATACTCGCGACGATGGAGGTCGAGGAGCGGCTCGCTCGCGCTCGCGGGTTCGTCGTAGCCGGCGCCGTTTTCGGTGATGTAGAGCGCCTTCGGCCGGTAGAGCGTGTGGCAGTGTCGCAGCGCCCAGTAGATCGATTGCGGAGCGAGCTTGAGCCAGTCCAATCCGGCCTGCGGATACTGCGCGGGAAACGGGAGGATTTCGCGCCGGCCTCGCGCGGCAGCGCGGACGAAGACGCCGCTGTAGATGTTGAGCCCCAGGAAATCGATCGGCTCGGCGATGATCGCGATGTCGCCGCGCGCGACCTGCGGGCGCGCAGGGCCGCAGCGGCGCAGATACGAAGCGGGGTAGTGGCCGTGAAAGACGGGATGCAGGAGGTGCGCGTTGCTCGCAGCGAGTTCCGCCTGCGCCGCCGCGATGTCGCGCGCGGTCTCGGTCACGGGAATCGGCACGCTCAGATCGTGCGCGAGTCCGACACGCGATCCGCGCGGACCGAATTCACGGACGGCGCGCACCGCGTGACCGTGCGCGAGCAGCGTATGGTGAAAGATCCGGTTGATCGTGGCGTCATCTTCGCGCGCGCCGGGAGCGTGCACGCCGCGGCGATAGCCGTGACCGACGAAGGTCGGAATCTCGTTCAACGTGAACCAGTGTCGCACGCGGTCGCCGAAAGCGCGCACCGCCGTTTCGGCGTAGTGGGCGAACGCGTCGACCGTCGCGCGCGTCCGCCAGCCGCCGCGATCCTCGAGCGCCTGCGGGAGGTCCCAATGGTAGAACGTCACCCACGGCGTGAGGTCGTGGCGCGCCATCGCATCGAACAAGCGTCGGTAGAAGTCGAGACCGCGAACGTTGACCGTGCGCCCGCCGTCCGGAAACAGCCGCGGCCAGGCGAGCGACAGCCGGTAGTGTTTCACGCCGAGGCGTTGCATGAGGGCGAAGTCCGTTTTGAAACGATGATAGTGATCGCAGGCGATCGCGGGCGTATCCGCTCCGTCGATGCGGCCGGGGTGGCGGGCGAAGCGGTCCCAGATCGACTCGCCTTTGCCGTCGTCGTCGGCGGCGCCCTCGATTTGCGGCGCGGCGGCGGCGACGCCCCAGACGAAATGGCGTGGAAAGCGGTAGGAAGTTTTCATGAGAAGAGGGGGCGGGAGGACGGAGGGGAAACGAGTTTCACCCATGCGCATTAGAAATCGATGCGAAGTTTGGGGTTCGGGGCGAAGATTGGCAAGGGGAAGCGGGCGGGGAGAGCCAATCCCGGCGACCGCCCGACACGAGCGCGGCGGAACGGCCTGCGCGGCTGGGCGGCGGGCGCGCGGCCGGGACGGAAAATTTCGTCTCCGCCACTCGGTGCAGCGAGCGGGCTTTTTTCGTTTGGTCCGATCACGGCGTGCTAACGCCAGCGGCTGACGCGGCCCGCTAAAAATTTTCACGATTTCCCATGGTTCCAGCGTTGACACAAATAATCCAACGCGCATTGGTTCACGGCGCGACAGCTGCCCACCCCTTTCATGCGCGTCCATCGTTTCTCCGCACCGCCCCTGACGCAGGCTGCGTGACCTTCGAAACACTGCGACGTCGTCTTTAGCCTGAACAACACCACCCAGAAGAAGACCGTAAACGACCTATGACTAAACTCGGCCACACACACGGGAAGACAGCGCGGATCACCGTCGCTGCCGGCCTTTTCGCCTGCCTCGCCCTTCACGGGACCCGGGCACTCGCTCAGACCACCGTTTCCGACCCCGCCGCCCCCGACGATGAGACGATCGTCATGTCGCCGTTCGAGGTGCGGGGCGAACTCGATACCGGATATCTGGCGAGCACCGCGCAATCCGGCACGCGTCTGCGCACCGACCTGCGGGACATCGCCTCGTCGATCTCGGTCGTCACGAAGGATTTCATCAACGACGTCGGCGCGAAGGACCTCGAAGGGCTGCTCGTTTACACGCTGGGCACCGAAGTGAACGGTGTAGGCGGCAATTTTTCCGACGCGGGCACGGTCGACAATCCCAACGGGGCGGAGACGGATTACGACGCGGCGTTTGCCTCGGCGACACCGAGCACGCGCGTCCGGGGGCTGACCTCGGCGGATCTCTCCCGCGACTTCTTTGTCAGCCGGCTGCCGGTTGACGTCTATAATATCGAGCGGATGGAAATCAGCCGCGGACCGAACGCCATGTTGTTCGGTCTGGGCAGTCCGTCCGGTATCATCAACGCCTCCCTGATCTCGGCTCGTCTCAACCGCAACCGCAGCGAAGTGGAGTTGCGGACGGATCAATACGGCTCGTTCCGCACCGGGCTGGACTACAATCAAGTGCTGATCAGCGACAAGCTCGCGCTGCGGGTGGCGGGCGTCTATGACGATCAATCCTTCAAGGTCGAAGAAGCGTGGCGCCGCAACAAGCGCGCCTTCCTGACCGGCACGTATCGGCCGTTCGTCAACACCACGTTGAAAGCGAGCGTCGAGTTCGGCGACACCGACTCCAACATGCCCGAGATCCGTCCGCCCGGCGATGCCTACACCCAATGGTGGGCGATGGGGCGACCGGCGTGGAATCCGAGCACCAACACCGGCGTGATGCTCGGCACGCCCGCGGCCGGCTGGCCGACGGCGTTGTTCACGGCGACGGGTGCGGCGGCGAACACCGGCGGTCCGGCCTACGATGGCTCCACCACGTCGAACTCGGGCAATCTCTTCGGCGGGCAGATCGGAGCCATGGGCAACGGCTCGCGCCAGATGGTGATCGTTTACAACGATCCCAACAGTTCGACTCCCTCGCTCGGTCTGGCCGGCTCCAGCGTGGTCGGCTTCCGCAACGGCAATTACAACGGCAACAAGCCCAACGCGACCGGCACGTCCTACACCCAGACCCAGACGCGCGGCTTGCGCGATTGGAACTATATCAACAACCGCGTCCTTCACTATAACGACATCACCCAGGGATTCTGGAAGGCGCAGCAGATTTCCGACCCGGCCATTTTCAACTTCTACGAGCACATGCTGCACGGCCCGAACAAGCACGAGTGGGTCGATTTCGAGGCCTACGATGTCTCGCTCGCGCAGCAGTTTTTCGACGGGAAGGCCGGCGCCGAACTTTCCTTCCATCGGGAGTTGCTCGACAACGGCAACGTCATGCAGCTCGACAGCGTGATCAGCGGCTACACGTTGCGCATCGACATGAATTCGCACCTCGGCAACGGCCAGGTGAACCCGAATTTCGGGCGTCCGTTTGTGACGGGCTACAGCAAGGCGACGCTGCAACGCTACGAACAGGAGGGCATGCGCGGCACGGTGTATTACGACCTCGACCTGCAGAACATCGGCAAACGCGCCAACTGGCTCGGCAAACTGCTGGGGCGCCACCGGCTCACCGGCACGGTGACCGCGCTCGACAACTCCGCGTTCGAGAGCCGGAACAACTTCGCCGTCGCGTCGGGCCTGGATTACAACGCGACGGAGTGGGGCACGGTGAACAACCTGAGCTCAGGCCGTCGCGGTCTGCCGGTCATGCGCTTCCTCGGACCCGATCTCAGCGGCTCCACCGCGCCGGCGACGGGCGCCATCTCGGTGCCGGTCAACCAGGATACCGGCAGCCTCGGCAACGCCAACATTCTTTATTATGCCCAGCCGACCGCCGCCACCAGCCCCACCCCGGGGACCTGGAGGGAGCAATCGTTCAGCATCCTGTCCGCGGGGAAAAAGGATGTCGACGAGGTCATGAGCAAAGCCGTCCGTCGGCGCGAGAAAGTCGACTCAGTCGTCGGCGTGGCGCAAAGCTACTGGTGGAACGGCACGCTCGTCAGCACGCTGGGCTGGCGCAAGGACAAGGTGCGGACCTACGACGCCGGCACGGTGGACATCGACCCGCAGACCGGGCGGGCGGTGCTCGATGGCTTCGATCCCTTGCCCACGGGCGAGCAGACCGAGAGCAGCTTCAATTACGGCGTGGTGCTGCACTCCCCGGAGTTCATCCGCAGCCGGCTGCCGCTGGGTTCGTCCGTCAGCTTGATCTACAATCAGGCGGACAATTTCCGCCCCGCCGGGCAGCGCTATGACATTTACGATAATCTCCTCCCCGCCGAGACCGGCGAGAGTAAGGAATACGGCGTGCTGGTCTCCACGCTGAACGAAAAGCTCGTGTTCAAGTTCATGAAATACGAGACGACCTCCGGTCTGTCCTCGTCCTTGTTCAACCTGAACACGGCGATCAACAATCTGGCCCGGGGCGTCGCCGACATGAGGGAGCAGATTCTCCGGGGCGACAACTGGTGGAACAATCCGAACCCCCAGGACCCGGCCTATCCCGGCAACGCCGCGGGCATCGCCGCGTTCAACGACTGGTATAACGGCCCCGTGGGCCTGGCGCTGCGCAATACGTTTCGCATGGAGGAAACCGGTTCGGGCATTGGCGCGGAGGTGAACTATGACGATCGCGACGGCGCGGTCGTGGCCACCGCGGATGTCGTCTCGAAGGGCGAGGAATACGAGGTGGTGTTCAATCCCACTCCGCAATGGCGCATCGCGCTCAACGCGAACCGCGCCCAGGCCGTGCGCACCAACATCGCGCGCGATTTCCAGGCCCTCATGGTCAACTCCATCATGCCGCTCGTCGAAGGCCCCGCGGGCTCCTTGAGCCCCAACCCGAACGGCTTTTCGGAATTCGAGACCGTGTTCCTCAAGGAACGGATGACCCTGCAGGTCTATAACCAGATGCTCCCCAAGACGGCCGCCGAGGGCCTGCCCGCGAACGAACTGCGCGAATGGCGCTTCAACGCCATCACCAACTACACCTTCGGCGATGGCTTCCTCAAGGGTTGGAACATCGGCGGCGGCGTGCGCTGGCAGGACGAGGTCGCCATCGGCTTCCCCGTCGTCCATGTCAACGGCGACACCTCCCTCGATCGCGTTTCCGATGTGCGCAATCCCTACCATGGCCCGAAGCAGTCGGACTACGACGTCTGGGTCGGCTACACGCGCAAATTCGAGAAATTCACCTTCAGGGCGCAGTTGAACGTGAAGAACATCGGCGTGGGCGAGGAATTGATTCCCGTCGAGGCGCAGCCCGACGGCTCGATCGCCGCCTGGCGCATTCGCGAACCGCAATACATCTCGCTGCGCACGACGTTCTCGTTCTGAGCCGTCTCCGCCGCTTTGCACCAGCGCCCCGTCTGGACCTTTCCCGACGGGGCTTCTCCTTTCTCTTCCGCGTTCGATCTTCCCCATGGGTTATTTCCACGTCCTCGATGGCACCGTCATCGCCGCCTACGTCGCGCTTGTGATTTTTCTCGGACGACGTGCCAGCCGCAAACCCGGCACGCGGGGCGAAGAGGGCTTCTTCCTCGCCGGACGGAAACTCGGAAAGACCTATCAGTTTTTCCTCAACTTCGGCAACTCCACCGACGCCAACAATGCGGTGAGCACCGCCAGCCTCGTTTACCAGCACGGCGCGTCCGGCGCGTGGCTGGCCTTCCAGATGATTTTCATGAACCCGTATTTCTGGTTCATGAACCTCTGGTTCCGTCGCGCGCGGCTCGTCACCACCGCCGACCTGATCGAAGACCGCCTCGGCAGCCGCAGCCTGTCGCAGTTCTACGCGATCACGCAGACGCTCGCCGCCGTGATCATCACGATCGGCTTCGGCAACCTGGTCACCTACAAGATCAGCTCCGCCATCGTGGTGAAGCCCGAGGCCGCGTGGACCGCCGCGGAGCGCGCCTCCGTCGAGGATTACCAGACGTTCCGCGCGCTCGAGAAAGCCGCCGCCACCGGCGCGCTCACCCCGCCCGAGCAAACGCAGTTCGACATCCTGCGCGAGCGCGCGGCCCGCGGCGAACTCCGCGATACGATCACGCCGATCGACCCGCTTCCCTTCTACCTCGTTTATACACTCGTGGTCGGCGCCTACATCGTCCTTGGCGGGATGGCCGCCACCGCGGTCAACGAGATCGTGCAGTGCCTGCTGATCCTCGCGTTTTCCGTCATGCTGCTTCCGGTGGGCTTGAAAGCCATCGGCGGCATCGGCGCGCTGGGGGACAAAGTCCCCGCGCAGATGTTCGAATTTTTCGGCGCCGCCGGCGTGAGCCAGGTCACGGGTTGGACGATCGCGGCGGTCTTCGCCGTCTCCTGGGTGCAGATCACGGGCATCATGGGTAACATGAGCATCGGCGGGTCCGCAAAAAATGAATACGCCGCGCGCTTCGGCGCCGTGTCGGGCACGTATGCGAAGCGCTTCATGATCATCCTCTGGGCCTTCTGCGGACTCGTCGCGTTCGCGCTTTACTCCGGCCAGAACGCGCTGGCCGATCCCGACCTCGCGTGGGGCACGATGTCGCGCGAACTGCTCGCGCCCGGCTTCCTCGGGCTTATGCTCGCGGGCATCCTCGCGGCCAACATGTCCAGCGTCGCAGCGCAGACGATGTCCGTCTCCGCGCTCGTCGTGCGCAACGTCTGGCGGCACTTCCGTCCCAATCTCACCGAGGCCGGGGCGGTTGCCGCCGGTCGCTGGACCATCGTCATCGTGCTCGCGCTCGGCGTTGTCGCCGCCACGAGCGCGCAAAGCATCTTCACGTTCTTCCAGCTGATGCTCACGATCAACGTGCCGTTCGGCGCCGTGGTGCTCCTCGTGTTTTTCTGGCGCCGGCTCACGGTGCCCGCCGTCTGGTGTGCCGTGCTGCTTTCGACGGTGGTCAACATCGTCGCGCCCCTGGCGCTCGTGCAGGTCGACGCCGTGCGCCTGCATCCGGCGCTCACGGTGCGCGTCGACGACGCGTCGGGCCGCAGCAGTCCGGTGTTCTTCGACACCGTCGCCCGGCTTCGTCCCGCCGATCCCGATAGTCCGCTCGAGGGCCGCGATCGTTTTCACACCGAACTTTTCCTGCTGAACGTCGTCGGCCTCCCGGTGGAAAAACTGTCGCCCGGCCATCGGTTCGCGGCGCGTTTGTTCTTCGACGCGATCACGCCCTTCGTGCTGCTGATCGGCGTCAGCCTGCTGACGCGGCCGCCGTCGGGCCCGCGCATCGATCACTTCTTCGGCAAGATGAAGACACCGGTGGCCGACACCCCGGAACGCGATCAAGCCGAGATGGCGGCGACGGAGCGCGACCCGTATCGCTTCGATCATTTGAAACTGTTTCCGCGCTCGAACTGGGAGTTCACCAGGTGGAACCGTCTCGATACGGTTGGCTTTCTCGCGTGCTGCGCGATATCGGTGAGCATCGTCCTTCTCTTCTGGGGCCTGCTGAAACTGGCCGGCCGCTGACGTTTTCTCCCATGCGCTTTCCCTCTTTGCTGCTGTTGTCGTCCGCCACGTTCCTCGTTTCCGCGCAAGCCTTCGGCGCGCCGCCGTATCCGCCGAGCCCCGTCATCCGCGCCATCGAGTGGGCGCCGGCGGACACGATCCGCCGCGCCGCCGAGGATGGCGACAACTGGCCGATCACCTGGGGCGCGGACGACGCGCTTTACACCACGTGGGGCGACGGCACCGGCTTCATCCCGAAAGTGCCGGAGAAGCTGAGCTGCGGCTTCGCTCGCATCACCGGCGGGCCGGACGACTTCACCGGAACCAATCTGTTTTCGCTCAACGAGCAGCCCGGGCAGGGCCGCAACGGACTGAAAGGGTGGGGCATCCTCGCGGTCGGCGACGTGCTGTATCTATGGTTTGGACACGCCGACAAGAAAGGCGGTGCGGCTCAGCTCGCGTGGTCGCACAATGGCGCACGCACGTGGACTTTCGCGGACTGGAGTTTTCCGGAGTTCGGCCTCGTCGGCTTCATCAACTTCGGTCCGGGCTACGCCGGCGCGCGCGACGACTATGTGTATTCGTATTCGCACGACGCACCGCGCGCGGATCAGCCCGCCGATCGCTTCATCCTGATGCGCGCGCCGAAGGATCGCCTGACGGAACGCGCCGCCTGGGAGTTTTTCGCCGGTCGCGACGCGCAGGGC
>JAEYYL010000093.1 GCA_023430825.1 Verrucomicrobiota bacterium | reverse complement strand
CTCCGCGGTCGTGCCTTACCTGATTTTCAAATACAAACGCTGGCTCTAGTCCGCGTGAGTTCCCGACACCGACGCCCGCGGAGTCAGAAACGCCGGCTTCGCGCAAAGGCGTCCGGCCCGCGACCGGCATGCAGTTCCGGGATCTTGCCGCCCTCGTTTTCCCAACGCTCGAGGGCCTTTTTTTTGATGGGGCACGTCTCGGTAAGCCCCGCCGGCCGCGGCTCGGCCCGTCGGGCGTCGGCGTCCGATCGATGGAGGAGAAAGGGGTTCGTCTTCATGCCGGCATGATAGCGGGAGCAATTGCCATCCGCCACTGCGTGGAACGGCGCACGCCTATGCGCGACACGCATGGCCGGAGCGCTCGCCGATCTGCTCCAAGGTCGAGAGCGACGAAAGTCGCATCGCCAGCCCTACCACTGCGAGGTTGAGGCCCCCTGACGCTTGGGGAGCGTTGCAACGGGAGAACGCTCTGTCTCTCCCCCAGCGGCTTTACCTCGTCTCTCGATCCGCCCTTTCGACCCGGCGGCGTCAGACGCGAGCACGCCCCGCCCTACCTCCCCTTCATGGCCAACCTCAACTTCCTGATTCGACCGCTAAAAATCGGAGCCGCTTTCTCCGCGCTCGCGTCTTCCCTGCTCGCGGGCCTGGGCGAGCCCGCAACCGTGCGCTTCGCACCGCAAACCGGGGCGTTTCCGCTGGCGGAGAACAAGTCCGCGACGCCCATCCTGGTCGACGCCGACGACTGGCCCGGCGTCGTGCGCACCGCGCGCGATTTTCAGGCGGATCTCGAGCGTGTCACCGGCCTTCGCCCGGAACTCGCCCACGCCGCCGGCGACCGCCCCGCCGCCGTGATCATCGGCACGATCGGCCAAAGCGCGCTCATCGACGAACTGGTCCGCACGGGAAAGATCGATGTTGCCCCGGTCGCCGGCCGGTGGGAGGCCTGGGTCACCGATGTCGTTGTAAACCCACTACCGGGCGTCGGTCGCGCGCTCGTGATCGCAGGCAGCGACAAACGCGGCACGATCTACGGCACCTACGATCTTTCGGAGCAGATGGGCGTTTCGCCGTGGTATTGGTGGGCGGACGTGCCGACCGTTCGCCGCGAAAACGTCTTCGTGCTGCCGGGCCGCGTCGTGCACGGCTCCCCGACCGTCAAATACCGCGGGATTTTCCTGAACGACGAAGCCCCCGCGCTGACCGGCTGGGCGCGGGAAAAATTCGGCGGCCTCAACCGCAGCTTCTACGAGCGCGTATTCGAACTCCTGCTCCGCCTGCGCGCCAACTACCTCTGGCCGGCGATGTGGGGCAACGCGTTCAACGAGGACGACCCCAGGAACCCGTATCTGGCCGACGAATACGGCATCGTCATGGGCACCTCCCATCACGAGCCGATGCTGCGCGCTCATCAGGAATGGTCGAAGCACGGCCAGGGCGCGTGGAACTACGAGACGAATGGCGCGACCCTCGCAAAATTCTGGAGCGATGGCATCCGCCGGAATCGCGATTTCGAAAGCATCGTCACGCTCGGCATGCGCGGCGATGGCGACATGGCGATGAGCGAGACGGCCAACATCGGGCTGCTGGAAAAAATCGTCCACGACCAGCGTGAGATCCTCGCCCGCGAGATGAAGCCCGATGTCGCGCAAATCCCCCAGCTCTGGGCGCTCTACAAGGAGGTGCAGGAATATATCGAGAAAGGCATGTCCGTGCCGGACGACGTCACGCTCCTTTGGTGCGACGACAACTACGGCAACCTCCGCCGTCTGCCGACGAAGGCCGAACGCGACCGCCCCGGCGGCGCGGGTATTTACTACCACATCGACTACGTCGGGTGGCCGCGCTCCTACAAGTGGCTCAACGTCACGCCCATTTCCAAAATCTGGGAGCAGATGCACCTGGCGTGGCAGTATGGCGCCGACCGCATCTGGATCGTGAACGTCGGCGATCTCAAGCCGATGGAGTTCCCGATCGAGTTCTTTATCCGCTACGCGTGGTCGCCGGAGCAATGGCCCTACGAACGACTCACCGAGTTCGGCCGCCTTTGGGCGGAGCGCGAATTTGGGCCCGCGCATGCACCGGAAATTGCCGCCTTGATGGCGGGCTACACCAAGCTCAACGGCGCAATCAAACCCGAGTGGCTGTCGCCCGATGTCTTCAGCGCGGTCAACTTCGACGAAGCCGAACGCGTCGCCGCCGCCTGGAATGACCTCGATCGACGCGCCGCGCGGATCAACGACCAGCTCCCCGCCGCGAGCCGCGACGCCTTCTTCCAACTCGTGCTCTGGCCGATTCGCGCCTGCGCGATCGCGAACGAGATGAACCTCACCGCCGGCCTGAACCGCCTGTATTCCTTCCAGGCTCGAACCGCCACCAACACGACCGCCGAGCGGGTGCGCAGCCTCTTCCGCGCCGATGCCGAACTGACGAAGCAGTTCAACGAGGACCTCGGCAACGGCCGCTGGCGGCACTTCGCCGACCAGACTCATCTTGGCTATTCCATCTGGCAGCAACCGCCGCGGAACACCATGCCCGCCGTCGGCGAAATCCAGCCGAGCCCTCACGGCGAAATCGGCGTCGCGATCGAAGGCGCCCGCCCGGCCTGGCCCGAGGTGATCCCGGGACAACGGCGGCCCACGCTGCCGCCGTTCAACTCGCTCGCACAGGAACGCCGCTGGATCGAAATCTTCAACCGTGGTCTCGGTCCGGTCGAGTTCACCGTCCAACCCGCCGTGTCCTGGCTGCGCGTGTCGGAATCCGACGGCAAACTCACCGACGACGCCGCGCGCCGCATTTACGTTCAGGTCGATTGGGACGCCGCGCCCGAGGGAGCGACGCAGACCTGGGTCACGGTGAGCGACGCACACGGCACGCGCGTTCGCGTCACGGTGCCGGTGAACAAACTCCCGGCGGCAGTCGTGCCTCCGGCGGGCGCGTTCCTCGAATCCGACCGGCACGTCGCGATCGAAGCCGTCCACCCCACGCAGGCGATCGCGGAGACCGGCATCACGTGGAAAACGCTCGATGACTTCGGTCGGACGCTCGGCGGAATGACCGCGTTTCCGGTGACCGCGGAAAGCCGAGCGCTCTCCTCCGATTCTGCCCGGCTCGAATATCAAATCCACACGATCTCGGCCGGCGAAGCGTCGCTCGAACTCACCCTCTCGCCCACCCTGGCCTTCGCGCCCGGGCGCGGTCTGCGCCTTGCGGTGTCGATCGACGATGAAACGCCGCAGGTGCTGGACTTGAAACTGCCGGTCGGCGACGGCCAGGAAGCGTGGGGCCGGACCGTGACCGAAGGCGTGCGAAAAATCCGCACCCAGCACCACGTCGCCACGCCGGGCACCCACGTGATCAAAGTCTGGCGAATCGACCCCGGCGTGGTGCTCCAGCGCGTCGTCCTCGCCTTCGGCGAAGTGCGGCCGAGCTACTACGGCCCAACCGAAAGTCCCCGCCGCTAACCCGCCACATCACACTCTCTCGTGAACCCGCAACACTCTTTGGCTTGCTCGCAAATTCACCTGTCATTGCGAGGAGCGAAGCGACGAAGCAATCCATCTAGCTGGATCGCCGCGCCCTCGTTTCTCGGGCTCGCGATGACGATGCAGCGTGGGATGAATGCGGGCTAACCGCCCGCGCCGCCGCACGACCGACCAGACGAAGCCGAAACGATGGAGCTTTCCGTCATCATCCCGTGCTGCGACGAGGAAGCTTCGCTCGACGAGTTGGTCACGAAGCTCGGGTCCGCGTTAGCCACGCGGCCCGAGCGATACGAAGTGATCGTCGTCAACGACGGAAGCACCGACGGCACGGCCCAACGTCTCGCAGAACTGGCCGCCACGCGTCCGTGGCTCAAGGGGATCAACCTTCGCCGCAACTACGGGCAAACCGCCGCGCTCATGGCCGGCTTTCAACAGGCTCAGGGTGAGCTGATCATCACGCTGGACGGCGATCTGCAGAACGATCCCGCCGATATCGGGCGAATGATCGACAAGCTGCACGAGGGTTTCGATGTCGTCTCCGGCTGGCGCGTCGACCGTCAGGATCATCCCCTCACCCGCACGTTGCCCAGCAAGGTCGCGAATGCGCTGATCTCCCTCGTCACCGGCGTGAAACTTCACGACTTCGGCTGTTCGCTTAAAATCTATCGGCGCGACGTGCTCGACGACGTCCGGCTCTACGGCGAAATGCACCGCTTCCTCCCGATCTACGCGAAGTGGAACGGCGCGCGCATCACGGAACTCCCCGTGCGACACTTCCCACGCCGTCGCGGCGTTTCCCATTACGGCTTGGATCGCACGGTCAAAGTCCTGCTCGACCTCTTCGTCGTCCTGTTCCTTCACCGCTATGCGCAGAAGCCGATTTATGTTTTCGGCGCGTGCGGACTGATGAGCTTCGCGGTCGGCACGGCCGCCGGATTACTGGCGGTTTACTACAAATTCTGGGGCGGAAAAACCTTCATCGAAACGCCGCTCCCGCTGCTCGCGGCCACCATGTTCTTCACCGGTGTGCTCTGCCTGCTGCTGGGATTGGTCGCCGAAATCGGGATGCGCACGTATCACGAATCGCAGGGCAAGCGCACGTATCGGGTCGCCTCGACCGTCAACCTCAACCCTCCGCGCCACTGATGTGCGGAATTTCCGGATACGTCGGCGCGTCGGTGCCGGAGGCCATCGAGCGCATGACCGCCGCGCTCGCCCATCGCGGACCCGACGGCAGCGGCACCTGTCACAACCTGCCCGATCAGGTGCATCTCGGCCATCGGCGGCTTTCGATCCTCGACCACGCCGGCGGCGCGCAGCCCATGACGACGGGCGACGGAAAGGAACTCGTGGTCGTGTTCAACGGCGAACTGTTCAACGCGCCGGAACTGCGTCGCGAACTGCAACAGCGCGGCCGTGCGTTCCGCTCCGATCACTCCGACACCGAAGTGCTCCTGCACGGCTACCGCGAATGGGGCCGCAGGCTTCCGGACCGGCTCGACGGCATGTGGGCCTTCGTGATCTTCGACCGCCGCCAGCGACAGCTCTTCGGCTGCCGTGATCGCTTCGGAGAGAAACCGCTTTTCTACGCCGAGACGCCGTCGGCGTTCCTGTTCGCCTCCGAGCTGCGCGCACTGCGCGAGCACCCCGCCGCGCCGCGGTCGCTTTCGCGCCCCGCGCTGAGAAAGTATTTCGCTTACGGATACATCCCGTCCCCGCTCTCCCTGGTTGAAGGAGTGAACAAGCTGCCGCCGGGGCACTCGTTCGTCTTCGACCTGGCAACGCACCGGCTGACGCTTCAGCGCTACTGGCAGTTTGTGCTCGAACCCGGCCGCGAGCCGCCCGATCCGCTCGGGACGTGGAGCGAAGAGCTGCGCGCCCTGCTCGATCAGGCTGTTCGCCGACGCCTCGTGGCCGACGTGCCCGTGGGCGTGTTTCTAAGTGGCGGAATCGATTCGTCGGCGATCACGGCGTTCGCCGCGCGACACTCGGCGGGCGGAAAATTGCCGACGTTTGCCGTGGGATTCACCGAGCCGTCATTCGACGAATCGGCCCACGCGCGGCGCGTGGCGTCGGCGTTCGCGACCGATCATCACGAGGAACGGCTGACGCTCGACGTCGCGCGGGCCGTGCTACCGGAAATCGCCGCGCGGATCGATGAGCCCCTGGGCGATCCGTCGCTGTTGCCGACCTATCTGCTGGCCCGATTGGCGCGCCGTCAGGTGCAGGTCGCTCTCGCCGGCGACGGCGGCGACGAGTTGTTCGCCGGCTACGATCCTTTTCGCGCTTTGCGCTGCGCGGCGCTCTACGCGAAATGGACGCCGCGTCCCGTGCATCACGCGATCCGCCTGCTCGCTGCGCGGCTGCCGGTCTCGCATCGCAACCTGAGCGCGGACTTCCGCGTGAAGCGCCTGCTTCGCGGCCTGGCGTTTCCGTCGCGACTCTGGCTGCCGCTCTGGATGGCGCCGCTCGAGCCGCGGGAGATTGCGGAACTGCTTCGCGAGCCGGCCGATCCCGAGGATCTGTATTCCGAAGCGATCGCCGCGTGGGAGGAATCGGCCCAAGCTGATCTCGTCGATCGCACGCTCCAGTTTTTCACGCGGCTTTATTTCGCGGAGAACATTCTGGTGAAACTCGACCGCGCCACGATGCTGCACGGACTCGAGGCGCGGCTGCCGTTTCTCGACCGCGACGTCGTCGAGTTCGCGCGAAAACTTCCGTCCCGCTGGAAACTGCGCGGTGACGAGACCAAGTATCTCCTCCGACGCGCGCTCGATCCGGTGCTGCCTCGCGAGATCGTGACGCGCCGAAAAAAAGGCTTCGGTGCGCCGATCGGCGGGTGGTTGCGCGAGGGCGCCTTGGACATCGACATCGACGCCCTGCCTGCTCCGCTGGATCGCGACATCGCGCGCCGCAAGCTCGCCGCCCACCGCGCCGGGCGCGAAGATCAACGCGCGTTCCTCTGGAACGCCTGGCTCCTCGCCGAATGGTCGAAAGCCGGCGCTCAGCGCCACGCGTCATGACGAAACGGCCGTTCATCGCGTGGTGCGCGTGCCTCTTCGGGTTAACTCTCCTCGCCTATCTGCCGGCGTTGCAGGGCGGGTTGTTGATGGACGACGCGGAGCATATCACGCGACCGGAACTCCGATCTCTGGCCGGCCTCGCACGCATCTGGTTCGAGCCCGGAGCGACCGCGCAATATTATCCGCTTCTGAACACCGCGTTCTGGCTCGAGTATCGGCTGTGGGGCGACGCCGTGCTCGGCTACCATCTGGCCAATGTTTTCCAACACGCCCTCGCCGCGTGCCTGCTCGTCGCCATCGCGCGCCGGCTCCAACTGCCGGGCGCGCTTCTGGCCGGACTGATTTTCGCGCTGCATCCGGTCTGCGTGGAATCGGTCGCGTGGATTTCGGAGCAGAAGAACACCCTTTCAGCGGTGTTCTATCTCGCGGCCGCATTCGTTTATCTCGGCTACGATCGCGAGCGGACGGCTTCGCGGTATGCACTCGCCAGCGCCCTGTTCGTCGTCGCGTTGGCCGCGAAAACCGTCACCGCCACGCTGCCCGCCGCGCTGCTGGTGGTGTTCTGGTGGAAACGCGGCCGGCTCGAGTGGCGGCGGGACATCGCGCCCCTGCTGCCCTGGTTTGCGCTGGGCATCGGCAGCGGCGTCTTCACCGCATGGTTCGAACAACGCTACAGCGGCGCACACGGTCCCGATTTCGAACAGACGTTTCTCGAGCGCTGCCTGATTGCCGGACGGGCGTTGTGGTTTTATGCGTGCAGCCTGTTCTGGCCCGCCGACCTGATGTTCATCAATCCGCGCTGGACACCGGACGTGACGATCGGCTGGCACTATCTTTACCCCGCCGGAGCGCTCGCACTCGCCGGCACGCTCGCGGCGATGGCGCGTCGAAACCGTGGCCCACTCGCCGCCCTGCTGCTCTTCGCCGGCACGCTGTTTCCGGCGCTGGGCTTCGTGAACGTGAACTGGTTCATCTTTTCGTTCGTCGCCGACCATTTTCAGTATCTCGCCTGCATCGGCGTGATCGCGCCCGTCGCGGCGGTGCTGACCATCGGCGCGAAACGGCTCGCGTCTCCCTTCGTCGCGCAGGCTTCCGCCGCACTGCTTGTCGCGGTGCTGGCCGGGCTGACGTGGCGACAGAGTTCGCTCTACCGCGATGCCGAGACGCTTTATCGCGATATCGTCGCGCGCAATCCCACGGCGTGGCTCGCGCACAACAACCTCGGCACCATCCTGGAAGAGAAACCGGACGGGCTGCCGCAAGCGCTCGCTCACTACCGCCGCGCCATCGAACTCAAGCCCGACCACGCCCGCGCCTACAGCAATCTCGGCAAAGCCCTGTTGAAGACCGGCGACACCGCCGGTGCGATCGCAGCCTTCGAGACCTCGCTCGAACTCCAGAGCGCCTCGGCGGAGGTGCGCGTGAACTACGCGAACGCGCTCGCACGGATCCCCGACCGGCTTCCGCAAGCCGTCGCCGAGTATCGGCGGGCGCTGGACACCGCGCCTGGCTACGCGCTCGGACACTATAATCTAGGCCGAGCGCTCGCGACGCTCGGCCGCCCCGCCGAGGCGATGGCCGCTTATCGGCGCGCGCTGCAACTCGCGCCGGACCACGCCGACGCGCACAACAGTCTCGGCAATCTGCTCGCCGACGACCCGCTGCGAATCGACGAAGCGATGGCCGCGTATCGACGCGCGCTGCAACTGAACCCGCAACATGCCGAAATCCGCCGGAATCTGGCTCTGCTTCTCGCCTCGCTTCCCGGCCGCGAAGCCGAAGCTGCGGCCGAATTGGAGCACGTGTTGCGGCTCGCGCCCGACGACCACGAAACCCGCTATCAACTTGGCGCGTTGCTCGCGACGCAACCGGCGCGCCTCGCAGACGCCGCGAGTCATTTCGAAACCCTCGTCCGGGCGCTGCCCGATTCCGCGGCGACGCACAACGCGCTCGGCAGTGTGCTCGCCCGCCTTCCGGGACGGACTCAGGACGCGATCCGACATCTCGAGCACGCGCTGCAGCTAAATCCGACATTCGTCGAAGCTCATTACAATCTCGGCCGACTGCTCGCGGAGCAGCCTGAACGTCGCGCTGAAGCCATCGCGCATTTCGAAGAAGCGTTAAAGCTGCGCCCCGATCTGGAGGCGGCCCGCGACCTGATAGAGCGCCTTCGCCGGCGATAGCCGGCCGAAGCCTTCGCCCGACCAGGCACGGACCCGAAAATCGCGCTGCAGGTAGGGCGAGGCGTCCCCGCCGAGCCGCGGCTCACAGGGACGGTTCGCCCTGCCGCGCATGCGGCGAAAGGCGCATTAATTCAGCGCGACTCCCCCGCGACGCCTACAAAAAGGGGCGCCGGACCCATCGGCGCCCCTCAACTACATACTACCAAGCAAACCAAATCAGAAGGTGAACGTGCTCGTGAAGCGCCACGTCATGCCCTCGGCGATACGGAAGGCGGCGCCTTCGCCGGTCGGGTTCGCCGTGATCGGCAGCAGGCGAACGTCTTCGCCGACGTTGCTCACGTTGAACTGCAGCCGCATGTCCACGTCGCCGAAGATGCGCCGATTGTAGCCGACCCACAGGTCGAGGTGTTTCTCCTCCGGACCGTAGAACGGCTTGCTCGGATCGAGCCGGCCGATCGCGGCGCGAACCGACTGCGTGCCGCCCGAGGTCTGCCGCAGCACTTCGGCATCCTGCTCGGTGACCCCGAAGCCGATGACGCTCTTGTCCTCCCAGCGATACGCACCGCCGACGAAGAAGCCTTTGAAGCGGCCTTCGCGGAAGTTGTAGCTCGAGATCAGATTGTAGCGCCACGGACGCAGCTCCGGAACGTTGGTGCCTTCGAGCGCCTTGAACTCCGAGAAGAACTTGTAGCCGTTGCGTCCGAACCGGGCGTTGCCCGACGAAACATTGCCCTGACCGCCGCCGAACCAGCGCACGTCACCCGCCAGCAAACCGCCCGCGTATTGCGGGTCCGGCTCGTTATACAACGCCCAGCGGGTGTTGAGCCAGTCGGCGACATTGCCCGCCAGATTCGTGCGCGTGGCAAAGGTCTTCGCGACATTGAGCGTGATGTTCCAGTTCGGCGTCGGCCGGATGAACAACTCGTATTCGTCGCCCCGCGAGACGGTGTCGCCGGTCACGGCGGTGCCGGTGGGTGGCGTCGCCGTGACATTGTTGTTGGCGAGGTTGTAGGCCCACGCATCGGGGTTGATATTGTTGGCGGTGAGAAACACCTGCGCTTCGGGCGAGTTGAGTGAAGCGAGGAATGCTTCAGCCGCACGGATGGCGTGCGCTTCTTCCGCCTGCCACTCGGCGAGCGTCCAGGGTTGGTCGGCGGTGGCCGGGCGGGCCGGCTCCCACGGATACCAGTGCGTCGCGTCGATTTCCACGCCACCGCTGCCCGGCAACGTGCGTGCGCGATAGTGATAACCGCCGTTGCCCGCCGAACCCGGTTCGCCACCGTTGAGCCCATTGTTGACGTCGCGGATATAGAGAACCGACTTCGAGAACTGAATGCCGCGGACAACTTCATCGCGGATGAAATTGATGACGGAATTGTCCTGGAGGCTGGCGCCTTTCACGTTGGTTTCATAACGCGTCGCCCGAAGTGAAACCCGGCCATCCAGCGCGCTGATCATAAAGCCGTAGTCCTTCGTGTCGCCGGTCGGCGGCGCGAGGTCGACGCCCGTGATCACGTCCTTGCGGGTCGCCGGCTGGAAGTTCTCCGAGCGGCTGTAGAAGAGACTAAATTGCAGCCCCAGCGGAAGGCGCCGGTTGATGAACTGCGGCGAGTGCGCGACGATGCCGTAGGTCTTGAGCCAGGGACTGGTGAACGTCGCGCTGGGAGAATCCGGATATTCAAACGGGGCCGTCCAATCGACCGCGCCCGTGGTATTCGGCACCGGACGGGAACCGGTGCGCTGCGGCGCATTGGCGGCGAGCGTCGGATTGCCGGGCGTGTAGGTTTCGATCTTGTCTTTGCGAAGGCCTCCTGTGACCACGAGATTCTGGTGGAGGAGCTTCCATTGGTCGACGATCGCCTGCGAGGTGATCTGGCTCTTGGTCAGCGAGTAGCCGGAAGCGAGATCGCGCACGCTGCCGCCGTCGAATGCGCTGATGATCGGCAGCGTCGTGTTGATCCAGCCCGCATAGTTCAACGGGTTCTCCGATTGGGTCGTGGCGTTGCCGCCGACCTGGTTCGGCGCAACACCGTTGGCCGGAGGTGTGAAGGCCGCGCCCGCACCGGCCGGCAACGCGGCGCCCGTCCAGTTCGAGCTCCAGACGGTGGCGATGGGCGCGAGCTGGGTGGCCGAACCCTCGTTATAAACCGTCCGTGGCTGCTGGACCGCGTGGATCCGAGAGAGGTTCAGGCCGGACATGGAAGTCGCGCTGGCGATGCTCGGCCCAAGATAGGAGATGGTCGCGATGTTGCGCTCCGTGGAACCGATCGCCCGGTTGGGACCGAAGAGTTCCGTCGCGCGGTTGGCATCCACGGCGTAGCCGCGGTAGTTCATGCTCTCGTTCTCCCGCTCGAACTCTTCATAGAGTCCGGTGAAGGTGTGGCGGCCGAGCACCTGGGTGAGCAGATTATCCGAATCGAACAGGGTCTTGAAATCGAGATCGAGATACGGCGTGAAGCGCTTGGTTTCCCGGCGCGACTCGCTGCGATTGTTGCCGCCGGACTGGCTGATGACATAGGGGCGGCCGAAGTTCGGATTGGCCACCGGTTCATATAGGCCGGTCGATGGGTTCAACGTCGCATAGGGCAGATGCGTATAAATATCCATCGTCAGCGTGGGATTGTTCAGCATCGCCCAGCGGTAGCTCATGTAGTCCTGCTTGTCGTAGGCGAGTTGGAAGCCGAAGCGGTCGTTCCAAAACGTCTGATCGATCGTCGCGTTGAACGCCCGGAACTTGGAACCTTCGCCCTTGTTCGGGCCGTCGATCAGGTTGTTGAAGAAATCGAACACGCTGGGGTCCGTGATCGTGCCGGCGCGCCAGACACCCTGGAGGGTATAGAGAAGCGAGCCGAGGCCGCGGGACGAATACTGATCGAGGCGCAGCAAGCCGGTGAGATCGGGCGAGCGGAGGCCGTTGATGCCCTGACCGTCGCGCAAACCGGAGGAGTTCACCGCGTAGTAGTTGGCGTTGCCGATGGTGGGGAAAACGATCCGGTTGATCGTGCTCGAGGTCGGATCGTCGAACTGCGCGATCCACGCCGAGTAGCCGCCGCCGCTGACGTCGAATCCCGGCCCGAGCTGCGCGGCGCCTTGCTCGTTCGTTTTCACGAACGCGCCGAGCCACGGCTCCGCATTGGGATTGCTGGTCGCGCTGAAATTCGCGCGCGCACCGATATCCTTGCGGGAGGGATCGAGGTTGGCCTGCGCGATGCCGGTCACGAAGGGATTGTAACCGGCGTGGGATTTCATCGGCGTGAGGATCCCGAGGAGGGTTTGATCGACCCCGTCGGGACGGCCCAGCGGCGTCGGCGAACGAAGCTCGATCGGCGACTGGATGAACCAGGGGCTCAACGCGTCGTTGATCGTATTGATGCGCGGACGATTGGCGACGATCTCACCGTCTTCGAACGAGATCTTGATCGAGGTCCGGGCGCTCCCCTTGCGGAGGAATTTCGGATCCCAACGCACCGATCCGTAGTAACGCTGATCGCGGTTGAAGGCCGGTTCCTGGCGATAGTAGGTCTTGTCGTAGAGCGCGGCGCCGCGGATCGCGAGTTCACCCGGGATGAGGTCGCGATTGATGTTCAAGCTGCCGCGGTAGCTGCCGAAGCTGCCATAGCGGGTCTGCACCACCGTGGAATTTTTTCCGATGACGGCTCCGTCCGTGGCGCCGTTGATGATGCCCGCTCCACTGCCGTTGCCGAAAAGGATCGAATTGGCGCCACGCTGCACGTCGACACGCGAGGTGTTATAGGTATCGAACGGGATGTCGGTCAGGAAGAAATCCCGCGTGTTGTCCGCCGAATTCAAACCACGGATACGCGTGTTACCCTGGGGATTCTGGCGCGCCGTGTTATCGTTGATCGCCCCGGCGTCGGCGATCGGACCACCGAGCATGAAGTTTCCATAGACGCCGCCGACCTCCGAACTGGTCATATATTGAAGCAGCGATTGGGCGTCGGTGGCGCCGATGTCGTCCATCAGCGCCTTCGTCGCGACCGAGATCGCGGAACCGACGTCGCGCAGGTCGGTGCGGATGCGCGTTCCGCCCAGGGTGTCGGTCGCCTGATAGCCCAGGTCGGAGTCCGCGCGGACCTCGAACGGCGACAACTGGACGACCTCCTCTTCGGCAGGCGCCGCGGCGGGCGTGGTGGCTTGGGCCAGTAGCCCTGTGGTGACGGACAAGGCCGTGCACATCAGGGCGCATTTTTTATATCGCTTCTTCATAGTTTGGGGTGGTGTTCGTGCTAGGGCCGGCCCGGTCGAGGGACGGCGAAACTCGTCATCGATCGCGCTCAAGTTTCCCCCACAGGCAAGCGGCTCCGCGGTGCGCAGACGTGAACATGGGGTAGCATGAGGACGCGGGAATGAGCCGGACAGGGTTGGGCGGCCGCGGAAGCGACACGCCGTCGATGGGGCACCGGCAGGCACTCAGGTTCGCGGCTCTATCGCATACAATTCAAGCGAGCAGAAGTAGCCTATATAACTATACTTTAGTCTTGGTATTATAATGTCGGACAAAACCAACTCCACCGCGACACAGCGCTGACCGCGGGCGCTCGCCGGCGCAGGGAGTTTGCATGCGGCAACGCCCACCTACGTCTCGACCGTGATAATACTAAAGTAGCGTCGCCGACGGTCCTGAACGGGCTTTACCCGCTCGTGAACCGCTGTCAGGTTCGTCGTGGCATGACGATTCTGGATGCCGCTGGAGGCCGCATTACCCCGCACCACCTCGGCCGATGGCTGGCTTGGTTCGTGGTCTCCTGTATCGCGTGGCTCCAATGCCCCGCCGCCGCGTCGCCCCTCACGGGACTCCCCTTCACCCGCTTTTATTCCTACGAGGAGATCGGCGGCATCTCGCGCGGCGTGCGCCTCTCTTTCGATGAGCAGGGCCGCTTGACGGTGCTTCAACAGGGAACCTTTCTCGTCCTCAACGACGAAGCCTGGCTCAATCAAACGGGCCCTGCCCCCACCGGCGTAAAGGTGGAGGAGGTCGCGCGCGGCGCCGATGGGACGATCTATTACGGCGGGCTCGGCACGTGGGGGTTTCTCTCAACGACGGCCGAAGGTCTGCTCACCCCTCAGCCCTTGGTGCCGCCGACCGTTCCAAAATGGGCGCTGTTAAATACCTTCAACAAGATAATCCCTTTCGAGACGGGCGTGTGTTTCGCCGGTCGCAGCGGGGTGGTTTACTGGGATCGCGCCACGCGTCAGACTACGTTCATCGGTGTAGATGACGTGGCACGGGTCTTCCGCATGGGCCCGGACCTTTATGTCTCCACGTTCGACCGCGGGACTTCGCGCCTCGACTTGGCCTCCGGAGCCGCGAAAGCGATCGCCGATCATCCGTTGAGCGGGATCGGCGTCGATCACCTGGCAAGTTCCCCGTCCGGTCACGCGCTGGTTTCAACCGTCGGGCGCCGGCTCTATTCCTGGGACGGCCAACAGTTGCACGATCTCCAGGACCGGCAGCTTGGCGGCCGACTCGATGGACGCATCAGCGCGATTCAGTTCCTGCCGGAAGGTCTGTTCGCGGTCGCGATCGCCGGGAAGGGGCTGCTTATTCTCGACGCCGAGGGCGGCATCATCACCTCGCTCACCAGTCCCGACTACCGGTTGATCAGTTCTCTCGCCAACAATGAGCCCGGAGTCCTTTGGGCGGCGACCGAGGGAGGTGTCGTCAAAATTTTCTACGGGGCGCCGGTCACCACCTTCGGACAAACGCTGGGCCTGCCGGTGAGCTGGCCGCAATTCGTAACGTGGGAAGGCCGCACGATCGTCGCGTCGAACGGCAGGGTTTTCGAATCGGTCCCGTCGAAAGCGGGCGAGCCCGCTCGCTTCCAACTCATGGATCCGCAGCCCATCGCCGGAGCGTGGGGCATCGCCGTCCACGGTCCCTGGCTCCTGTTGGGAAACTCCGAGGGCGTGTTCGCCCGGAGGCCCGGCGAACCTTTTCAAACCGTGCTCTCCGACCTGCCGGTCGGGCGATTGCGGGTGCTCGATTCGGGCGAGTGCCTCGTGATCGGCGAGAAACAGATCACCGGCCTGAGGCTGGAGGCCGGCCGCTGGCGCGAATTCACGCCCCGTGTCGCCGGCTTGGGCTATCCCTCGATGGTCCACGGATCGCGCAAAGGCGTGTGGATCGAGATCGGCGCGAATTACGCGGCTCGGCTCCAGCTGCAGAACGATTCGATCGTCACCCGCGTGTTCGATTCGTTTCCCTGGCCCGATCCCAACTGGATTCATGTGAACGTGCTTGGTCGCACGGTGATCCTGAATGGGCCCGAGTCCGGACGCGTCTATTTCGACGAGGAAACGGACACCTTCGTCGACGCTCCGCAGATCGAATCCCAACTGCAGCAAATGCCTTATTGGCCCGCCCGCATTCGCGAGGACGAGAGCGGGCGGTGGTGGGTCTCGCATCCGCACGGGATCTTCACGTTCGATCCGGCCGCCGATCGTCACGCGCTCGATCTCGAATCCTATCGCACGATCCACGAACTCGCACCGCTCGTGCAGATCATGCCCGGCCGCGAGGTGTGGGCCACAAACGGCTACATCCTGTTCAACCTGAAGCCCACCGATCACACGCCGGTCTCGCCTCTGCGTTTTCCGCGCCTCATCTCGATCAAGGATCTCCGCACGAACCACGAACTCATCGGCCAACGGGCGAACGGCTCGGCAACGCTGCGGTTTCCCTACGACGAAAACAGCCTCGGGCTGCGCTTTTTCGCCGGCACCTATGCGATGCGCCCCACGCCGGAATACGAGACCCGGCTCAACCGCAGTTCGTGGAATCGCCTCGATGGCGGTTCCATGCTGCGGCTCTCCGATCTTCGCGAAGGCTCGTATCGCCTCGAAGTGCGGCTCGTGGACCCGCGTGGCCCGGTCGGGGAACCGACCACGCTGGAGTTCGCGATCGCCCCGCCATGGTTTCGCTCCGCGTATGCGTATGGCGGATACACCCTGCTTGCGGTCGGGCTCGGCTTCGGGCTGGTGCGGCTATCGCTGCGACGCGAGAAGGCCCGCAATCTCGCGCTCGAGCGACTCGTCGCCGCCCGCACGGCCGAGTTGAAGTCGACGATGACCAAACTCGAAAACGAAACGCAAACGACCGCCACGCTCGCGGAACGAAATCGGCTCGCCGGCGAAATTCACGACGGCGTCGAACAGGGTTTCGCCGGACTCGCCCTGCAACTGGAGGCCATGTCCCAGTTCGCGTCCTGCGCTCCCGAACTCAAACGGGAGCTCACCGTCGCCGGCCAAATGCTGGCCTACAGCCGCAACGAAATGCGGCACGCCGTGCACAATCTCTACTCTCCCGTCCTGGACACGCTCGATTTCGAAGCGGCGCTGCGCCAGTTGCTGACCCGGCTCGTTCTCCCGTCGCTGTCGGCGACCGTCACGCGCAAGGGCGCCACCCGCGCGCTCGGTTCGACGATCGAGCACCATTTGTTGCGGATCGCGCAAGAGGCCATCACCAACGTGGCGAAACATGCCGCGGCGAAGAATCTCGAGGTGACGCTGGACTACGGCGAAAACGAGGTGCAACTCAGCATCGGTGACGACGGCCGAGGATTCGATCCGGCGGTCGTGCTCAGCGGCGATTGGGGGCATTTCGGGCTGCCGAGTTTCCGGAGCCGCGCCGAAAAGATCGGCGGCACCGTCGCGATCGTCAGCCGCCCCGGAGCCGGCACCCGCATCACCGTTCGCGTGCCATATTCATCGCGAAGCCCCCTTTGACCATGGAATCTGCCGACTCGAAAATCCGCGTGTTGCTCGTCGACGACCATATCGTCGTTCGCATGGGCCTTTCCCTCGGGATCAACAACCAGCCCGACATGCAGGTGATCGCGCAGGCCCAGAATGGCGACGACGCGCTCACCGCGTTTCGGCAGCATCGCCCCGACGTCGTCGTGCTGGACCTGCGCATGCCGAAACGCAACGGCATCGAGACAATCGTCCAACTCCGGCGCGAGTTCGGCACCGTGCACATCCTCGTGCTCAGCAGTTTCGCCGGCGGCGACGAAATATCCGCGGCGCTCGAAGCCGGCGCGCGCGGATTTGTCGGAAAGGAAGCACCGCTCGCCGAACTGCTCGATGCCATCCGCCGCGTTCACGCCGGAGAGCAAGTGCTGCCACACGAGCTCGGCATCCGCCTGGCCTCCCGCATTGCCTCCCAACTCTCCGCGCGTGAACTCGAAGTGCTTCGCCTGATCGGAAAAGGCTGCAGCAACAAGGACATTGGCGCCGCTCTCGGCCTCGCCGAAGCGACGGTGAAGGCGCACGTCACCGGCATCCTGTCGAAGCTCGGCGTGGCCGACCGCGTCCAGGCCACGCTTGCCGCCATCAAGCGCGGGCTGATTCACGTGGATTGAAGCTAACCCGGCCGACGGCGCGGCAGATGGACCGATCGCACGCCTCGTCGTCTCAACACTTGCGACTACCTTCCGAGTCCTTCGTCCTCGTTGCGATCGCCCTGCTCATGTTGTCGCCCCTTCGCTCGCTTGCCGCGTCGCTCCTGATCCTGCTTCTGACCGCGACGACCGGTTTCGCCGCCACCTTCCTGACCGAAGGCTACTCGGTTCGGCTGTGGCAAACGGAGGACGGACTGGTGCAAAACATGGTGACCGCCGGCGTCCAAACACCCGACGGCTATCTCTGGTTCGGCACGCACAACGGCCTCGTGCGCTTCGACGGCGAACGCTTTCAGGTCTTCGATCCCGGCAACACGCCCGCACTGCCCGACCGACGCATCGCCTGCTTGTGGGTGGACGCCGGCGGAACCCTCTGGATCGGGCACGATAGCGGAGCGGTCTCGCGCTATCACGAAGGCGGGTTCGAACTTTTCGCCCCGCCGTCCGGCGTCGTGGGCGAGAGCGTCGTCGGCCTCGGCCGCGACGAGCAGGGTCGTCTTTGGGCGATGCGCCACAACGGGGCCGTCGATTCACTGGATCACCACGGCGTCCAGGTTCCGTCGTTGATCGCCCCCGATCACCCCGGCGTGATCGCGTGGACTCGCAGCCGCAGCGGAAGCATCTGGGTGGCCGAAAACGGCCGCGCGGCCCGCCTGGCCGACGGTGAATTTCGCCCGCTCGCGTTCGACGCACCGCGTCGTGAAAACTACGTCCTCAGCGTCGCCGCCGCGGCCGACGGTGGCGTGTGGGTCCTCTGCGACGACCGCGTCCGCAAATGGCAGGACGGCCGCTGGACGGAGGATCGCGGTGATTATCCGTGGCCGCCGGGATCTCTGTCCTGCAGCCTCGAACTGCGCGACGGCACGCTGGCGGTGGGCACGATCTATTCCGGCCTGTATTTGATTTTTGGCGACGGCCGGCCCCCGGTCCATTTCGACCGCGCCGACGGCCTGCCGCAGAATTGGATTCGTTTTCTCTCCGAGGATCGCGAAGGCAACCTCTGGGCGGGCATCGGCAACACCGGGCTGGTCTCAATCCATCCGTCCGCGTTCTCGACACTGAACTCGCCCGACCAATGGCAGGGCTGCACCGTGCTCTCCGTCGCAGCCGGCCGTGACGGCTCGCTGTGGGTCGGAACCGATGGCGTCGGATTGTATCATCATCGCGACGGCCAATGGACGCATTACGGCGACGCGCAAGGGCTGAGCAACTGGTATATCCCCTCCGTCGCCGAGAGCGCGGACGGCGAGGTCTGGGCGGGCAACTACTGGTGGGGCGGTCCGTATCGGCTCAACCACGGACGTTTTGTCCGCCCCGACTACATCGATCCGGCGTCGAGCGCCGTGTATGCCCTCCGACCGCTCGAAGCAACGGGCGAACTCCTCGTCGGAAATCACGAAGGCCTGCTGCGGATCAAGGACGACCGCGCAACGTGGTTGCTCAAAGCGCCCGACGAATCCGCCGGCGGAGTGCGCGCCGTCGTGCAGGACCGCAACGGGGTCATCTGGGGCGGATTCGCCCAGGGAGGTCTCGCGCGGCTGGCCGACGGCGAAATAGCGATCCTCCGTCAAAAAGACGGTCTGCCGAGCGACGCCATTCAATGCCTTCTTGCCGACGACGATGGTGCGCTCTGGATCGGCACCGCGGACCGCGGCTTGAGCCGGTTCAAGGACGGGCGGTTCAGCCACATCGGTTTGAGCGAAGGCCTCGCGGACAATGTCATCTGCTACATTCTCGACGACGGTCTCGGTTATCTCTGGCTGAGCACGCATCACGGTCTTCAACGCGTGGCGAAGGAGCAGCTGAACCGCTGCGCCGACGGGCTCATCCCCGCGGTCGCGAGCCAGATTTACGATCACAGCGACGGTCTGCCCACGATCGAGTTCACCGGAGGACTGCAGGCGGCCGGATGCAAGACGGCGGATGGACGCCTCTGGTTCGCCACCAGCAAGGGCGTGGTCAGCGTCGATCCCGCGCGGATCGCGCCCAACCCCACGCCGCCGCCCGTCGCCATCGAATCGTTGCTGGTGGATCGAAAGGAAATGCGCTTCGCCGGCGGCGCCGCGGCCGGGCGATTGTCGCCGGATCACGAGCGGCTGGAGTTTCAGTTCACCGGCCTGAGCTTCGTCGCGCCCGGCAAGGTGCTGTTCAAATACCGCCTCGACGGCGTCGACAACGACTGGGTCGAAGCCGGCCCGCGACGAACCGCGTTCTACAGCCACCTCGCTTCGGGCACCTATCGCTTTCGCGTGATCGCCTGCAACAACGACGGCCTGTGGAACACCGAAGGCGCCTCGCTCACCTTCACCGTCGCGCCCTTCTTCTGGGAAACGTGGTGGTTCCTCGGTTCGGTGATCGCGATTTCGGCGACGGCGATCGCGGGGTTCGCGCGTCATCTCACGCGGCGGCGCATGCAACGGCAGATCGAGCGGATGGAGCGTCAGCACGAAATCGAACGCGAACGCGCGCGCATCGCACAGGACATCCACGACGACGTCGGGGCCAGCCTGTCGCGCATCGCGATGCTCAGCCAGCCCGCGCGCGGCGAACTCGCGGAGCCCGAGCGCGCCGCCGCGATGCTCGGCCGGATCTATAGCACGGCCCGCGAGGTGACGCGCGCCCTCGACGAAATCGTGTGGGCCGTCGATCCGCGGCACGACACGCTCGACAGCCTCGTCGACTACATGGGGCGTTTCGCGCAGGATTTTCTCGCCGCCGCCAACGTGCGCTGCCGGCTCGATCTGCCGATCGATGTTCCGGCGTGGCCGCTGTCGGCGGAAACCCGCCACAACCTCTTCCTCGCGTTCAAGGAAGCGCTCAACAACGCCGTCAAGCACGCGGCCGCCAGCGAAGTGCGCATTGCGCTGCACCTGCAACCCGACTCGTTCGTGCTCACCGTCCGGGACAACGGCCGCGGCCTCGATTCCGAAAAACCGGACGCTGCCAGAACCGACCGCGCCACCTCGGGCAACGGCCTCTTGAACATGAAACGCCGGCTTGCCCGCATCGGAGGGCGCTGCGAAATTTCCGGCCGTCCCGGCGAAGGCGCGAGCATCTCGTTCATCGTGGACGCCGTGAATCGGACCCGCACGCCTGCGCCCTCCTCTCCGCCCCTGGTCTAGGCCCCTCTCCCATGCCCACCTCCGTTCCCCTCGACTCCCCGCCCGCCAGCACCGTTCAACCACGCGCGACGATCACCGTCATGGTCGTGGAGGACGACGTCCCGCTCCGCGAAATCCTCACGAGCTGGATCGATGAGGCGGAGGGTTTCACGTGCGTCGGCGTGTTTCCCGATGTCGAAAGCGCCCTGACGAAAATCGCCGAGCGCAACCCCGACGTGGTGATCGTCGACATCAATCTCCCCGGCATGAACGGCATCGATTGCGTGCGGCAACTGAAGCCCCGCATTCCCGGCACGCAGTTCGTGATGCTCACGGTGTATTCAGATTCCAATCACATCTTCGACGCGTTGTCGGCGGGCGCCACCGGTTATCTCCTCAAGTGCACGACGCGCGAGGGCCTGATCGCCGCGCTCCGCGAGGTGCACGAGGGCGGCTCGCCCATGAGCGGCCATATCGCGCGCAAGGTCGTGCAATCGCTCCAGCAGCCGAAATCAAAGGTCGGCCCCGTCGCCGAGTTGTCGAAGCGCGAAAACGAGGTGCTGGCCCTGCTCGCGCAGGGCTTTCTGTATAAGGAGATCGCCGAGGCGCTCGGGATCGGAAACGACACCGTCAACACCTACATCCGACGCATCTACGAAAAACTGCACGTGCACTCCCGGGCGCAAGCCGTCGCCCGGTATGTGAATCTGAAGTAAGCGCGCGAAGAAACGGACCGGTCAGCGGCTGCGGAGCGTGAGACTCGCCGGGTCCAACCCCGGCGATTCCGCGTGGAGCGTGAACTCACCGGCGGTCGCGGCGGTTTGCACGATCGCCTGCGCCAGACCGTTGAACGCCGAACGTTTGTCCGCCTTGTCCGGCTCGTGACTGCTCGGATCGCCGTTGCCGACGCCGATCAGCTTCGCCGGGCCAGCGAGCGAGAAATGGATCTCGTGGCCGGCGGTCGGCACGACGCGGCCTTGCGCGTCGACGACCTCGATCGTCACCACGGCGACATCGGCTGCGTCGGCGGCGAGCACGGAGCGATCCGCCGTGAGACGAATCGCCGCGGGAGCGCCGGTCGTTTCGCGCGTCGCCTCGATCGGTGCGCCCTTGCGCACGCCCTTCGCGACGAGTTTTCCAGGCGCGTAGGCGACCTTCCACTCGAGATGGTGAAGCGGTGTCGTGGTCTGTTTGCCGAGCGAGACGCCGTTGAGGAACAACTCGACCTCGTCGCAATTGCTGTGGACCCAGACGGAAATCTCCTGCCCTTCCCGGCCCGCCCAGTTCCAGTGCGGGAAAAGATGCAGCACCGGCTCGTCGGTCCACCACGCCTTGTAATAGTAGTAACTGTCCTTCGGGAAACCGCAGATGTCCATGAACCCGTAGTGGCAGTTGATCACCGGCCACTCGAACGGCCGCGGCTCGCCCTTGTAATCGAACGCGGCCCAGACGAAGCCGCCGGCGAGAAAATCGCGCTCCGCGACCGGCGGCCACGCGTTCTCCACCGTTTGCCCGGAAGGTCCGGCGGAAATGCTGTAGGCCGAAAGGTGGCCGCGCTCGCGATCGCCGAAATAGTTTTCCCACGGCTTCGTCGTGTAAACGCCGCGCGTGCTGATCTCGCTCGCGATCTCCGACGCGAGCATCGGAACTTCAGGAAGAAGTCGGTGAACCGAATCGTAAACCGACGGGTTGTAGTTGATGCCGATCACATCCACGACGCCGATCAGACCCTCGGGCGTGTCGAATCCGCCGTTCAACGCCGCGGTCACGAGCCGCGTCGGATCGAGCTCGAGCACGCGCTGCTTCATCGCCCGCGCCATCGCCGCGGCTTCCGGCGTGCCCTGAATCCACTGCTCGTTGCACAGCGACCAGAGGATGATGCTCGGATGATTGCGATCGCGCAGCACGAGCGCGCTGAGATCGCGATGTTCGGCCGCCGCGACGTCCTTCGACGTCTGATCCATGAACGTGTCGCCAAGGTGCCGGTTCTCCGCGATCACGAGGAAGCCGAGGCGGTCGCACTCATCGAGCAGGAAGGGCGCGACGGGGTTGTGTGACATCCGAATGGCGTTGCAACCAACCTCCTTCAACCGCTCGAGCCGCCAGGTGAACAACCGGTCTGGCATCGCCACGCCGACGCCCGCGTGGTCCTGATGCATGTTCACCCCGCGGAGTTTCACGTGCTTGCCATTCAGGAAAAGCCCCCGCCCGGCATCCCAACGAACGTGCCGCACGCCGAAAGGCGTGACGACTTCGTCCACGACCTTGCCCGCCACGCTGACAGTGCTGCGCACGCGATAGAGATGTGGCTGCTCCGGCGACCAGAGCTTGGCCTGCGTGAGGGGAATTTTTTGCACGACCTTCACGCCGGTGCTCACGCCCACCTCGTAGGTCGACGAAGCGGTGGCGACGACGCGATCGTCCGCGGCAAGAACCTCGCTCGTCACCGTGGCGCTGATCGACGCGGAGCCGGTATTGGTGACGTCGGTGCTCACCGTCACGACCGCGTCCGCTCGTTCGCCCTCGCCCGGATCGTCGACACTCGGAGCCACGAACACGCCGTCCGGCGCGATGTGCACCGGATCGACGGCGATCAACCGCACGTGCCGATAAATTCCGCCGCCTTCATACCACCAGCCGTCGTAGCGCGGATCGACCTGCACCGTGAGCACGTTCATGCCGCCGGGCGTGGCCGCTTCGGTGATGTCGAAGCGCGAACGCGTGTAGCCGCTGTATTGGCTGCCGACATCGCGGCCGTTCAGCCAGTAGCGGCTGTTGCTGAACACGCCGTCGAACTCGAGCCACAGGCGCTTGCCTCGCGCGTCCGCCGGAATGGCCATCGCCCGCCGATACACCGCCGGCTGCACCGGCAAAAATCCGTGCCACGCATACCAGTGGTCCTCGCGACCGATCGCCGCGCGTGGAAATGGGTTTGTCGGCTCGAATTTGCCCTCGATCACGTAGTCATGCGGCACGTCGACCCGCCGCCAGTCGCTGTCGTCGTAATCCGGCGCCACGGCCTCAGCCGCTTCGCCGAGATGAAATCGCCAGTCCCGATCGAGCGATTGCACCACGCGCGGCGAATCGGCGGCGAACGCGTCAACCGACAACAAACCCAGACTGCACAACACCGCCGCGATACCGCGGGAGAGGAAAAGCCATCGAGCCATGATTACGAATCCTCCGGTCCAGGGGCTGCCGACAGAACGGAGATTTCAGCAACGCTCGTTCGCGTGCTGCCATCGACCTCCTTCAGCGCCGTGAAGCGGAAGAAGCGGGCGGTGACCGGCGCGAAGACGACTTCGTGACGCACCGGATTGTTTCTAATGTTTCCAAACCGCCCGGACTCGACATGCGTGCTCCAGCTTCTTCCGTCGCGGCTCGTTTCGAAGCGGTAAAGTTCCACCACGCCTTCGACGCTGCCATCCTGCCGCGGAAGGTAGGTGAAACCGCGGATGCGGTGCTCGGCTCCCATGTCGACCGTGATGTGATGCGGCAGCGGCAGATTCGCGTCCGCCCGCGTCTGCCACAGCGTCGCGGGATTACCGTCGATCGCATTGATCGCGGCGTTGCCGGCCGAGTTCGTTTCCTGACTGTCGACGTTGGCGACCTTCCAGCCGATCGGCGCGAGCCCCGCGTAGAATCGCGAGGCGATCATGCCGAGCCGCCCCACGTCCGTCAGCACCGCCGCTTGCACCGTGCCGCCGAGCGGCAGCGGAATCGGCCCGCGATAAACGGCCGAGCGAGGCGTCGGGAGCGTGCCATCCGTCGTGTAAACAATCGTTTCGCCGCTGGCGTTCGCGAGGGTGACCGCGCCGACGCCGTCGCGCTCCGACAGCGCCGGCGGCGGAACGGGCACGGCCTGCTTGAACAAACCCACCTCGGCGAGTGTCGGTTCGAGCCGTGACGTGAGAATCCGGATACGCACGCGATCGTTGGTGACCGGCGCGGTCAGGCGCATCAGGCGCCGGTGGCCGACCGTCGTGCGTTCGTCGACCGTGTGTTGCGCGATCCACTCCGAGCCGTTCCCCACCTCGATCACAAATGACTCGATGCGCTGGCTGCGGTGGTCAACCGCTTCCTGCAACGAAACGACATCGAAGGTGACCGCGCGCGGCAGCGTGAGCGTGAACGTAGCGGTGGTGCGGCCGGGCGCCGCTTCCCACCACGTGTCGAGATCGCCGTCCGCCGCGAGCGACGCGCTGTGCGCCGGGTTGGCCGTGTCCGCCGCGAACGTGGCGCCGGCACCGAGATCCTGCGCAAACGTGTCGTTGATCACCTGCGCCATCTGGTTGAGCGACGCGAGCTGGTCGTCGGGGATCAGGCCCCGCGTGTCGGGCGCGAGATTCAACAGCATGTTTCCGTTGCGGCCGATGGAGGTGTAATAGTAGTCGACGAGTTCGGCGGGGCTTTTGGCTCGCTTGTCGGCGGACCAGAACCAGCCGTTGAGAATCGAGGTGTTTACCTCGGCCGGATACCACCAGAGATAGGAGCCGGGCGTGAGTTTTGCGCGGCTGCCCAGGTCGCCGGCTTGCAGGTCGGGCCACGTGCAGCGGTCCGGCGGCTCCGACAGCGGGATCACGCTCCATTCGGTGGTGCGGCCGATGCCGCCCTCGTTGCCGACCCAGCGCGTGTCGGGGCCCTTCACCGAAATCACGGCCTCGGGTTGCAGGCGGCGGATCAAATCATACCAGGCCGCGTAGTCGTAAGTCTCCTGCACGCTGGGATCGGGGTTCGCACCGTCGAACCATGCGACCGAGATCGGGCCGTATTCGGTCAGCAACTCGTAGAGCTGATTCAGGAAGTAGCGGTTGTAGTCGTCGGCCTGATACGTGTAGCTGCCGAAACCCGGCGTGGGTGCGCGGCCCTGCGCGGGATTTTTCTGGAAGTTCGCGGGATCGGTGGGGATGACCGAGCGCACCGCCTCGCTGCCGTTGCCGTAATAGCCCCTGGGGTTCTTCGGATTCGTGCGCAACTGATAGAGATCGGCCGGCGAGAGATAGATGCCCAGCTTGATGCCGTGCGCACGCGCGGCCGCGGCGACTTCCTTGACCATGTCGCCTTTTCCGTCGCGCCAGGGGCTGGAGGCGACCGAGTGCGACGTGTAGCGCGTCGGCCAGAAACAGAAGCCGTCGTGGTGCTTGCTCACGAGAATCAGCAGCGTGCAGCCGGCGTTCTTCATCGCGCTCACCCACTGGTTCGCATCGAGCGAGGTGGGATTGAAGATCGAAGGGTCTTCTCGTCCGTCGCCCCACTCCACGCCGCGAAAGGTGTTCGGGCCGAAATGAATGAAGAACGTCCGCTCCAGCCGCATCCACGTCGTCTGGTTCGGACGCGGCAGGACCTTCGCGGCCTTCTCGACGATGGTCTCGGGAGAATCGCCCGGGTCGATGAGCTGCACGTGCGCAAAGTCGATCGGCGCGCGCGAAGCGACGGACGGAGTCGGAGCGGTCTGCGCCTGGACTGCGGCCAGCATCGCGGCAGCGCAGCCCGGCAGATAAAATATTTTCAAACGGTTGAGATGAGGAGATGTCATTTGGAAAGTTCAGGCTGGCGGACCGGCGGCGGCTCGCAGGCGATCGCCAATTCCGCGGGCGCGAGTCCCTCGGCGCGCGCCGTGAGCCGGATTACGCCTGGCGTGCGCGGCGCTTGGATGATCACTTGCGCATAGCCGTTGAAGAGGCTGCGCTCGCTGGCCTGATCGGGCTCGAGGCTGCCCGGGTCGCCGTTACCCACGCCGAGGATCCGACCGCCGGAGACGGACAACTCAACGTGGTTCGCCGCGGTGGGAACATGACGGCCCTGCTCACCTACGCTGCTCACCGCCACCACGACCACGTCCACGCCATCGGCTCGGATGAC
This sequence comes from Verrucomicrobiota bacterium, assembly GCA_023430825.1. GTDB lineage: Bacteria > Verrucomicrobiota > Verrucomicrobiia > Opitutales > Opitutaceae > Opitutus. The sequence continues at coordinate 9,325 of JAEYYL010000093.1, read as the reverse complement.
CTCGCGGTCGGGTGTCAGCACGAGCGCGACTGGCGCATCTGTCGTCTGGATACGCGTCGACCGGATGACGGCGCCGCCGCGATAGCCGCGTGCCTCGAGTTCGCCCGGCTGGTAAGCGACCGGCCATTCGAGGTGGCCGTGGCGCGGCATCTGTTTTCGGCCGAGCGACGTGCCGTTGAGAAAAAGTTCGACCTCGTCGCAGTTGCTGTAAGCCCACACGTCGATCTCCTGCCCTTCCCGGCCGGCCCAGTTCCAGTGCGGAAAGACGTGCAGCAGCGGCTCGTCGCGCCACCACGCTTGAAAATAGAACGCCGCATCCTTCGGAAAACCGCAGAGATCGAGGATGCCGAACTGCGAAGCGATGGCCGGCCAGTCGAACGGCGTCGGTTCGCCGCGATAGTCGAAACCCGTCCACACGAACATGCCCGCGAGAAAAGGCCGTTCCGCGTAGTGCGACCATGCCTGCTCCGCGCTCGATCCCCAGTCCGAGGGGTCCCAGTCGTAAGCGCGTAAATGCCGCCGTTCCCGATCGTCGAAATAGACGCCGCGGGTCTGGGTGAACGCGCATTCCTCGGTGGCCAGCATCGGCTGGTCGGGATGTGCGGCGTGCCATTGATCCGTGGTGAAGCCGCTTTTGCGCAGGTTATCCATGTAGTTGACGCCGGCGACCTCGATGACCGTGGAGATTCCCTGTCCCCACCCTCCGCTGATCGCCGCGGTGACCGGACGCGTGGGATCGAGCCGTTTCACGAAACGCTGCATGACCGACGCGATGCGCGCGCCGCGTTCGTTACCCTCGATGCTCCACTCCTCGTTGCCGATGGACCAAAGGATGATGCTCGGGTGATTGCGATCGCGCCGGATCATTGCTTCCAGCGGCGCGAGGTGCTCGGGGCTCGTCCCCATCAATCGGTTCTCGTCGATCACGAGCATCCCGAGCCGGTCGCAGGCATCGAGCAGTTCCGGCGCGGGCGGATGATGCGAGCAACGATACGCATTGCTCCCGAACGACTGCAGCCGGCGAAGGCGAAATTCCCACAACGCATCGGGCACCGCGACGCCGACGCCCGCGTGATCCTGGTGATTGTTGGTGCCTTTGAGGACGACGTGTTTGCCGTTGAGAAAGAAGCCTTCGTTCGGGTCCCAGCGGATCGTGCGAATGCCGAAGGGCGTTTCATAACGGTCGACGACGACGCCCGCCGCATCGCGCACGATCGTGACGAGACGATGCAGGTGCGGCGTCTCGAGCGACCAAAGCAGCGGCTGCGTCACCGGCATCACCGCGGAAAATTCCTCACTCTCATCCACGGCCACCGACAGATCATCGAGCGCGCCGGTTGCCACCACCCGGCCATCGGGTCCGAGCACGGTTTGCTCGATCTGGAACGTGGCGTTGGCGGCGCCGTCGTTTGCGATTGTCGTTCGCGCGGTGATGTCCGCGTGCGAGTGATCGTCGCGCACGTCAGCGGTCACAAACGTGCCCCACGGCGCGACATGGAGCGGCGCGGTCTTCGTCAGCCACACATGGCGGTAAATGCCGGCGCCCTCGTAATACCAGCCCTCCTCCATCGTCGCATCGACGCGCACGGCGACCGTGTTGGCGCCGCCGTAGTGGAGGTAGTCGCTGAGGTCGTAATGAAAACTCGTCGAGCCGCTGGGTTGGCGGCCGAGGAAAAAGCCGTTCACCCACACCAGCGAATCGCGGTGCACGCCGTCAAACTCGAGCACGACGCGCCGGCCGAGATCGCTGGCGGGAATGTCGAAACGCTTCCGATACCAGCCGATGCTGCGCTCGGGGAAATTGCGGCCGATCGCTTTGTAGCCGTGGCTGCGGCTGCCTCGCGCGTCGAAGGGCGCCTCCACGGCCCAGTCGTGCGGCAGGTCGAGTTCGCGCCAGGCGCTCGCGTCGAACTTTGGATCGGCCGCGCCGTCGCCGGTGCCGGTTTTCGCAAAATACGAGAAGCTGCCCGTGCCGTGATTGAAATCCTTCGCCGGATCATGCGGATGCCCGAACGCGAAACGCCAGCCCTCGTCGAACGAAGCCCGCTGGCGCGGCGCCGGTGCGGCAGACGAGCCCCATGAGACGCTCGACGCTCCCCAGACGAGTGACGAAACGAGAAACAGAAGTCGCAGTTGCATGAATCGGAACGGAAGCGGCCAGGGACGGGGTGAAAAGGAGAGCACGGCCACGCAAAGCACATCGGACCGGACAGCCATCGAGGGAAACGCACCGGCACCGCGGAGAAAAAGGTGGCCCCAGTTGTCCAACTGGCGCCACCGCAAACACCCTATTCGGATTCCCCCGCTCGTGACAGCCGCGATCGGGAGCATCCAAAGACGGAACAACTCAGAAGGAAAACGTGTTGGTCAGCGTCCACGTCATGCCTTCTTCAATACGGAACTGCGCGGGCGATCCATCCGGCTGGATACTGATCGGCGTCAGGTGCGGATTCTCGCCGACGCTCCGCAAGTTGAGCTGGATGCGCCAACGGATGTCGCGGCGAATGTCGCGTTCATAGCCGGCCCAGAGATCGATCCAGTCCTGACTCTCGCTCCAGAACGGCTTGTTCACGTCGAGATTATCCTGCTTCGCGTTGAGCGCGTAGCCGAGGATCTTGCCGTCCTGCCAGCGGTAGCCGCCGCCGAGGTTGAAGCCCTTCAGCCGGCCTTGATCGAACTTGTAGTTCGTCACGAGATTGAACCGCCACGGCGCCATCTCCGGCACCATCTTGCCGTTCGTTTCCTTCTGGAAGAGGTAGGCCGAGTAAACGTCGCGATTGAAAACGGTGCGAAGATTCGTGTCGCCGCCCCACCAGAGACGGAGGTCACCCGCGGGCGTCTCATATTTCGCATGGAGCAGTTCGAGGAAGTCGACGAGGTTGGAGCCGAGTGCGACTTGCGAGGCGGTCTGCTTCGAGGCGTTGAGCGAAACGTTCCAGTTCTTGGTCGGCTGGCCGACGATTTCGAACTCCCAACCCTTCGACTGGTTGTTCACCGTGCCGGTGGGAAAGGAGCCGTTGATGCGGCCGCCACCGGGGGTGTTCGCCACGTCGCCGACGTAATTCTGCGGTTTCCACGCGCCGTTCTTGATCGCGTTGTTCCAATCGCCGGCTTTCGCCTTCTCGACGTTGACGGCGAAACCGAACGCGTCGAACCAAGCCTGCGGCTGCATCTGCTGGAACCATGATTCGATGGCGGCCTTTTCCTTGAGCGTGGACGGGTGGTTCTTGAACGCCTCGGAATTGACGTTGGTGAGATCGCCGCCCGGGTAACCGGAGTCGATGTTCGCCCAGTTCCAATACCAATCCATGCCGGCGTAGCCGCCGTCGGTGTAGCCCGAGAGGCCCGCGAGGTTCATGAGCGCTGCGCCGGTGCCCCACGCTTCGAGGTTGGCGAGCGAACCGGAATTGGCGCCGAGCGTGGTGGTCGCCGTCGTGACGCTCGAGATGTTCGCATCGCTCACGTCCGTCTTGTAGTAAGTCGCCTTGAACGTCAGGCGCTCGTTCAGCGTGCTGAGGACGACACTGTAGTCGCGCGTGTGGCCTTTCGCATTCGGGAGGATGCTGGCATCGAAACCGTAGCGATTTTCGACGCGCGTGTTTTTGCCGTCGCTGAACGCGAGACTGATGTTCGAGCCCCACGGCAGATGCTCGCGGATCTTGCGCGGCGTGTGGACGACGAGGCCCCAACTCGTGCTCCTGCCTTCGGAAATACCGGTCGCCGGATCGAGCGGCGCGAGGTCGTAGTCCATCGACGCGACACCGTATTTATCGGTCGAAGCGAAACCTGCGCGCTGCTCCTGCTTGTCGCGCCGCACGCCGACGGTGCCGACGATGATGTCGTCCCACAAATACGCCTGCCAGGTGAGGCCCTCGGAGGTGGTCTTCCGCTGAATCTTGGTGCCGTCGGTGTAGAGGCTGTTGATGTCGCCCTTGTCGGCATTGAGGATCGTCACCGTCGTCTCCTGCCAGCCGACCATGTTGTGCGGATTGTTCGACTGCGTTTCCGCCGGATCGCCGTCGGGGCGCGTCGTGGGATCGTTCCACGGAGCGGCGGGATCGACATAGCCCGGCGCGGCCGGATCGAGCGGCCATTTCCAATGCGAATCGAAGTAGGTCGCGGAGAACGTGCCGGACGGCGACTGCTCGACCATGATGCGCGGGATGTTGAGCCCCGACGCGCTGGAGGCATTCACCACCGAACCGGTCAGGTAAACGACGCTGTCGATCGGCGTGGATTCGCCGCGGATACCGCCATTCTGCGAGCCGCCGGGAATGAAACCCGTGCCCACGCGGTTCGCCCACTCCTCCGTCGCGGCGAAGCGCGCCCAGTTGCGGTCCTCGGTGTCGTATCGTTCTTCCGAATACAGGCCCGTGATCGTGTGACGGCCGAGAATCCGCGTCAGCAGCGACTCCTTCAGGAAGTCGGTGGCGCGGAGTTCGCCGAAGCCGGTGAACCGCACGTTCTCGCGATCGGTCTCGCGGCTGCCACCGCCGCCCTTCGAGTTCGCGCCGGTGAAGACCCGGCCGGCGTTCGGGTTCTTCACCACCAGATCCGTGTAAGCCCACGGATACTGCATCGTGTTCTCCAAAATATCGATGCTGAGATACGCGTCGTAGCCGAGGTTCTGCGAGCGGCCGTCGTTGTAGTGCTGGCGGTCATAAACGAGCTGGAAGCCGAGGCGGTCGTTCAGGAACGTCTGTTCGAGGGAAAGATTATAGCTCTCCCAGTCCTGCCACTCCTTCTTGGTCGGGCCATCGAGGAGGTTGCGATAGAAGTCGAAGATCGTCGGATCGGTGATCGACTTGGATTTGTAGAAACCGCTGGTCGCGCCCGCGACTTTCGCGAGTTCCGCGGGCGTCGCGCCATTCTTCGCGCCGTATTGGGCGAGGTTGTTGGCCCAGGTGTTGTAGCTCGCGATGCCGAGCGTGCTGCCGTAGGGAAAGCCGTTGAGCGCGCCGGAGATTTGACCGTCCGAGCCGATGGCAAACTGACCGTTCGGTGTGCCCTGGCGGACAGCCACCGGCGTGGAACTGTTGTCGTAGTAGAACACCGGATTGCTGCCCTGCTTGAACGGACCCATGTTGCCGGACAGCCAGTAATTCGCCTTCAAACCGGGCAGGAGGTTGCTCGAGGAAAACGGCGCGATGCCCATCGTCGTCGCATAATAGCCGTCGACGAATTGTTTGTTGATCTTGTCGGCATCGAAGAACGGCGTGAGGCGGTCCGTCGGCGGAAGCGTGCGGGGCCGATTCGCGCGCACGCTGCCGTGCTCGTAATTGGCGCGGATCGACGTGCGGCCGCCTTCGAAGAGCTGAGGATCCCAGCGCGCGGCGCCAAAGAGGCGGCGGTCGCGGTTGAAAGCCGGCTCCTGCCGATACTGCGCGTGATCGTAGAGGCCGCTGATCCGCACGGCGAGCTGCTGCGGAATCACGACGTAGTTGTAATCGAAGGAATTTCGCAGGCTGCCGAAACTGCTCACGCGGTTCTCGACCTGGCCCTCGGTCCGGTAGCCCGCGGTGTTGACGCTGGTGTTGATGATGCCCGCGGGGCTGCCGATGCCGAAGAGAATCGAGTTCGGCCCGCGCTGCAGATCGACCCGGCCGACGTTGAACGAATCCCACGGGATATCGGTCAGGAAGAGGTCGCGGGTGTTGTCCGCCGAGTCGAGACCGCGCACGCGCGTGTTGTTCGACGGACGCACGAAATTCGTCGCGCTCTCGCCCGCGCCTTCGACGAAGGTGCCGCCCACGCCCGCGTAATTGCCGTAGAGACCGCCGACCTCGGTGTTGGTCGTGTATTGGAGCAGCGACTCGTTGTTGGTCGCGCCGGTGTCGCGCAGGAACTCGGACGTGACGACACTGAGCGAGGACGCGACGTCCTTGAGCTCGGTGCGCACGCGCGAACCAGCGAGGGTGGACGTCGCCTGATAATTGCCGGCGTCCTCCTCGGCCGAAACGACGAAGGGCGAGAGCACGATGGTCTCATCCTCATCGAGCGGCACGCGTGCTCCCACCGGCGCAGCCTGCGCCCAGGCCGGGCCGGTGCCGAAAGAAAGGGCCGACAACAATGCCAGCAGATGACGGGGTTGGATTTTTTTCATAGGTCTTGGGGTTTGCGAGGCGGGGCGGAAATTCGTCAGCACGAGACGCTTTATCGGTAAATCTTAAGGGCGTGCGGTGGGTGGAGGTGCTCTGGCTTCATCGCTGGGGACCAGCGGCCCGAGGGCGTTTCAGTCACGACCCGACAAGCTCAGCCTGGCGTCACTCATGATCGCCAAAGACGGGTTCAAGCGGGGGTCGTAGGGGTGCAACATGGACGTTCGAATCGCCGCAGGCGGCGATCTCTCGCGGGGTTCGGCTGCGAAACCACAGCCAAGAGGAGGCTATCAGAGTTCCGCCGGGAGCGCCTGTCCCCAAAACACGCGACACGCACACCCATCGTAAACAGGCCGCGGCCACAGTCGCACCGCGTTGCCATCGCCCCCTCGTCGCGAGCGGGCCGCCGCACACCACACCTTGACCTGCGTCAATGGAATCGGGGTCGCGTTTTGACTCCTTCGCCCGGCTTGGTCATCACCGCTGCCGTGGCCCCCCTCCTCCCTTTCGCCTGCTGCGCCCTCCCCCGGGGTGGTTTGCGTCGGCGGGGAATGGGAAACCTCAGTCCGCTGCGGCATCGCCTGCAAACCGGCGCCGTCCTCTTCATCTGGCTCCTCGCCAGCGGCGCCCACTGGGATGCCGCGCAAGTGTTCGCGTGGGGAACCATGTTTTCCCGCTACGCGGAGACCATGACGCTCGCGCAAGCGGCCCGGAAAACGTTCAGCGGCGAAATGTGCAACCTCTGCAAGGCGGTCGATTCCGCCAAACAGGAAAAGCCGCACTCCCCTTTCCCGCCGGACCCGTCAAAGGGAAAACTCGTCTTGGCCTGTCCGACGGTTCACCCGCTTCTTTTCTCCCCTCCGCAAGACGCCCGCTGGACGGAACGTGAGTCGCATTGCGAATCGATCGACCGCGACGCCCCGCCTCCACCGCCCCCACGGGGCCGGTTCTTCATAGGGTAGGTCTGCGGATGCGGACGCGTCACGGCGCGTCCGGATTTGCGCCGCCGCCATCACCGGCGTCGGCCCAACACGCCCAGCGTGATCCTCGAGATCGCTCGGCCCTCATCCATCGAGCCGCCCCTGCCCCGGCACCGCGCTCCACCCGATGACCGCCACGAGGCGGGCCATCACGCTCCCATCCGCGCACCCCGGCGATGATCGCCGGCGAACGCTCCACCCCCGCATCCCGCTCGCACGAATCCTCTCGCCTTCGATGAACTCTCTCCGCCATCGCCTCTCCCGGCTGGTCCTCGCACCCGTCCTGCTCGGCGCCGCCTCCGCCGCGTCGTCCAGCGACACCGTCAAACTCGACCCAGTCGTCGTCACCGCCGCCCAAACGCAACAGCCCCTCGTGGTCACCACCGACCCGAAGGCTCCCGCCCAGCCCGTGCCCGCGCACGACGGCGCCGAAGCGCTGAAAAGCGTTCCGGGCTTCGCCGTCATTCGCAAAGGTGGCACCGATGGCGACCCCGTGCTGCGAGGCATGGCCGGCTCGCGCCTCGGTGTGCTGCTCGATGGCCAGTCCCTCTTCGGCGGCTGCGGCAATCGCATGGACCCGCCCACCGCCTACGTTTTTCCCGCCGCCTACGACCGAATCACCGTCGTCAAGGGTCCGCAGTCCGTCATCCACGGGCCGGGCAACAGCGCCGGCGTCGTGCGTTTCGAACGGACCTATCGCCGCCTCGCCCACCATGAAGCCGCTCTCTTCGGCTCCCTCACGGGCGGCAGCGCCGGGCGCTTCGATGCGGTCGCCGACGCTCGCCTCGGCGCGCCCGGCTGGCAGGTTCGCGCCACGGGCACCCTCACGCGCGCCGACGACTACACCGACGGCGCCGGTCGCGCGGTGCACAGTGCTTACCGACGCTGGAGCGCCAACGCCGCCGTCGCCTGGACTCCGGACGACCTGACGTTCCTCGAACTCTCCGCCGCGCGCAGCGACGGCGAAGCCGCCTACGCCGATCGTTCGATGGACGGCACGCGTTTCGCGCGCGACAACTACGCTCTCCGTCTCCGCCGCGAACAACTCACGCCGCGGCTCGCGGCCATCGAGTTGCGCGGTTTCCACAACTACGTGGATCACGTCATGGACAACTTCTCGCTGCGCCCCTTCGCCGCCTCCGCGATGATGCCCAATCCGTCGGTGGCGAATCCCGACCGCGAGACCGAGGGAGCCACGGCGCAGATCGAACTCACCCCGGGCGAAACCACGCGCCTCACCCTCGGCGCGGACACGCAGACCAACCGTCATACCGTCCGTTCGAGTATGAACCAGACCACGACGCCCTACGAGACGATGGCGCGCGACCCCGATGCACGTTTCCGGCAACGCGGCCTCTTCGGCGAAGCCGCCCTCACCCTGTCGCCCGGCCGCCGCGCCTACGCCGGCGCGCGCCTCGACCACTGGGAAGCGACCGATCATCGCCGCGTGGTCAGCCTCGGCATGGTGTCCACCGCGCCCAACCCCACCGCCGGCCGGAAACGCCGGAGCGACCTCGCCAGCGGCTTCGTCCGCTACGAACACGACTTTCGTCACGACCCGGCCGATTCCGTCACCGCCTTCGCCGGCCTCGGCCGCACGCAGCGCTTCCCGGATTATTGGGAACTGATCAAAAACGAATCGACCGCCAGCGTCTCCGGTTTCGGCACGATGCCCGAAACCACCACGCAGCTCGACATCGGGCTCCTCGGCAAACGCGGCGCGCTGGAATGGAACGTCTCGATCTTCGCCGCCGACATCGATGACTTCATCCTCGTCCAGAGCGCTTACGCGAAACCATCCGGGATGACGGGCACGCGTCGCGCCGTCGTCTCGCGCAACCTCCGAGCCAACACGCGCGGCGGCGAGGCCGGCTTCGGCTGGCGCTTCGCGACCAACTGGAAACTCGACGCGTCGGTCGCCTACGTCCGCGGCGAGAACGAGACCGACCACCGCCCACTCGCCCAGCTCCCGCCGCTCGAGTCGCGACTCGCCCTCGCCTACACGCAACCTACGTGGTCGGCCGGTGCCCTGCTCCGCGCCGTCGACCGCCAGGACCGGGTCGCTCTCAACCAGGGCAACATCGTCGGCCAGGACCTGGGCGAGACCGCCGGCTTCGCGATCGTTTCGCTGAACGCCAGCTGGAAACCCACGCCCCACTCACGGCTCTCAGCCGGAATCGACAACGTCTTCGCCCGGACCTACGCGGAACATCTCAGCCGCGCCGGCGCGGCGGACTCCGGTGTCGC
>JAEYYL010000029.1 GCA_023430825.1 Verrucomicrobiota bacterium | reverse complement strand
TGGCCAACCTCCCGACGTCGCGCGTGCTCTTCGTGCCCGACCGCCTCATGGCGGAGAACGTCCGCGCGGAGATGAAGCGCCGCGGCGTCGCGAAGGAAATCCTCTCCTCCGACGGCACCTGCCTCGTGCACGACCAGTTCACCCCCGCGCAGATCGCGGAGGCCCGCGCGCAATTCCCCGGTTTGAAGGTCGTCGCGCACCCCGAGTGCACCGCCGAGGTCGCTGCGCTCGCCGATTTCGTCGGCAGCACCAGTGCGATGATGACCTACGTGAAGACAACGAACGCGCCGTATTTCCTCATGCTGACGGAATGCGGACTCGTCGGCCGGCTCGAAGTCGAGTCGCCCGAGAAGCGTTTCATCGGCGGCTGCCGGCTCTGTCCCTACATGAAGATGAACACGCTGGAAAAGGTGCGCGACGCGCTGAAGGCCCCGCGCCCCGACCAGATCATCACGCTCGACGAAGACCTCCGCCGCCGCGCCCTCCGCTGCATCGAACGCATGTTCGAACTCGCCCCGAAAAAATAACCTCTCCTCTCCGCCAGCCCCCTCCCGACATTGTCATATAATGTATGACAATGGTCCGGGAGCTCCTCCGCCACCACCCATGCTCACTCCCCGCACCGAACACCTCATCGACCTCGCGCTCGACGAAGACGCCGGGCTCGGCGACGTCACCAGCCGCGCGATCTTCCCCGCGTCGCACCGCTCGCGCGGCTACATTTCCGCCGAGCAGGATCTGGTGCTCTGCGGCGCCGAGGTGGCCGCGCGGGTGTTCGCCCGTGTCGATCCCGCGCTCGCCGTGAAGCTCGTCGCGCGCGACGGCGACCGGGTGAAAGCCGGCCGCCGCGTCCTCGAACTCGCCGGCCCCACCGCCTCGCTGCTCACCGCGGAACGCGTCGCGTTGAATTTCCTGCAACGCCTCTCCGGCATCGCCACGCAGGCGCGCAAGTTCGCCGCCGCCGTCGACGGCACCGGTGTCCGCATTGTGGATACGCGCAAGACCACGCCCGGCTGGCGCGCGCTCGAAAAATACGCGGTGCGCTGCGGCGGCTGCGTCAACCACCGCTCCTCGCTCGGCGAACACGTCCTGATCAAGGACAACCATATCGCCGCCGCCGGCTCGCTCGCGAAGGCCGTGAAACTCGCCCGCACCGCCGCGCCGCACCTCGCGAAAATCGAAGTGGAGGCGAAGACGCTCGCGGAAGTGCGTGAGGCGCTGCGCGCCGGCGCCGAGGTGATCCTGCTCGACAACATGACGCCGACCCGCGTCCGCGAAGCCGTCGGCCTCATCGGTGGCGCCGCGGTCGTGGAGGTGTCCGGCGGTGTGCGCTATGAAACGCTGCGCGACTACGCGGTCGACGGCGTCGACGTCATCAGCATCGGCGCGCTGACCCACTCGGCGCCGGCAGCGGATCTGAGCCTGACGGTCGTGGCGGCAGGGCGGAGAAAATAGCGTCCGCTCCAACTCCCGGCCCGACGCATGCAACTCCACCGCACCGACTGTCTCGTGATTGGCGCCGGCCTCGCCGGCTCGGCTTACGCGCTGCACATGGCGCGGCGCGGCTTCTCCGTCGAGCTGCTCTCGCTCGCCGATCCGCTCGCCGCCAACAGCGACTGGGCCCAGGGCGGCATCATCTACAACACCAACCCCGACCCCGCTTCGCTCGCGCGCGACATCTTCGCAGCGAGCGATCACACCGCCAACCCCGCCGCCGTCGAGCAACTCGTCCGCGAAGGTCCTGCCGCGGTGAAGGAACTGCTGCTCGACGAGCTCGATGTCGGCTTCGATCGCGACGCGAACGGCGGCCTCGATTTCACGCGCGAGGGCGGACACAGCGAGCGCCGCATCATCCACGCCAAGGACGCCACCGGCCACGCCATCCTCGCCACGATCGCGCAACGCGTGAACACCACGCCACGCCTCACCCGCCGCGCCGGCCAGGTCGCGATCGACCTGCTCACGCTCTCGCACAACTCCGAGAATCCCGCCGACAAATATCACCCGCTGACTTGTTTCGGCGCCTACGTGCTCGACACCGCCACCGGCGAGGTCTCCGCGATCGTCGCGAAGAAAACCATCCTCGCGACCGGCGGCCTCGGACAGATTTTCCTGCACTCGACCAACCAGCCCGGCACCGTCGGCCACGGCGTCGCGATGGCGTTTCGCGTCGGCGCCCGCCTCGTCGATCTCGAATACGTGCAGTTTCACCCGACCGTCTTCGCCAAGAAAAACGCCCCGCGCTTCCTCATCACCGAGGCGCTCCGCGGCGAGGGCGCGGTGCTGATCAACAGCCGCGGCGAACGTTTCATGGACGCCGCCGACCCGCGCGGCTCGCTCGCGCCGCGCGATGTCGTCGCCCGCGCGATCAAGCAGGAGCTCGCGACGAGCGGCGAGCCCTGCGTGTTTCTCGATCTCTCCGCGCTCCAGCCGGATTTCCTGCGCGAGCGTTTCCCGAACATCTACGAGCGTTGCCTTGCGCATGGCGTCGACCTCACCCGCGAACCCATCCCCGTCGTGCCCGCCGCGCATTTCGCGTGCGGCGGCGTCCACACCGACCTCGCCGGCCGCACGAGCGTGCGCCATCTCAACGCCATCGGCGAAACCGCGTGCACCGGCCTCCACGGCGCCAACCGCCTCGCGAGCACCTCGCTGCTCGAGTGCCTGACGAGCGCCAAATTCACCGCGCTCGCCGACGCCGCCGAGATCGCCGCCGCCGCACCAGGCGGCTTTTACCTGCCCGATCCGCGCCCGTGGGAAAGCCCCACGCGCGTCGCCGATCCCGTGCTCGTCCGCCAGGACATGCTGCAAATCCAGCACACGATGTGGAACTACGCGGGCGTCGTGCGCTCGCCGCGCCGGCTCACGCGCGCGCGCCGCATCCTGATCGAGCTGCGCGAGGAGATTCAGAGTTTCTATCGCGGATGCCACCTCACACGCGAGTTGATCGAGCTGCGCAACGCCGTGCAGACCGCCCTCCTCGTCGTCCACGCCGCCGCGCTCAATCCCCGCAGCAAGGGCTGCCACTACGTCGTCGAAGAGGAGTGATCGGCCCCGGCGACACGCGCTCGCGACCCGCCGCTGTGTGATTGCAGTCGGCGGCGGCCTCCCGCCACTCTGCCCCTCATGGCTTCCGCCCTGCATGTCCTCTACGCCGGGGACAACACCGACGACGCCGAGCTGACCCGCGTGCATTTCGAACAGCATGCGCCGGACATCCTGCTCGACATCGTGCATCGCGCGGACGCCCTGCTCCCGCTCGCCCGCACGCGCCGGCATGCCGCACTGCTCGTCGATCAGCAACTGCCGGACATGGACGGCCTCGAAGTCCTGCGCACCCTCGCGCGCGAGGGCATCGATCTCCCGATCGTGCTCGTCACCGCCGCCGGCGACGGCGAACTCGCCTCACTCGCCCTGCGGCTCGGCGCCGCCGATTACGTGCCCAAACGCCCCGGTTACCTCGACGCACTGCCCGGCCACCTGCGCGAGGTGATCGCCCGCCGCCGCCACGCTGCGATGCCGTTTCAAACCCGCGCCCGGCCCCGCCACGTGCTCTTCGTCGAGGATCAGCTGGAAACGTCCGCCGCCTGCATCGAACACCTTTCCGCCAGCGCGCCGCACCTCACCGTCGAGACGACGCCGTCGGTCGCCCTCGCGCTCGACCGACTCGACCGCGATGCCGATTTCGACCTCGTGCTCAGCGCGCACCGCCCGCCCGCCATCAGCGGCCTCGCGCTCCTCGAAGCCGTGCGCGCGCGCCATCACCGCCTGCCCGTCATCCTCATCGGCGACTCGGGCAACGAGGAGACCGTCGTCGCCGCGTTCAAGCTCGGCGCGAGCGACTACGTGTTCGGCCACGAGGGCCACCACATCGAACTCGCGCTCCGCATCGACCTCGCGATCGAGCGCCACGAGCTCACCCTCGCCAACGAGCGCGCCGCCACCGAACTCGCCGAGCGCCGGCGCACCGTCGCCGCCCTCCGCGAAAGCGAGAAACGTCTCAACCTCGCCCTCGAAGCCGGTCGCATCGGCCTGTGGACCTGGCAGGTCGGCACGGGCCACACCCAGTTTTCCAGCCGTTGGAAAGCCCAGCTCGGCTACGCCGATCACGAGGTTCGCAACGACTCCGCCGAATGGGAATCGCGCTGCCACCCCGAGGACCTCCAGCGCCTCCAAGGCATGACTGCCCGCTACCTCTCGACGCCCTGGCCCGACTTCACCGTCGAATACCGCATGCGCCACAAGGACGGCTCGTGGCGTTGGTTCATGCTGCACGCCGACCTCGAACTCGATGCCGACAACCGCCCCACGCGGATGATCGGTTCGCAGATCGACATCACCGCGCTGAAGCAGCAGCAGACGGAACTGGCGAGCACGTCCGCCCGCCTCCAGCAGTTGTCCCGGCGCCTCCTGCAAATTCAGGAACTCGAGCGCCGCCACCTTGCGCGCGAGTTGCACGACGAAATCGGCCAGGTGCTCACCGTCGCCAAAATCCATCTCCAGACCGCCGCGCTCAGCCCCGAATCCGCCAGCCTCGCCGCCCAGATCGAGGAGCCCGTTGCCCTCCTCGACCGCCTCCTCGCGCAGGTCCGCTCCCTCTCGCTCGACCTGCGTCCGCCGCTCCTCGACGACCTCGGCCTCGTGCCCTCGCTTCACTGGCTCCTTCAACAACACGAGGCGCGCGCCGGCACGCCCGAGGTGCACCTCGACACCGACGCGCTCCTCGGCCGCTGCGATCCGATGATCGAAACCGCCTGCTTCCGCATCGCGCAGGAAGCGTTGACCAACGCCTTGCGCCACGCCCGCGCGCAAAACGTCCACGTCTCGCTCGCCTTGCAGGACGAGCATCTGCGCCTCGCCGTCCGCGACGACGGCATCGGCTTCGATGCCGCCGCCGCCCGCGTCCGCGCCGAACGCGGCGGCAGTCTCGGCCTCCTCGGCATGCACGAGCGCGCCTCGCTCGCCGGCGGCACCCTCACCCTGCTCTCCGCGCCCGGACGCGGCACCGAGGTCGAGGCTGTTTTTCCGCTGTCCAACGCCACAGAATCGCATTGAATTCACGCGTGACCGGTCCGCTCACGATCATCCTCGCCGACGACCACGCGCTCGTGCGCGCGGGCATCCGCACGCTGCTCGAAAAACTTCCGGGCGTCACCATCTCCGCCGAATCCGGCGACGGCCGCGAAACCGTCGCCCTCGTCCACCAGCACGATCCCGACATCGTCATCATGGACATCTCGATGCCCGAGCTCAACGGCCTCGACGCCACCGCCCGCATCGTCCGCGAATGTCCGCGCACCAAGGTCCTCATGCTCTCCATGCACCGCGGCGAGGACTACGTGCTCCAAGCGCTGCGCGCCGGCGCCACCGGATATCTCCTCAAGGACGCCGCCACCGCTGAACTCCAACTCGCGCTCATCGCCGTCCGCCGCGGCGAGACTTACCTCAGCCCGACCATTTCGAAGGAAGTCCTCGCCCGCCACCGCAAGCAGGAGCTCGATCCCAAGGCTGAGACGACCAAAACGCTCACGCCCCGCATGCGCGAGATCGTGCAGCTCATCGCCGAGGGCCGCAGCACCAAGGAAATCGCGTTCCTGCTCAACCTCAGCGTGAAGACGATCGAGACGCACCGCATGCACCTCATGGCGCGGCTCGATTTGCACGACGTCGCCGGCGTCGTGCGGTATGCCTTGCGCAACGGTTTGATTTCGGCGGAGAAATAACCGCGCGCCACCCGGCGCGCGTTCCCCGTATCCGAAATTCAACTTCACCGCTTCCCTCATGCCCGCCGTTCCCGCGCTCCGCAGTTGCTACGCCAAGGTCGGCCGTCTCGTTTACTTCGGCCGCATGCTCGACAAGATCCGCCTGCACGCCGCCGGCCAGCTCCCCAGCGATTACCACGCGAACCTCGGCATCGGCTTCGACGGCCGCACCTGCGCCTTCCTGAAGGTGAACTACGCCGACCTCGTCGCGCGCGTGAAGTCCGGCGGCACCGACGAGGAGATTCTCGCCTGGTGCCACGAACGCGGCGGCGGCCGCTCCGACGACGAATGCAACATCTGGAATCGTTTCATGATGAAAACCGGCTGGCGCGACGACCGCAGCGCGATCCTCCGCCAACGCATCGTCGAATACGGCCTCGAGGGCAAAGGCTTCACGATCGAAACGTTCTTCGACTTGAACGACTACGACGAGGGCCGTGACCCCGTCGCCACCCAGCCTTGGAACACCTGACGCCGCCCGCACCATGGTCATTCTGGTGATGGGCGTCGCCGGCAGCGGCAAAAGCACCGTCGGCCGCCAGCTCGCCGTCGCGCTTCACTGGCCTTTCGCCGACGCCGACGATTTTCACCCGCCGGCCAACGTCGCCAAGATGGCCGCCGGCCATCCGCTCGACGACACCGATCGCGCCCCCTGGCTCGCCGCGCTCCGCGAGCACATCGCGGGCTGCCTCGCCCGCGGCGAAAACGCCGTCGTCGCCTGCTCCGCGTTGAAGGCCGCCTACCGTGCGATCCTCGTCGTCGACCCGGCCGCCGTTCGCGTCGTCCACCTGCACGGCTCGCGCGAACTTTTGTTGTCACGCCTCGGACAACGCCAGGGCCATTTCATGCGCGCCGAGATGCTCGACAGCCAGCTCGCCACGCTCGAACCGCCCACCGACGCACTCACGATCGACATCTCTGAACCGCCCGCCGCGCTCGTCGCCCAAATCCGCCACGCGCTCGCCGTGTAATCCGTAGCGGCCGGCCTCCGCGCCCGCCAGCTCCCAGAGCAAATTGTAGGAGCCTGCT
>JAEYYL010000429.1 GCA_023430825.1 Verrucomicrobiota bacterium | reverse complement strand
CGGCACCGACCACCTTGATTTCGCGGAAGCCGATGCGGCGCGTGTAGCGATCGAGCGCGCGGCCGGCGGCATCGATTACGGTCACCTCGAGCGTGTAAAGTTTCGGCTGACCGACGTCCCAGCGCTCCACGCCGGAGAGAAGGCCGGCGAGGGCGAAACGGGTTTCGTTCACGGCGGCTTCGGCCTCCCACGCGAGCTCGGGGATGGCGCAGCGAATCCGTGCGTCGCGCCCGGAGACTGCGCCGGTGAGGTTGATCCGCCACGACGACGGCGACTCCGCCGCCGCGTCGATTTGGAGCGTCTCCAAGGCGGCGTGCGCCGACACGCCGATGAGCGAGACGGAGCGGTGGATGCCGACGAAGGGAAAGAAGCCGAACGGCACAGCGGGCAATTGCCCGGCGAACTGGCCGTCCGCGCCGACGTTGCGGAGATTGCCCATCGGCACGGTGTGCGCGGAGAGTTTCTGGCTCACGCGCACGCGGAGCTCCACGCGATCGCCAGGGCCGAAGTGCGGCGACAAGGAGAACGAACACGGCGTGTATCCGGTTCCGTGGATACCGAGCAGGGTGCCGTTGGCCCGCACCTCCGCGCGGTAATTGACCGCGTCGAAGTGAAGGCTCCAGTGACGGTCGGTGGGCTCGGCGGGGATTTCGAACCAGCGCCGGTAGCACACGTCGTGTTCGCCCGAGTTCCACCGCGCTTCACAATACTGCTCCTCGAGGCTCGCGGGGACCGCGACGAGCCGGTCGGCGACGAAATCCTTCTCCGCGACAGTCTCGCCGGCCAGCGACAATTCCCAAACGCCGTCGAGTGCGATGGCGTGACGCAGGGCGTTGTTCTGGGGCGGGAGCATGGATCCAATGCTGCTAAATCCGGCGGCGAGCGGGCGGGCGATACGCCGGCAGTTTCCAACCGCGCAAGTGCGCGCGGGCGTGGGCGAGCATCTCGGAGAACATCCGCCAGGCGTCGTCGATCGGGCGGGCGCAGAGCGGATCAGCGACGAGCGCGTTGAAAGCGGCGGAGATGTCGCGCGTGCGCGCCGCGTGCAGCACCTGGGCCTGCACCTCCGCGATCTGGCGCACGCGCGATTCGGCGGCGGGCGCGAGGCGGCGCGGGACAAGGGGCGCGATTTGGCCGGCGCTGAAACGGGCGTTGGTTTCGACGATCGCGCCGGAGGGCAGGCCGGGCATCTGGCCGGCGTTGGGCAGATTCACGCTGGTGACGATGCTGCCGTGGCCGGTCAACGCCTCGAGCAGGCGCACGCCCTCCTCGCCGCTGGGCTTTAGCGGTTGGCGGCGCAATGCGGCGAGCGTTTCGTCTGGGCCCTGGCGATGACGCAGCCGCCACGCATACGGCGTCGCGACTATGCCCCAGCGGTGCAGCGTCGGTTCGTCGCGCAGATACTCGGGAAGAAATTCGACGAGGTGGCGTTCGCCCGCGGCGCCGAGCGCACCGTAGCGGCGGAAAAGGTCGAGCGCGACCAGACCGGGGCTTTCGAACCATTGCTCGCGCGCGCGGTTTTTGCGGGCAAGCGCGGTGGCGTCGCGCCGCGCGGCGGAGCGGGCGGCGTCCTGGGCGAGCCACGGGAAAAGATCGATGCCGCGCCAACGGGCGGCGGTGGCCCAGGTGAAATGATTGAGGCCGGCGATATCGAGTTCGATCTCCTCGCGCGGCGGTGCGGCGAGGTCGAGCCAGCGGGCGACGTCGGCGGCCAGGCGTTCGCGCACGCCGAGGACCTCATGGCAGCAGCCGAATGCGCGGATGCCGGGAAACGCCGCGTGCAGCGTCGCGGTGCACAGCGTCATCGGATTCGTGTAATTGATCACCCACGCGCGCGGGCAGTGTCGGGAGATGGCTTCGCCGAACTCGAGATAGTCGGGGATCGCCCGCAGCGCGCGCAGGAGTCCGCCGGGGCCGGTGGTGTCGCCGACGGTTTGAAGAATCCCGTGGCGTGCGGGAATCACGAGGTCGGCGTAACGCATCGTCACCGGGCCGGGCTCGGTCGAAATCACGACGGCGTCGGCGGCGCGCAAGGCGTCGGGGAGCGTGCGAGCCGCGCGCACGTGCAACCGGCTGCGCGCTTCGGGTCGGGCGAAGATGTCCTCGCCGACGAGCACGTTCTTGCGTGCGGCGGCGGCGTTGAGATCGAACAGGACGAGTTCGCCGTCGAGGTGCGCGGAGAGCGCGAGATCGCGGAGGAGGGCGCGGGCCCAGAGGCGGGAACCGCCTCCGAGATAGGCGATTTTGAGCGGGGTGCGGGCGGTCATCGGACGAAGTGAAGGAGGAGGAACGCGAGACGGCTCCGTGATCAGGAATCCGGATACGGCGGGTGAACAAATGCGCGGCCGCTCATCCCGATGAGCGCCGCCGCGAACGAAAAAAGGGTTTACTCATCGGGATGAGTTTACGGTGGTTGGCGCGGGCTGCGGGCATGAGTGTCCGTTTCGTCCACCCCGCGTTCATGCCCCATCCTGTGCGTTTGTTTTTTCCTCCCGCGTGCTGGCGCACCCTGTGCGTGGCCTTTGGCGCGCTGTGCGCGAGTGCGAGCGGAGAGACGCTCGCGCCGGCGAAGGCGGTCGGGGTGGCTGAGTCGCGACCGCGGCTCGCGGTGCTGACGGACATCGGCGGCGATCCGGACGACCAGCAATCGCTGGTGCGGCTGATGGTGTATGCGAACGCGTTCGATTTAGAGCTGTTGATGGCGACGGCGTCGGGCACGCCCGGCGAACTGAAGGAAGCGGTCACGCGGCCGGATCTGATTCGCGAGATTGTGATCGCTTACGGCGCGGTGCGTGCGGATCTGGTGGAGCATTCCGGCGAGACCGGCTGGCCGACGATGGAGTCGCTGCTCGGCGGGGTGGTTACGGGCAATTCGCAGCGCGGGCGCGGCGCGATCGGCGAAGGCCACGACACCGAAGGCTCGCAGCGATTGATCGAGCGCATCGATGCGGGCAGCGCGGCGCGGCCGTTAGGCGTGAGCGTGTGGGGCGGGCAGACGGATCTTGCGCAGGCGTTGTGGCGGGTGAAGCACACGCGCACGGCGGAGGAGTGGGCGGCGTTCGTGGCGAAGTTTCAGGTTTACGACGTGGCGGATCAGGACGGGCTAGCGGCGTGGATGCGGACGGAGTTCGCCGGGATGAACTATGTATTGAGCCAGGCGCCGGCGGACCGCGACCGGCGCGAAGCCACGTTTCGTGGCATGTATCTCACGGGCGATGTGACGACGACGAGTCGCGACTGGGTGAACCGCCATGTGCGCAGCGTCGCGTCGCTCGGCGCGCTTTATCCGCTGGAGACGTGGACGGAACCGAATCCGCACGGTTGTATGAAGGAAGGTGATACGCCCGCGTGGTTCTTTTTCCTGCCGCGCGGCGGCAACGATCCGGCGGACCCTGCGCAGCCGGGCTGGGGCGGGCAGTATCGACGCGCCGCCGACGGTTGGTGGATCGATCTCGCTCACGATTCGACGGCCGGGATCGATCCGCGCGAGACGGTGAGTCGCTGGCGCGGGGAGTTTCAGGCGGACTTTGCGCGGCGGCTGGCGTGGATTCGGCGGGAGGTCGCGCAACCGTGAGCGGGCGGCCGACGAAGGGAGCGTGGTGGCCGGTCCGCACCGGGCAGACGCGCGTGCCGTGGACGTGGGTGGCAGTGCTGTCGTTGCCGTGGGCGTCGATGGTGTATTTCGACCTGATCTCGAATGTGGCGATCACGTTCAAGCTGCGCGAATTCATCAGCGTGCCGGTGTTGCTGACGCTGGTGGGCAGCTTCAACCAGTTGTTCAACATCGCGGTCGGCGCGACGTGCAATTACACGAGCGATCGCGTGTGGACGCGCTGGGGCCGGCGCAAGCCGTTTCTCCTCGCGGGCTGGGCGATGGTCGCGGTGGGCTGCGTGATCCTGCCGGAGTTGCAGAGCTTCGCGCTGATCGTGGCGCTGCTGTTTGTGTATGAAATGTTGCGCGATTTCGCGACGCCCTACGAATCGCTGTGCAACGAAGTCGTGCCGCCGGCGCAGCGCGGGCGCGCGAATGCCGGCTATACGTTCGCGCGGCAGGCGACCATCGCGGTGTTTTTCTCGCTGGTGATCGGGCGGTGGGACAGCGGATATGTGTTGCCCGGCGGGATCGAGGTGAGCGGGCAGCAGCTGGTGTTCTGGAGTGCGGCGGCGCTGGCGCTGGCGACGATCGTGTTGGTGAGCCGCGTGCGGGAAGAACCGCCACCGGAAGCGGCGGCGGCGTGGAAGCGTCCGAACTGGACGGAAATGCGGGGCCACGCGCGGAACTTTTTGCGCGAGGTGTTCGGTTCCCGGCAATGGCGCGCGCTCTATACGGTGGCGCTGGCGCAGATGATTTTCTGGATCGATTTCGGCAATCTCGCGCCGCTGCTTTATACGGAGCAGTGGGGTTTTTCGAAACAGGCCTACGGCAATGTGCTGGCGGTGGCGTCGGGGGTGACGCTCGCGGTGTTCCTGCCGTTGAGCGGGTGGGTGGCGGACCGCTGGGACCGCATCCGCGTGTTCCAGTTTCTCGCCGGCGCGATGGCGCTGAACCACCTCGCGTTTTTCGTCTATCTGCAAACGGTCGCGAGCGGCGCGCCGTCGTTCGGGGAGGTGCTGGTGTTCAAGCTGCTCGGCACGGGGATCGGCACGGTGGGGACGGTGACGTCGGTCGCTTTGATGTTCGATTATGTGCCGCGCCGGCGGCTCGGCACGGTGTTGGCGGGCGTCGGGCTTTCGCGCGGGTTGGCGTCGCTATTGGTGAACAACGGCATCGGCCTGTGGGTGACGTCGGCCTCGTGGGTGTGGCCGACGCGCGACGGCGGGGGCGAGATGAAGTATGATTATGCGCTGGGTTATCTTTATCTGACGCTTTGCGGTTTGCTCTCGTGGTGGGTGGCGCGGCGTTTCGCTCGCCTCAGTCGGACAGGCGTGCTGGTGCCGTTGGGCGTGCAGGAGGCGGAGGCGGCTAAAGGGTGAGTGACGGACAGAGACGGTGGCCGCGCGGAGCTTGGCCCTCCATGTGAGGGCGATTGCGGACTGCTGTCGGTGGGGCGCGAGCGTTGAGCGGGGGACCGGATTTCCAAGCCGTTTAACACGGAGAGCGCGGAGGGGGAGCAGGCGCGACGGAGCGCTTTGCGGCAGCGCGGGTAGGGACCGTTCTCCGAACGGTCCGCGGACGCCTCGGAGAGGCGTCCCTACCTGGGCTTGATCGAAGTCGGGCTTCAGGGGCGATCGGCGCTGGCCAGGCCGCGCTCGCGGAGCCAGGCGGCGCACGCGGCGCTCCACGCGCGCACCGTCGGATGCGGCGAGTTCAAGGCGAGACCGAGACCGTGTGGGCCCTCGTGCGTGTCGTGCAGTTCAGCGGGAACGCCGGCGGCGCGCAGTGCTTGGAAGTAAACGCGCGCATGTTCGACGGGCACGGTGGGATCGTCGCGCGTGTGCGCGAGGAACGTCGGCGGGGCGGCGGGCGTGACGCTGCGATGCAGCGAGAGTCGATCGACGAGTTCCGGCGCGGGATCGGAGCCGAGCAGCGACACGCGCGAGTTGGCGTGCTGCGTGACCGGGGCGGCGCCAAGCGAGATCACCGGATAAAACAGCAGCGCGAAGGCCAGGCCGGTCTCGTCGTTCGCACCGCTGCTCGGCGCAGGCGCGGCGAAGGCGTCGGGATGCGCGTGGAGCACCGAAAGCGACGCGGCGAGGTGTCCGCCAGCGGAAAAACCGACGATGCCGATACGCGCGGGATCGAAGCCGTGGGCCGTCGCGTGGTCGCGCATGAGTTGCAGGGCGCGGCGCGCGTCGCGCAAGGGTGCGGGGTGGCGGTTCGGCGCGACGCGGTAGTGCAGCACGCCGGCGGCGATGCCGTGATGATTGAGCCAGCGCGCGACGGCCGTGCCTTCTTTTTCGACGGCGAGGACTTGATAGCCGCCGCCGGGGCAAACGATTGCGGCGGCACCGGTCGCGCGGTCGGGGGGCGCGGGATGCAGCGTGAGCGTCGGATAATGGACGCCGGAGAGCAGCAGGCCGTCGGTGGGATGTTGCGTGCGTTGGGTCGCTGCGGCGTCGGACCGCAACTCGGGCGGCGCGCCGGACCACAGATCGAGGGCGGGCGGGGATGTTTCGGTCATGGCGGAAAAGCGACGTGCGCCGACCGAGAGCGCCGCGCCGTGCGGACGTTCGCCACGCCGCGGACGCTCATCCCGTTGAACGCGCGCGGCGCACGGGCAGGGTCGAGCCTTCGTTCCAAATCGGTTGAAGGAGCAGTTTGCGCTGCTGCGCGGGGATGCCCCATTCCTCCTCGCCGATCGCGGCGATCAACGCATCCACGCCGCTGCGACCGATGGTGGTTTGTTGCGAGGCGCAGCCGGTGAGATCGGGCGATTCGCTGGTGACGAGGATCAGGCCGGCGAACGCGACCTGCTTCGGCACGCGCCAGCCGCCTTCGATCAGCCAGCGGTGAACGCGGGAGATGAAACCGATGACGACGTCGGGCCGGTGGGTTTCCATCCATTGCAGAAACGCCGCGCGATCGTCGGGTGCGCTGAGCAACAGGGGAATCCGATCCGCCGGCGCGAGCCATTCCTGTTGCGAGGCGAACGAGGCGCCGATGCGCGCGGCGTCGTCAACGGCCGGGGGTTGATGGCTGAGGATCGCTCCGCCAATCCGACGATAGCCACGATCGATCGCGGTGCGCCAGACGAGCCGGGTTTCGGCAAAGGTGTCGGGCGCGACGAGGTGATACGGCAACTCGATCCAGCCTTGGTCGAGGCAGACAACGGTGAATTGTTTCCGCGCCAGCGCCTCGATCCCCGGGCCGGGACTGTGCGACAACTGCGGCACGAGCAGACCGCGGATGCCGCGATGGTAGAGCACGCGGCTGGCGCTCTCGAGCGACGGATAAGCGGCGAGGTCGAACTCATGCAGTCGGTAGCCGCGCTCGTGCGCGCGCTCGAGACAGGCCTGATAAAACCGCCGGTGCGCCGGATGAATGGCCATGCGGCTGTCGACCATGTAGGCGAAAGCGGAATCGTGGCCGGTCGCATGGCCGGCCCAGCGGTGGCGGGCGAGCGTGGCGAGCGCGGGATCGGGGCGGTAACCGAGTTCGCGCGCGGTGCGCTTCACTTTCTGGCGCGTCGCCACGGGGATGCTCGGGTGGTTGCGCAGGGCCAGCGACACGGTGGACTTGTCCACGCCCAGCGCACGGGCGATGTCCTTTTGCGTGATGCGTGTGTTCATGGGCGGATCGTGATGAGCGAAGACGCGCCCACCGGTTTCGTAAACGGGTGCGCGCAACGCTGCCATCGAAGAGGTGCGCAAGCGGAAGGCGAGCCACGGCTTCAGGTTGCTCGCAGGAAAAATGGCCAGCGATGGAAAACGCGGATGTTGGTTCTCTCGGCGAAACGGAGGGCCGGCCTCCGTGCCGGCCGCGGACGACACGGAGGTCGTCCCTCCGGAATGGCCACAGCTCTATTGAGCCGGCTGTAGCGTTATCGCGGTCACTCGTTCTGACAGGGAATGTAGGTAGGGACGGCTCTCCGAGCCGTCCGCGATCACAGCGGGGGATTGCTCGCGTCCGGACGCCTCGGAGAGGCGTCCCTACCTCGAGTCCGTCGTTTTTTGCGAGCCGGCGTTATTCGTCCAAACGCACCTCGCGGCCGGTGGCGGCGGAGGCGTAGATCGCGTCGAGGATGCGCTGCACCGCGACCGATTCGGCGACGGGCACGTAGGGCTCCGCAACGCCGAGCACGACATCGATGAAGTGTGCCATGCGATTCGGGGTCACGAACGACGGCTGCGGCTCGATCTGTTCGCGGCTGTAGCCGTGGACGCCGGGACGGAAAAGCCGAAGCGGCGGAAAGATCAATCCGCCCGCCGTGCCGAAGAGTTGGGTGCCGTTGAAATCTGCCTCCTCCTGATGCGCCGCCCACGAGGACTCGAGGAGCACGCTGCGGCCGCTGCGCAGTTTCAGCAGCGCGACGGCGAGGTCATCGACGTCGAACACTGCCGCGGGATCGACATCGCCGTGGCCCCACGTGCCCGCGCCCTGGCCGAGCGGGCCGAGTTTGGAATAGGTCTGACCGGATACGGACACGACGTCGAACTCGCCCATGAGGTGCAGGCACCGATCGAGCCCGTGCACCCCGATATCGTAAACGCTCCCGCCGCCGGCGAATTTCTTCTGGGTGAACCAGGAGCCGATGCGCGGGATACCCGCGCGACGCGTCCAGGCGGTTTTCGCGTGATAAACCTCGCCGAGCACGCCCTCGGCGACGAGCCGTCGGGCGGTTTGCACTTCGGGCGCGAAACGCGCGTTCTGGCCGACCATGAGCTTGAGGCCGCGCGACGAAGCTTCGTCCATCAACTGCGTGGCGTCGGCGGCGTTGGTCGCCATCGGCTTTTCCAGCAGCACATGTTTGCCGGCGCGCAAGGCCTCAAGCGCGACGGACGCGTGCAGGTGGTTGGGCAGCGCGATGGTCACCGCATCGACGTCGTCACGCGCGAGCAGGGCGCGATAGTCGGGTGTCCAATCGGGCACGCCGAATTGCGCGGCGACCGCGGGACCGCGCTCGGTGGAGGTCTCCGCGAGGGCTACGAGGCGGGCCGCCGCGTGCGCCTTGAGATCGCGCAGGTGGGCGATGCCGATGGCACCGGCGCCGATCACGGCGACGTTGAGGGTGGTGGTGGGCATGGTTACTGTAAGGGCGGAATGGATACGACGAGAATCGGCCAGCTTTCCTCTCCGGCGATGGCGCGTTAAACCGTCTCGTTCAGG
Organism: Verrucomicrobiota bacterium; assembly: GCA_023430825.1. GTDB lineage: Bacteria > Verrucomicrobiota > Verrucomicrobiia > Opitutales > Opitutaceae > Opitutus. The sequence goes on along the minus strand of JAEYYL010000429.1, from coordinate 817 downwards.
TCTGGCGGATTCGCGACAACTCGTGTGATTCGCGGGCGACGGTATGGGTCCGCGTCAGGCGCGACCCCACTCGCGAAGTTTTTCGAGCGAGATCCGCGCGGACTCCATCGGGTCGTGGTTGTAGCGTTCGATTTCGACGACCTGCCAGCGGAGCGCGCCGATCGTGTCGATCGCCTTGAAGATCGGCGCGAAGTCGACCCCGCCGGTGCCGAGCTCGGCGTCGTCCTTCAGGTGGAGTAGTTCGATCCGGCGGCCTTGTTCATGGAGGAAGGCGGCGGGATCGTAGCCGCCCTTGAGCACCCAATACACGTCGGCCTCGCAGCCGAGGTTCGCGGGGCGGGCGGCGTCGAGCAGCCAGTCGAAACCGAGGCGGCCGTCGTGGCGCGCGATCTCGTGCGCGTGGTTGTGGTAATGCAGGCGGAAACCGTAGGCGCGCATCCGGGCGCCGAGGGCGTCGAGCTCCTCACCGAGCGCGATGAAGTGGGACGTCGTTTTCAGCAACGACCAGGTGAAGCACGGGCAGATGATATCGGTGGTGCCGAACAGCACCGCGTCGGCCAGCACCTGGCTGAGATCGGCGCGCATCGCCTCGATGCGGACATGCATGCCGGAGCAGCGCAGACCGGCATCGGCCACGGCCTTGGCGGCGTCGGCGGCGGTGAGGTTGCCGTAGCCCGCGGTTTCCACGCCGTGGTAACCGAGACGGGCGACGTGCGCCATCGTGGCGGCGAAATCGGTTTTGACGTGGTCGCGGATCGACCAGAGCTGGAGAGAGACGGGGATGGGCGACATGAGAATCGAAGAAGGCGACGCGGCG
>JAEYYL010000411.1 GCA_023430825.1 Verrucomicrobiota bacterium | reverse complement strand
CCTCGTGAGTCCAAACACGCCGCTCGTTCCATCTATCTCCCTCGCTCTTCAACCCAACCTTAACCATCCGCCCACGGTGTTACCCATGTCTCCGAACACCTGTTACCCTTGTCTCCGGTCCAAAGAGAGGACGTCGGGCTCCACCTTCTCCGACTCGAGTCCGAATCAGACGCTCGGCGCGGACGGCAATTTACCAGTCGGCGGGGATCTCGACCGTCATGAGGTCGAGGCTTTTGCCGTCGGAGAGATGGCCGGACTGGATGAGAACGCGTTTGCTGTCGGGGCTGAAAATCGGGTGCGTGTGGTCGGGCTTCATCTTGTGATCGGTGGTGAGCACGCGCTGACGGCCGTCGCGGCGATCGATGAGCGTGATGGTGCCGGAGAAATTGTCGGCGACGGCCCAGCGTTGGTCGGGCGAGCCGTTGCAATGCCAGAAGCCGCCTTGGGCACCGTTGCCCATGTCTTCCTCCATCTGTCCGAGCAGCTTCATGCTGTTGGTGCGAAGGTTGATCACGGCGACGCCGGTGGGGCGTTCGCGCAGGTAAGGCAGGTGGCCCATGATGTTGAACATGACCTCGTCGCGGCCCGAGACGGTTTCGTGCGTGACCCATTCGTCTTCGGTCTCGACGTAGAGGGGGCGATTGCCCGTGCCGTCGCCGCGGACGGTCCACATGCGCTGCGGGGCGTCGCCGGTGGTTTCGTGGCAGTAGATGATTTCGCCGGGGACATCGGGGTTCGTCTGCACGTGGCCCATGCGGAGATCGACGTCGATGACGGTGGTGATGGCGCCGGTTTTCAGGTCGATCCTGCGAATGCCGCCAGGACCTTTACCGGCGGCGGCGAAACGCGCGCGGGCGGCGGCGCGTTGTTCGCTGGGATCGGTGTTGCGCGAGTCGACGACGGAGCGGCCGTCGGCGGTGCGGTTCGCGTGCGTCGGCGCCGGGCGCTCAGGGCGCGGGCCGAACGCGACGCCCCAGTAGGCGCACGTCTCGTCGGCATCGAGGGCGAAGCCGCCGGAGTCGCGCAGGTCGGTGGGCAAGGTGCAAACGACGCGCTCGTAAACCGCGGGGTCGGCGTTGACGGTGCCGGCGAGGGCGGCGGGGAGGAGTTGGCCGAGGTCGAGCTCGATGAGCTGGCGCGGAGCGGCGTCGGTGCCGCGAATGAAGTAAAGCTTCATCGATTTGCGCGCGAGGTTGAGGCTGCCGGTGCCGGTGCCCGGGCCGTCCGTGAGCTGCACGATGTCGCCGGTTTTCTCGTGCACGACGAAGGCTTGCGAACCGCTGTCGTCGCGGTTCGAGCGGAAGACGATCCACTCGCCGTCAGCGGTCCAGGTGGTGTGCGTCTGGTAAGGTTTCGCGTCGTTGGCGGGATCGGTGGTCAGGACGTTGACGGTGAGGCCGGTGACCTTGTCGGTGTAGGTGCGCTTTTCGGACGGGAAGCGGCGGCCGACGTCGGAGGCGTGCGCGAAAGAAACGGCGGACGCGAGGCAGAGGAGCGCGAAGGGGCGGAGGAGTTTCATGGGAGGGGAGACGAGGAGCGGGGTGGTGATGGAGCGACGAACGTGAGGGGTGAACGATGCGCGGGGAGACGGTCGGACAGTTTGGGTGGGATTGTGATGCGGGCGGGGGAGGGGTGGTGGCAGGCGATGGCGCGCGGAGGGTGATCGATTTCCCGCTGCTCACGCAGCGAGCCACACCGCGGCGGGCGTATCTCGTCGCGCGTGGCTACGCGAGTTCGCTGAGTTTTCTCGCTTCGGGGCGGAGGGGGACGAGGTCGAGGAGGTTGACGGGGAGGTTGCGCTGGATGGATTCGACGCCGGCGATGCCGACGAGGATCGAGGCGGCGCCCTGCTCGTGGCCGGCGAAACGGCCGAGCGGATCGGTTTGCGGGGCGGCGGGATCGTAGAACGAGCGACAGAGAATCTCGTCGGCGCCGCCGTGCGCGCCGGACTGTGCGTCGACCGGAACGAGGTAGCTGTTGTTGAAATGCGGATACACGCGAATCCATTCGCCCTCGGCCTCGGCGCCGGGCTTTTCGTCGAGCTTGAAGTCCTTGGGGCGGACGGCGCGGTTCATGTGCGTGCCGATGAACTCGTGGTATTCGAGGCGGCCGCGGTCGCCGTTGAAGCAGACGCGCATGCCCTCGCGCGGACTGTAACAAGTGAGTGAATACGTGAGGAGTTCGCCGGTGCGGTAGCGGACGTTGAGCGACATTTGGTCGTAGATCGTGATGTCGTCGCGGAAGACGTTCCGGTCGCGGAGGTAGCCGGAGTCGGCCTCGCCGGCGCGGTAGAGTTTCCGAAACGGTTCGCTCTCGTCGAGGTCGAGGCGGAAGGGGTCGTCGGCGGCGAGCGGTTCGCCGGTGTAGCGCTCGTAGCGCGTGAGTTTTTCGTCGCCGCGCGCGAGGGCGTTTTCTTTGCCGTAGAAGACGAGGTCGCCGTAGGCGAAGACCTGCTGCGGGATGGCGTCGAGCCACCAGTTCACGAGGTCGAAGTGGTGCGTGCTCTTGTGAACGAGGAGCGTGCCGGACTGGTCGGCGCGCGCGTGCCAGCGGCGAAAATAGTCGGCGCCGTGATTCGTATCGAGGAGGTATTCGAGATTCACGGAGCGGACGCGGCCGATGGTGCCGGCGGCGAGGAGTTCCTTCACCTTCGTGCGGAAGGGAGCCCAGCGGTAGTTGAAGGCGACGCGCACGCGGCGGCCGGTGGCGCGCTGGGCGTCGAGGATCGCGCGGCATTTGGCGGCGTCGATCGTGAGCGGCTTTTCGGTGATGACGTCGCAGCCGGCGTGAAGCGCGCGGACGATGTAGTCATGATGCGTGGCGTCGACGGAGCAGACGAAGACGACGTCGGGCTTTGTGGTGCGCAGGAGTTCGTCGAAGCGCTCGGCGCTGAACGTAGGGACGGCGCCGTGCGTCCATTCGCCGGCGAGGAGGTCGTTGTAGTAGGCCATGCGCGCGGGGCTCGGGTCGCAGAGGGCGACGACGGTGTTGTGCGCGCGATAGGTGGTGACGAGCGGCTCGATGAAACTCATCGCCCGGCCGCCGGTGCCGACGAAAGCGTAACGGGTTTTTGACATGGTGATCAGGTGAGGGTGAGCGCCGGAGTTTGGGGGCGCGCGGTTGAGGTGCGCTCAGTTGCCGCGGAGCGGAGCGGCGTGGCGGGAATTGCTGGCGGGCAGCGCGAAGGTTTCCGGAGCGTCGGGCTGCGCCGGGTCGAAAGCGGTGAAGTCGTCGGCGATGAAATTGGCGAGCGGGAGGCGGGCGTCGCGGAGGGATTGGACGACGGCTTTCGCGAGTTCGTAGGCGCCGTAGTTGTTGTGATGCGTGGCGTCCTGGCCGCCGTTGTTGAATGCGAGCGGCGCGCGGTCGGGGCCGAGGGCTTCGTAAAAGGCGACGCTGGCGCGCTCGAGGTCGATCAGCGCGACATGCTCGGTGCGGGCGAGCTCGCGGACGACGGCGGGATAGTCGCCGTGAGTGTTCTTGATGCGGCCGTGGGCGTCGAAGGTGCGGCGTTGCGGCGACGTGACGAGAACGGGCGTGGCGCCGCGGAGACGGGCTTCGGCAATGTAGGTGCGAAGGTAAGCGGCGTAGGTGGTGCGGGCCTCGGCGTAGGTTTGCGGCCAGTTTTGCTTTTGGTCGTTGTGGCCGAACTGAATGAACAGGTAATCGCCGGCGCGGATCTGGCTGAGGATTTTCGCGAGGCGCAGACCGGTGAGAAAGGATTTTAAGGTTTCGCCGGATTCGGCGTGGTTCGCGATCGCGATGCCGGGCTTGAAAAACCGCGGGAGCATCTGGCCCCAGCTGGCGGCGGGTTCGGCCGGTTGGTCGGTGACGGTGGAATCGCCGGCGAGGAAGACCGTCGGCGTGTCGGCGGGTGCGGGCTCGATGGAAATCGCGCGGACGTGCGGCGCAGGGCCGGTGAACTCGAGCGTGAGCTTGTCGTCCCAGCGGAGGATGCCGTGCTCGCGGTCGTTGAGGAGGACGGCGGAGCCGCCGGGGGCGTTGGCCTCGGGCGGCGGGAGATGCGGCGTGCGGACGTTCACGATGAAGGTGCGCGTGACGAATTCGCCGGGGCGGGTCGTGACCCGTTCGAGGAAGAGCTGGCGCGACTCGGCTTTGACGGTGGTGTCGGACGCGGCGCGGGCGTCGCCGAATTCGAGCGTCACGCGGTGGTTTCCTTCGGGGACGGCGATGGAGAAATAGAAAGGGTGTGAAGGTTCGGTGGAGGGGGCAGCGGCGGGGGAGGTGTTGAAGTCGAAGCCGTGGCCGCGTTCGGCGGTGTAGGGCGCGGTGGTCGTGGGATCGGCGAGGTTGAACGTGCGTGACGTGGCGGCGGGCGCGGTGGTCGCGAGGAGCGACAACACCGAGAGGGCGAGAAACGGGAGGAGGAAGGGAGCGTGCATGGGACGGTGCGCGAAGGGCGGGTCGGAGACCCGCCCTACGGGAGTTGGATGTCCCAGACTTTGGAACGGCGGGCGGTGGTGCCGTCGCGCGCGGTGACGTCGAGGATCACGACGTAGTTGCCGGGTTTCGCGTAGGTGTGTTGTGGATACTGCTCGGTGGACGTGGCGCCGTCGCCGAAATCCCAGGCCCACGAAACGATGTCGCCGACGGAGAGATCCTTGAAGGCGACGAGGCGGCGGGCGGCGTCGACGACGTGCCACGACCATTGGGCGGCGAGCTTCGGCTGGAGCGCGGGCTCGAGCGGCATGAGGCGGAAGGCGCACAGTTCGGACGCGTGACCATACATCGTGTGCTTGGGGGAGAGATTCCAGAAACCGGCGCTGCCTTTCGCGTCGACGTTGTCGTAGTCGATGATCGCCCACGAGAGACCGATGATCTTGTTTTCGCTGAGGACAGATTCGACGGCGCGTTGCGGGCCTTCGGGGCCGGCGTAGTCGAAGGGCGTGATCCAGAATTCGAGAACGTATTTGCCGGATTCGCCGGGTTTGAAATCGAAGCGCTGGGCGGCGTTGGCCCACGGAAACTCCTTCGTCCAGGTCGGCGCGCCCCAGGCCACCGTCCAGTCCTTGTTCAGGGCGGGCGTGAAGATGTGGTAGTTCTGCGCGTGCACGCCGTGGATCGCCCAATGCGCGGCGTCGACGCCGATGCGATCATCGGGCGTGGCGGCCGCTTCGCCGACGCGTTCGGCTTTCCAGAACGACTCGTGGCCCTTGTCGATGAGCGGGCCGCCGGAGGCGTCGCCGTCGACGACGATCTCGAACGTGTCGTTGTGCAGGCCGGGGAGGGAAAAGTCCCAGTAGTTGTCGGAGGCCTCGTAGAGAAAGTAGAGGCGGTTCAGGCCTTTCACCCAGCCGATGCGGACGCGGACATCGAGCGTAGCGGGATCGGGTGCGGGGTGGCGGCTGGAAGCGAGCTGATCGGTGCCGACGACGTAGGACTCGGGGACCATCGCCCAGTCGGCGGTGTCGCCGTCGATGCGCGGGATGCGGTCGGCGGGGAATTGAAAAATTGGATACGTGGTGCCGGGTTTTTCGAGCGCGTGGAGGGACGAGGCCGCGACGGCGAGCGCGAGCGCGAAGGCGAAGCGGGAAAGGCGCGTGGACGGCGGGCGGTTCATGGTGGGCGCGGCGTTCAGTGTCCGGTGGCGCGATCGAAGTGGATGCCGCCGTCGTGGAGCACGGCGTCGGCGCCCTTGCCGCGGCGGAGTTCGATCATCGCGGCGCCAGCGTGGAGGAGAGGGCCGTAGCCGTGGGCGGCGAGCGGGCTGGTCGGACGGTAGTAGTAGAACATCGGGTCGAAGCCCATGCCGGTGCCGATGCACGTGCCCTCGACCTGGCCGGTGGCGTTGACCTTTTGGGCGACGGCGTTCCACGCGAGCGAGACCATGGGGCCGTAGGCTTTGGCATCGAGCCAGTCGCGGTTGATGCCGTGGGCGATGGCATAGACGAACATGGCGGAGGCGGACGTCTCGAGATAGGTGTCGTTGCGATCGAGCAACTGGTGCCAGAGACCGGTGCCGCCCTGGGTGGCGGCGAGACCGGCGACGAGCGCGCGGTATTGCGCGAGGACGGCGGCGCGGCCGGAATGCGTTTCGGGGAGGACGTCGAGGAGTTCGGTCATCGCGACCGCGGCCCAGCCGTTGGCGCGCGCCCAGTGGAAAGCGGGGTGCGGCTCCATTTCCTGGACCCAGCCGTGCAGATAAAGATTTTTCGCGGGCACGAACATGCGTGCGGAGAACTGCGCGATCTGTTTCACGGCGTCGTCGAAGTAGCGCACGTCGCCGGTAAGCGCGCCCATCTGGGCGAGGGCGGGGACGCTCATGTAGAGATCGTCGAGCCAGAGCGAATTGGGCATCGGGCGGTTGCGCGCGAGCGTGCCGTCGGCGAGGCGGAACTGGCCGGTCGAGATCCAGGCGAGGTAGTGGTCGATCCACGGGCGAAGGGTGTCGGCGTGGAGGCCGGCGCGGGCGGTCTTGATCATGGCGGCGCCCATCGCGCCGGCGTCGTCGAGCGCGCGCGGCGCGAGGACGGAGCGAAGGGCGAACCGGCGTTCGGCGGGCGGGGCGTCTGCGGGGGGTGGGGGGAGGGCTTTCAGGCGCGTGGCGACGGCGGCCACGGCTTCGAGCCGGCGGGCGGTGTAATCGCGGTAGCGCGCGTCGCCGGTGGCGGCGGCGGCGTGGAGCATGCCGGCGTAGGTGACGCCCCATTCGTAGCTGGTGAGGAGAAACGGTGTGCGTTCGAAGGCGGGACGCGCGGGCAGGCGGGCGAGGTCGGTGACGGGTTGTTGTGTATCGCGATCGATGATACGAAGCGCGGAGGCGTCCTCGAGGTAGGCGAGCACGCGGTCGAGGACGGTTTTGATCTCGTCGACCGAGGCGGGCTCGTAGGGCGTCGGATACGCGGGTGCGATCGGACTGGGCGGAATGAACGGGACCGTGGAAGGCGTTTGCGCCGGGGCGGCAGCGAACGCGGAGCCAGCGAGGAGTGCGGCGGCGGCGAGCAGACGGAGGGGGAAGGCCATGAGGGGTGGGCGGCGGGCGTGGAGGAGGCAGTGAATGCCTCCGGAGGGTTTTCGCCACGCTGACCGGGTGATGGCGGCGGGTAAGGGCGGAGGGCGGTGGACCGTCCGAATGGGCGGCGAAAGCGCCCTGTTGCGCGCAAGCGCGCAACCTACCGCTGCTGGTTTCGCTTACCGGGTAGCGGGCTGGAGGAGGCCGCGGGCGTGGAGCCATTCCTCTGCGCGCTTCGGCCAGGCGGAGGCCGTCCCGAGGCCGTCGCGCATGCCCATGCCGTGGCTGCCGCGTTCGAAGGCGTAGAACTCGGCGGGGACTTTGGCGCGGGTTAGAGCCTGGAAGAAGACGATGCTGTTCTCGATCGGCACGGTCTGATCCTCCTGGGTGTGAATCAGGAGCGTGGGCGGAGTCTGGGCGGTGACTTGTTTTTCGACAGAGAGCAGTTGGAGCAATTCGGGCGACGGGTTTTTACCGAGGAGCAACTCGCGCGAGCCGGCGTGCGCGGCGGGATCGTCGAAGGTGATCACCGGATACATGAGAATGAGGAAATCGGGGCGGGCGTTGACGGCGTCGAGGGGCCCGCCGGTGCGGCCGTGCGCATGGTCGTAGAGCGTCCCGGCGCTGGCGGCGAGGTGGCCGCCGGCGGAGCTGCCCATCACGCCGATGCGGGCGGGGTCGATCTTGAACTCGGCGGCGCGCGACCGCACGAGACGGACGGCGCGGAGCACGTCCTGGAGCGGCGCGGGGTGGCCGAATTCGGTGACGCGACTGGTGAGCACGAAGGCGGTGATGCCGAGATGGCTGAGCCAGTTGGCGTATTGCACGCCTTCGCGCGCGCGGGAAAGTCCGCGGTATCCACCGCCTGGACACACGATGACGGCGGTGCCGTTGGGGCGATCGACGGCCGCCGGATACACGACGAGCGTGGGCTGGCTGATGTTGGTGACGAAGCCGCGTTCGTCGATCTGCTCCGGGCCGAGATCCTTCGCGTTGGGGATGCCTTCGGGCCAGAGCGGGATCGTCACGGGCGTGCCAAACGCAGGAGAGGAGGCGAGGAGAGCGGCGGCGGTGAGCATGAGGAGGAGGCGAATGGGTTTCATGAGAAGGAGGGGAAAAGAAGCTCCAAGCACCAACATCCAAGCTCCAGTGAAAATCCAAGCATCAAACCGGGAAGGGCAGGCGGTGCGGGGGCGGTCGTTACGGTGCGGGATTGAAGGGGTGGAGCGGGGTGAGGGTGGCGCGGCCGAGGAGGCCGGAGGGGCGAGGTTTCCAGTGCGCGGCGGTGAAGAGGCGGTCGGGGCCGGTGTTTTCGCGCAGGCGGGCGGGCAGGTTGGCGTTGTAGAAAATTTTCCACGGGACGCCGCGTCGGTCGAGATCGGCGATGCGGTTGGCGGCGAGATTCGTGACGGCGATCTCGAGCGTGTTGCGATCGCGCAGCGCCGCGGCGGGAAGCGTGACGCGCCACGGCGGGTGAAACAGCACCGCGAGCTCGCGGCCGTTGAGCGTGACGCGGGCGCTATCGTGGAGCGTGCCGAGATCGAGTTGCCACGCGCTGGCGTCGCCGGCGGGACGGTCGAACGTGAGCGTGTAGGTGGCGGTGCCGGAGAAGGCTTTCGTGTCGTCGCCGTCGAAGTCGGTCCACGAAGTGAGCGCGGAGATTTTCGCTGGCGCGGGGAGCGTGGGTCCGCCGTGTTCGAAGACGACGGACCATTCGCCGGCGAGCGGCTGTGGCGCGGCGGCGGGTTGCAGGTAGGGCCAGGCGGCTGCGGCGATGTCGGAGGTGTAAGTGCGGACGAGGCGGGATTCGCCGGGGGCGAGTTGAAGGTAGATTTCGTTTTCGCGCGAGGCGGCGCGGCCGATCGCGCCGGTCATGGGATCGAAGAAAACGGCGGCGGTGTCGGGAGCGACGTGGGCGAAGGGCGTCCAGGCAGCGATCGCGCGGTCGCTGCGATTGACGACGAAGTAAACGAAACCGCCGTCGTCGGTGCGGCGGCGAATGAAGTCGAGGCCGCGTTCGCGGAGGGTTTCGCGGGGGAGATCGCGACACCGCGCGAGAAGCGCCGGAAGGTTTTCGCCGACGAGAAATTGGCCGCGGCCGAGTGGGGCGGTGGCGATGCCGTCGGCGGCGGTGGCGAGGGCGCGATGGATTTGCGCGAGGGAGCGAGCGAAGGCGGTTTCATCGGCGGCGAAGCCGGCGGGGCGCGCAGGGAGGCGGCGTTGGACGACGATGGTGGCGCCGGCTTCGGCGAGCGCGACGAGGCGGGCGAGGGTGCGCTCGGGGATGAACGAAACGGCGGGCAGGACGATCGCGGCGTAGGAGGCGTGCGCGGAGCGGAGGCGTCCGGATTCGACGGTGACGTTTTGCAGGAGGCGGTCGGAGACGTAGTCGAAGCCGAGGCCGGCGGCGCGCAGCTCGGTGGCGGTGGCGGCGGCGGTCACGCCCATCGGGTCGCGTTCGCCGTGGCCGAAGTGCGGGAGCGCGCCGTCGCCGCGGATGGCCCACGTGTCATGGATATTGTGATACAGGAGGACGTCTTCGTCGGGCGCGCCGGACTGGAGGAAGGACTGGACGCGGGTGACGTAAGCGTTGAGCGCCGCGAAGTCGGTCCAGAGCGGATTCGCGGGGCTGAGTTCGACGGAGGCGTAGAACTGGAAACCCGGCCAGGGCGCGTCGGCGGGCGAGAGGGCGGTGCCGTGGTAAACCAGGTGATTCAGGCCGGCGAGGAGGAAGGTGTCGGCGTTTTGTTTCAGCTCGGCGAGGGTGGTGAGGAAGTGCTCGTTGAGCCAGGTGGCGGTTTCGGCGGCGGCGAGCGGTTTGCCGGTGAGGTGCGCGGCGGACGAGGCGAGTTTCATGGCGAGCAGGCCGTTGCCCTCCTGCTCGGGGATGTCGCTGGCGGCGTAGAGATCGAGGATTTGGGCGGGAGAATTGTGCGGCTGGTTGCGGATAAGCGCGCCGCGCGCGTGCGCCCATTCGCGCCAGGGGACGGTGAACTCGTCGAGGAGGAGATCGGAGATTGTCTCGCGATAATCGCTGAGCACGCGCGTGTCGGGGCCGGCGAAGAGAGCGGGGAGATGCTGGCGAAGATCGTAACCGCGGCGTTTTTCGAATTCGGCGAAGAAGCGCGGCGTCCAGTCGGCTTCGCCCTGGGCGTCGTCGACCTCGTAGGAGTCGTTGAAGAACGCGCGGAAGCTCGGACGTTTGTCATCTATTGGATGACAAACGGGCAGGGTGGCGGAGAAGCGGGCGAGGTAGTTTTGGAGGGCGGTGGAGGAGAAGTGGGCGAGGGCGGGGCCTTCGCCGCCGGGGGCGGCGCGTTCGACGCGTTTGCCGTGGGGACCGGCGAAGAGCGCGTAAAGTGTCCAGTCGCCGGCGTCGGCGGGCGCGGTCCAGTCGAGCGATCCGTCGGCGCGGACGCGCGACGTGAGATCGAGCGGGGCGGAGGTCGCGGAGAACGCCATGAGCGTGACGAGCGGGAGAGGGCGTTCGAAGCGGACCTGGTCGAGGGCGAGGTCCTGGAGGTCGTCGCGGGCTTCGAGGGGTTGGTGGAGTTCGTCGATGGTGACCTTGCGTTGGCCGGCGGTGCGGAGAAGAGGGGACTGGGTGAACGCAATCGGTTCGGCGAGCGGGCGGCCGGCGGCGACGACGTAGGTTTTGTGCGCGAGGTAATGAGCGGCGTCGGCCTCGGCGAGCCACGGTCCGCCGAAAGGCCAGCCGGTGCCGGTGGATAAATCGATGCCGAGGTCGAGCCGGCGCGCCTCGGTGAGGGTGTATTCAAAAAGTTGAGTCCAGCGCGGTGAGAGGAAGGGCACGAAGCGGTCTTCGTAGCCGCGCACGCCGTAGATCGGCGTGAGCTCGAGGCCGCCGAGGCCGGCGGCGGCGCAGGCCTCCATCGAGGCGGTGAGGGAGATTTCGTCGGCGATGTTGCCGAGCCACCACCAGCGCGTCCACGGCTTGGTCTCGCGGTGCACCTCCGGCCAGGCGGCCGTGGAAGCGGGGTCGGCGGGAGCGGGGCTGGCGAAGGCGAGTCCGAGGCTGGTGGTGCAGAGCAGGAGGAAGCGGGAGCGCATCGGTGGTTGGGATGGGGGGTGAGGCGGGGAGGAACGCGAAGGGGCGGGACTTCGCGCCGAAGGCAACGCAGGGGGAGGTGGAGTCACCTCGAATCGCGAAGCGGGGGGCGGCAACGGCCGGTTGACTCGGACTGTCAAGACGGTCGATGCATGGCCATCGCGAATGGCGTGAAACAATTCTGCGCGCCTCAAAGGCGCCGCGCCCCTGCTGGTGCCGTGTGCGCCCCGAAATTTTTCCCCTTCCGCTCGTGAAATTGGGATCTCCTTCTTCCCTCGTCGTGTTTCGGCTGCGCTTGCGGGCGCAGGCGTCGGCGTTCCTCGTGGACGCGGCTGCCCGGCGGCGAAGCGGGGGGCGGTGACGATGAGTGCTGCTGGAAAAATCCCGCGCGTCGCGGTGATCGGCGTGTCCGGTTACGGGCGCATTCATTTGCAGTTGGCGCGCGAGTGTCGCGATCGCGGCGAGATCCAGATCGTGGCGGCGACGGTGATCAATCCGCAGGACGAGGCGGCGAACGTGGCCGAGTTGACGGCGCATGGGACGCGGATCTACGCGGACTATGCGTCGATGCTGCGGGCGGAGGCGGGGCGGATCGACCTGTGTTTGATTCCGACGGGGATTCACTGGCATGCGCGGATGACGATCGCGGCGTTGCAGGCCGGCGCTAATGTGCTGGTGGAGAAACCGCTGGCGGGTTCGCTGGCGGAGATCGAGGCGGTGCGACAGCAGGAGCGCGCGGCGGGGCGGTTCGTGGCGGTGGGTTTCCAGGATCTTTACGAGCCGGGGACGAACTGGCTGAAGGCGGAGTTGTTGAAGGGGACGATCGGGGAGATCGAATCGGTGCGTTTTCTGGGCATCTGGCCGCGGAGCCGTTCGTATTTCACGCGCAACGACTGGGCGGGACGCACGCACGTCAATGGCGTGGCGGTGCTCGATTCGCCGCTGAACAATGCGTTCGGGCATTTCGTGATGTTGAGCCTTTATTTCGCGAGTCCGCGGGCGCAGGGCGCGGCGGCGGCGGAGTTGGAAGGCGTGGAGTTGTTTCGGGCGCACGACATCCCGAGTTTCGACACGGCGGTGGTGACGTCGCGGACGCGCGAAGGCGTGCGGTTGTGGTTCGGCGTGAGCCATGCGTCGCGCGAGACGGTGGAGCCCGAGATCGTGATTCATGGCCGGAACGGCACGGCGTGCTGGCGCTATGAGAACGAGGCATGTTTATGGGATGCGCGCGGCGGATTGATCGCGCGGCGCGCGATGCCGGACATGACGGAGACGCGGCGTTCGATGATGGCGACGGTGCTGGCGCGGTTGAACGACGCGGCGGTGCCGATCTGCGGTGTGGATATGGCGGAGCGGCACACGGCGGTGATCGAGGCGGTGCATCGGAAAGGAACGGTGCAGGCGTTTTCCGGCGACGGCGTGCGTTGGGTCCCGGATGGGACGAATGGTTCGACGGGCCCGGATGTCGAAGGATTGGCGGACGCGTTGCGCAAGGCGTTCCGCGAGCAGCGTTCGCTGGCGGAGAGCGGGCTGGCGGTGGCGGCGCGCGCGACGGGGCGTTGAGCAGACGGGCGCGCGATGGGGGCGGACAGCGTGCGGCGCGCGCGCGACCAAATTCGGATAAATCACCCCCGATCAATCGAAGCCGTTACACAGAGACACCGAGCGCCGACACGGAGGAAGCAGGAGGCCACAAGATGGAGGAAGCGCTCTCCTGCGGACGCGCGCGGACGACAATGCCGGCTGGGTCGCTCCAGGATTTGCTCGGGGCGCTCTGGGTCGGAGCTCCGCGTTCTCTGTGTTCGTTCCGGGAATTGTCGCGGCGGGGGCGCCGCGGCTCCATGATCTAGCTTCCGGCCCGTTTAGTCGGTGCCGCCGTGGAGCCAGCGGGGCGCGGTGGCGAACCAGAGGATGGCGCCGACGAGCATGGTGAGTTTCATGACGTTCTCGGTGAGCGCGCCGGCGGCGAAGAGCGCGGCTGGCGCGATCGTGAGCAGCAAGGCGAGGAGAGCGAGCAGGCGGGCGAGGTTCATGCGGCGGTGGGTTGGGGCGAACGGTGCAGCATCTTCGAGAACACGACGTAGAGGAGACCGCAGGCGAGCCACACGGGCACGGTCATGTAGGACGCGAAGATGTTATAGGATTTATAGAGATAGAAAAACACGGCGACGGGGAGCACCCAGGCGAGGAGCGCGGCGACGTTGAACGAGGAGCGCGTGCGCTCGGCCCAGTCGGAGGTGAGGCCGAGGCGGCGGGCGAAATAGTGGTCGATGACGATGATCGCGCCGACGGGGGCGAGGACGGTGCCGTAGATGCCGACGAAATCGAGGAGCTTCATCGCGATGGCGGGGAACAGGCCGGCGATCGTGGCGATGGCGCCGGCGATGATCGTGCCGGTGTTGCGCGAGATTGAGGGCATCACGCCCTGGAAGGCGAGGCCGGCCCGATAGATGGTGGGGTTGGCGGTGGTCCAGCCGGCGATGATGACGCAGACGAGGCCGGCCCAGCCGACGGCGGAGAACACCATCGGGCCCGGGGCGTTGATCGCGAGGCGGCCGTCGGCGATCGCGATCTGGCGTTCGAGGGCGAAGAGCAGCGACGCGCAGATCCACGCGACGTAGTGGCCGAGGAACATGCCGGCGCTGGCGGCCCAGCCGTAGGACGGTTTGCGCGCGTAGCGGAAGATCGAGAGGTCCGACATGCCGAGGTGCATCGCGGCGTTGCAGAGCCACGCGAAGAGCACGATGCCGACGAACCCGATGGGGGCCTGGCCGCCAAGGGCGACGCCGGTCCAGATCTCGGTGGGGTTGAGCGAGGCGAGCTTCGGCAGCGTGGTGAGACCGCAGGCGACAAAGATCAGGAACATCCACGGAGCGGCGAGGTGCGAGACCCGCGCGACGAAGGCGTAGCCCTTGACCGCGACGAAGGTCTGCAGGCTGCCGAGAATGAGCACGATCACGCACCACGCGATCCCGGTGGGCATCGTGTCGGTGAACGTCGGCATGGTGACGCCGGGGAACGGCACGCCGACGGCGGTGGCGGAGACGGTGACCATCGCGCCGGCGAGGAAGCAAAACAGGACGCCGTTGGCGACGTTGTAGAGCGAGACGAGGCGGCGGCCGCAGATTTTCTCGAGCTTGTAGTAGAGCGTGAGACGGAGATCGGTCGCGATCGGCGCGGTGAGGTAGCGCCAGGTGAGCACGGCGAGGATGTTGCCGAGGAGCAGGCCGAAGATCACGTCGACGGCGGAGGCGCCCCACGCGATGAAGAGTGGCCCGAGCATGAACTCGGTGCCGGCGGTGTGTTCGCCGGCATACATGCCCCAGAAGGAGCTGGGGCCCTTGAGCGCGCGATCGGGCACGCGCTGGCGTTCGTATTCGTTGGTCGGCTCGTCTGCGGCGGGAGTGGAAGCGTCAGCCATGGCGGCAGGATGGGGAGGGGTTGGCTCGGAAGAAACGGCCGAGCGTCGATGCGAGGTGAAGGCGCATATAGGACGGATCGTGTCAAACTCCGGGGGATCGCGAGCGTGATTTCGTCGCGACTTTTCCGGCGCGCGCCCGTGCTTCGAACTGTCTGAGGATAGGCTCCGTTGTGTGGCAAAACGGATGCGGCATCAGCTGTGGTCAGAGTCGCTGTTTCTACCCCGTTACGCTGCTGACCTCTGCCTTTCGCTTACCCCAGCGATCACCCCGCCCCGCTTTTTTGTGCCTGATCGGCTTCCCACCGAGTAGCTACCAACCCCGACAAACCATGACCTCGACCCTTCGCCCGTCTCGACGGGATTTCCGGCGCCTTGCGGTGCCGTTGCTGGCGCTAGTTTCCGTCACCCTGTCTCGCGCTCAACAAGCGCCGGCCGCGCCGCCGCCCGATGACGAGGTGATCACGCTGACCCCGTTCACCGTCGATGCTTCGAAGGACAAAGGCTACTACGCGGAAAACACGCTCGCGGGCAGCCGCATCCGGACGAACCTCGGCGACTTGGGCGCGGCGATCACGGTCGTCACCAAGCAGCAGCTCACCGACACGGCCTCGAGCGACATCAACGACGTGTTCCTGTATGAGGCCAACACGGAGGGCCTCGGGAATTTCACGCGCATCTACGCCTCGGGCGTGACCAACACGATCGACCGCTCGACGGTGAAGGACGTCGCCGCCGGCTACGGCTGGGGTAACGATCCGAATGCGGTCTATACCTCGTCCACGGCCAATCGCGTGCGCGGCATCGCGTCGCCGGACCCGTCGCAGAATTATTATCCGTCGATCGCGCGCATTCCGTGGGACTCCTACAACACCACGAGCATCGAGATCAACCGCGGCCCGAACGCCGTGCTCTTCGGCATCGGCAGCCCGGCGGGCATCGTCAACCAGTCGACCTCCACGGCGACGATGAACCGCACGTTCGGCGAATTCGAAGCGCGGGCCGACACGTGGGATTCCTATCGCGGCTCTCTCTCGTTCAACCAGTCGGTGATCAAGGACAAGCTCTCCATCTATGTCGCCGCGCTCTACGACCGGCGCGGCTTCGTCCGCAAGCCGTCCGAGGACACGACCCGCCGCCAGTATGCGACGCTGACCTTCAAGCCGTTCAAGAAGACGACGATTCGGGCGACGTTCGAAAACTACGACAACTTCTCCCGCCGCCCGAATTATCTCACGCCGCGCGACTACGTCACGCCGTGGTATGAGGACGGCCGTCCGGTCTTCAATCCCGTCACGCGCATGGTGACCTACCTCGACACGAACGTGACCAAGGGCCCGTATGTGTTCTCGTCGAGTTCGCCCGGTTTCAATCCTGCGCTGCACGTCGGCGTCGCCGGCACCGGCTCGGCCGCGGGTCAGCTCGCGGCCAACGGCACGATCAACAATGCCGACAACATGCTGGTGGGCGGCGTGGGCTTCGGCGTGAACCATCCGCTGTATGTGCGCAGCCTGGACTTCACCGATTATTCGCGCGCTTACCTCGCGGTGCACCAGGGCCAGGGCCAATACATCGGGCGCCAGGTCTATACCGGCACGCAGGTCGGCTACACGCCGCCCGCGATCGCCGCGCGCACGCCGGCGGATTGGGCGCTGATCGAACGCCGCACCACGCAGAGCACGGGCTTCCGCATGCAGCAGCCGTTCATCGTCAACGCCAACGGCACGCTCACCGCGCAGGTCGGCTCCTATGTGACCCCGAGCGTCACGAACAAGGCGATCTACGACTGGGACGAGGTGAACATCAACTCGATGAACTTCGGCACCTCCGACGCGAAGACCTACAACGTCGAAGTCGATCACGAGGTCATCAAGGACCTCTTCGTGCAGGTTGGCTGGTTCTATCAGGAGATGGACGCCGTCTCGAACTACATCCTCGGCCAGCAGACGGGTGCGACGCTCTTCGTCGACACCAACACTCACCTGACGAACGGCCAGCCGAACCCCTATTTCGGCATGCCCTACGTGTCCGATCTCGAGTCCGACACGTTCGCGAATCCGGAGACGAACGACAACGTGCGCGCGACCGCGGCCTACGAGTTCGACTTCACGGAGAACTCCGGCTGGACGCACTGGCTCGGCCGCCACCGGCTGATGGGCCTCGTCACCGAGCAGAACCGGAAGCAGTTCGCGACCCGCTCGCGCTACACCGCGATTCCGCCGAGCGACCGCCGCTTCATCAACGACACGTTCACGAATGCCAACTTCAACTACGCCAGCAGCGGCACGCAGGTTTCGCGGCGCTATTTCTATCTCGGCGAAACCAACGGCACGCCGGGCCAGGTCACGCAATCGGCCGGTGCCTGGGGCAATCCCGGTCCGAACGGCGGCGGTGGTCCGACGCAGATGGAGATCCCCGCCTACAACTGGAACACGGGCGCGTGGGAAAATGCCGACGTCACGCTGAGCACCGAGACGTGGCACCCCGGCACGGGCGGCACGCAACGGCGGATCGCCTCGGTCTCCGGCGCGCTGCAGAGCTATTTCTGGAAGGACCGCATCATCGGCACGTTCGGCTGGCGCAAGGATCGTTACCGCGCCCGCAGCACGCCCGCGCCGCTCAACGTCAACGGCCTGATCGATACGGCCGCGGAATCCGAGTGGTATCAGGGCGGTCTGATCCGCGCCGGCGATTTCTACAACCGTCACTGGGGCTTCTACCAGCACATCGAGGAGGAGACGATGTCGAAGGGCCTCGTGATCCATGCGCTGCGCTGGGGCAACGCGTCGAACCAGCTCAGCTTCCATTACAACGAGTCGGACAACTTCACCGCGCCGACCGGCAACACCTACGATTTCCTCCTGCAGGCGCTGCCGAATCCCGCCGGCGACGGCAAGGACTACGGCGTGGGCGTCTCGCTCTTCGACAACAAGCTCGTCGCCCGCCTCAACTGGTTTGAAACGACCAGCCTGAACGAGCGCGCGGACAACAACCTCCTCCAGCGCACCGTGCGCTTCGACACCGCGATCGTGCGCGGCTGGGCAGAGTCGACCGTGCGTTACCTCTCCGGCGAGGACATCACGAACAACTTCGGCAACGCCGCCCTCCGGCCGTTGAGCACGGCGCAACAAGCGGCCGCCGAGCAGCTCGCCGGCCAGCCGATCACCTGGCCGGGCGTCACCATCCGCGACACGCAGGATGTGAAGGCCGAGGGCCTCGAGTTCCAGTTGATCTACAATCCGAAGCCGAACTGGAGCATCAAGCTCACCGCCGGCAAACAGGACACCAAGGTGAGCAACACCAACGGCGCCTGGGAGGAATGGGTCAACGGATCCGGCGGCCGACTGGCTTTCTGGCAGGGACTGACCGTGCCGCAATCGATGATCGATGCGGCGCCCGCCGACCGGCGAAACCTCAACAACATCAATGTGGTTTACGGCAACGTCGGCACGGCTTCGACGCCCATGGCCCTGCAAAACTTCTGGACCGGTTCCTATGGGTTCCAAGGTCCGGGCGACACGCAGATCCGCCAGGATTCCGCCGCCGGCTGGACGAGCCCGTCGGGTTACTGGCAGCGGGCCGTCGAAACGGAAATCGCCATCGCGCGCCAGTTCGAGGGCCGTTCCGTTCCGAACCAACGCAAGTGGCGCGGCAACATTCTCACGAACTACGAATTCACCGAAGGCCGGCTCAAGGGCTTCGCCATCGGTGGCGCCGTTCGTTGGGAAGACAAGATGGTCGCCGGCTACCACGGCACGTTCGACCGCGATGGCGACGGCACCGTTTCGCCGACCGAAACCATCATGGAACGTCCCGACCTGGATCGTCCCATCTACGTCTCCGCCGAGACCCACCTCGACCTCTGGCTGGCCTACAACCGGAAGCTCACGGACAAGATCGGCATGCGCGTCGCGCTCAACGTGCGCGATGCCCTGGAGAGCGGCGACCTGATGCCGGTGCTCTACAATCTCGACGGCACCGCCGGCGCCTACCGCATCATCGATCCGCGCCAGATCATGCTCACGACGACGTTCAGCTTCTGAGCCGAACGCCCGTCGCCTTGTGTTGAGTGTTGCGCTCCCCCGCCGCAAAGGCGGGGGAGTTTGTTTTGCGCGGGACGTTGTCCCGTTGGAGCGGAGTTAGGAGCGTGCTGGCAGGCGATTCCGGTGTGACTCGCAGGCGATGCCGCGCGACGAATGTCGACGACGGGTCCACCTCGCCGGCCAGCAGGCTCCTCCCCCGATCCGCTCACGCCCGCTCGCCGCCGCTTGCGGTGCCTGCCTGCGCACTCGCCGTCCGAAACGAATCCGCCCATCGTCCCCGCGCTTCCCGTGCCCCGACTTTCCGTCCTGATCCCCGCGCTGAACGAGCAGGCCACGCTGGCCCACGTGGTCGATGCGGTCGTCGCGACCGGTCGCGCGCACGAGATCGTCATCGTCGATGACGGTTCGACGGACGACACGCCGGCGATCGTCCGCGCCCTCGAGCAGCGTCACCCATCGCTTGTTCGCGGTGTCCGCCACGCGACGCCGCGCGGCAAAGGCGCCGCCGTGCGCAGCGGGCTCGCGGTCGCGACCGGCGAGCTGATTCTCGTGCAGGACGCCGACCTCGAATACGATCCCGCGGATTTTCCCGCGCTGCTCGCGCCGTTCGACGATCCCGCCGTCGTGGCGGTTTACGGGTCGCGCAATCTCCGCCCGAATCCGCGTTCGTCCTGGTCGTTTTATTGGGGAGGCCGATTGCTGAGCTGGATCGCCAACGCCCTTTACGGCTCGCGACTCACCGACGAATCCACCGGCTACAAAGTCGTGCGCGCCGAGGCGATGCGCGCGCTCGATCTGCGCGCGGACGGTTTCGATTTCTGCGCCGAGTTGACGGGCAAGCTGCTGCGGCGCGGGGTGAAGATCCACGAAGTGCCGATCGGCTACCGGCCGCGTTCTCATGCGGACGGGAAAAAGATCCGCTGGCGCGACGGCCTCGGCGCGGTCCGTGTGCTCGCGACGCAGCGTTTTCCCGGCTGGCCCGTGCTGGCCGCCGCGCTGCTCATCGCGGCGGCCACGGCGATCGCGTATGGCAACAGCTTCTCCGGCGCGTTCGTTTTTGACGACCGCGGCGCGATCCTCGACAACCCGACGATTCGCCAGCTCCGGCCGCTGGCCGACGTGCTCTCGCCGCCGATTCACGGCCTGCCGGTGACGGGCCGGCCGCTGACGAATCTGTCGTTCGCGCTCAACTATGCCGCGAACGGCACGCAGCCGGCGGGCTATCACGCGGTCAATTTCGCGATTCACCTCGGTTGCGCGCTGCTGCTCTTCGGCGTGCTGCGGCGAACGTTGCGGCAGGCCTGCTGGGGTGGGCGCTTCGACGCGCACGCGGTTCCGCTCGCGGCGAGCGCGGCGCTGTTGTGGGCGGTGCATCCGTTGACGACGGCCGCCGTCACATACATTTCGCAGCGCGCCGAATCGCTGGCGTCGCTGTGCATTTTGGGCGTGTGGTATGCGTTCATCCGCAGTGCGGGTTCGAGTCGGTCGCGGAGCTGGCTCGCGGTGTCGGTGGCGGCGTGCTGGGTCGGGATCGGCGTGAAGGAAATCGTCGCCGCGATTCCGCTGTTCGTGGCGCTCTACGATCGGATTTTTTTCCACGCGTCGTGGCGCGAGGGGTTTCGCGCGCGACGCTTCTATTATCTGCTGCTGGTCGCGTCGTGGGTGCCGCTGGCCTGGCTGATCCAGGGGACGGAAAACCGCGGCGGCACGTGGGCGGGCGAGGCGGGTTACTCGCCGTGGGAGTATGCGCTGATCCAGAGCGAGGCGGTGGTGCATTACCTGCGGCTCGTGGCGTGGCCGGCGCCGCTGGTGTTCGACTATGGACGCAACATGGCCATCCCGTCGCTGGCGAGCATCTGGCCGCAGGCCGCGCTGCTTCTCGCACTCGTGAGCGCCACGGTATTCGCAGTGTGGAGACGTTTGGCCGTCGCGCTGCCGGGCGTGGTGTTTTTCGCGATCCTCGCGCCGACCTCGAGCTTCCTGCCGATCGCAGATCCGATGTTCGAGCACCGCATGTATCTCCCGGCGGCCGCGGTCATCGTGCTCGTGGTGCTCGTGGTTTATCGGTGGGCCGGCCCGCGCGCCGGCTGGGCCGTGCCGCTGCTGGCGGGGTTGCTGGGCGGTGCGACCATCGCGCGCAATGCCGACTATCGCACGCCGCTCGCGCTATGGGAGGACACGGTCGCGAAGCGTCCGTCGAACGCCCGCGCGCAGGGCAATCTCGGCGAAGTGCTCAGCCAGCAGCAGCGTCACGCCGAGGCGCTCCCGCATTTCGAAGCGGCGTATCGCCTCGCGCCGCACCTGCCGCTGACGCCGCACAATCTGGCGAACGCGCTCGACCTGCTCGGCCGCCGCGAGGAAGCGATTCGCTTCTATCACGAGGCGCTCGTGCTCCAGCCGAGGAATATCCTCGTGCGCACCAATCTCGCGAATGCGCTCGCCAACAGCGGTGCGCTCGACGAAGCGCTCGGTCAGTATGAAGCGGCGTTGCGCGAGGCGCCGGATTTTCCCGCGGCGCTCGCCGGCTACGGGCGCGCCTTGCTGCGGGCGCGGCGCGGCGAGGAGGCGATCGCGGCGTTCCGTCGCGCCGCCGAGCTGAGTCCCGGCGATGCCGACGCGCAGTTCAATCTCGGTGACGCGCTGGGCCGCGAACGGCGGTTTGCCGAAGCGATCGTGGCGCTGCGCGAAGCGGTGCGCTGGCGGCCCGATCACGTCGCGGCGCTCAACAATCTCGGCAACGCGCTGCTCCTGACCCGCCAGGTGCCGGACGCGATCGCGGTGCTGGAGCAGGCGCTCCGCGTGCGACCGGACGCGGCGACTCACACGACCCTCGGCCTCGCGCTGCTCCTGAGCGAGCGGCGCGGCGATGCCATCGCCCAGTTCGAAGCGGCGTTGCGTTTGAACCCCGACCACGCTCCCGCGCGCCGCGCGCTGGAACGGTTGAAAAAATAACGGCCCGATCCTCCGCCGGACCGCCGGCGAAGTTCGGACGCGTCACCGGGGTTCACACGTCGGGCGAAGTTCGGGGGCGGACGACCTCGTGCAGTGCGACCGCCACCTGTTGCGCCACGCGATCGGCGTTGGCCATCAGCGTGAACGTGAGTCCTTTCGCCGGCAGGTAACGCAGCGCGGCGCCGTCGGCGACATGCACCGCCCGCGTGCCGCGAAGGCGGCCGGTGGGATCGGTCGTCAACGGATCGTCGCCCACGCCCGCGGGAAACTGCCCGCCGTAGTGCAGGCTGGAACCGGGACCGGAGTGCACGCGGCGAATCGGCCAGCAGCCGAGCTGTCGCATGCCGCGCATCAACGCCGCTTCGCTGGCGCGGCGGCGTTGTTTCACGGCGAAAATCGGCGGATGCACCGCTTCGAGGACGCCATCGCTGCGCAGCTGGCAGAACGACCGCGGCGAGGGCTCGTCCTCGTGTTCGATCGCCCAGATGACGAAGCTCGGCGCGAGCGCGCGCATGATCCACAACGCTTCGCGGCGCGGGAGCGGCGCCTCCTTCAGCAGGCGAAACAGCAGCAGCGAACGATACGAATACATCTGCGCCTGCACGAGGTGCGTGCGATCGCCGGTCGGATCGTGAATCATCGTGAGTTGCGCGAGGCTGTGGCAGCGCTCGGCGTGCGGCCGGCCGAGCTGGCGCAGGTGCACGCAGGGCACATACAGATGCGCGTTGCACACGAACGGCACGGGCCGGTTGGCCGCACCCAGCGAACGCAGCACGATGCGCGTCGTGCCCAGCGCACCGGCGGCGAGGACGACGCGGCGCGCGCGAAATTCCCGCCGCGTCGCGCCGTCGGCGGAAATCGCCGCGAGACGCACGCCGTCGGTTTCGTTTTCGGCGAACGTTTCGACGCGCCAGCCGCCGTGGTAGGAAAAGTTGGGCTGCCGCTGCAGCTGCCGCACCGTCAGCACGGGGCGGTAAACGCTGTCGCCCTGGTTCGCCCAGAATTCCGTGTCGTGTCCGGCGATCGCCGCGCGGTCGTCCTGCGCGACGGAGAGCGCGGCGAGCAGCGGGCGGCCGATAAAGAGTCGCGCGCGGTCGAGGCGGGCGTGGTGACGGTCGGCGACGGCGAGCAGCGCGGACGCGTTGTGATCGGGCTCGAGGGGCGGCTGCAGCGTTTCCAGTGGGCCGCGCACGGCGTTGAGCGCGTCGCGCCCACCGCTGACGCCGATGCGTTGGGCGACGCGTTCGTAGCTCGCGCGCATCTCACGTGGCGCGAGGCCCGAGCGTTCGAGTTCGACGTCGAGGTAGGGAAAACTCACCGCGCCCCACGCGGCGCCGAGGCCGCCGAGGGCGTGACTCTCGAGCGCCGCAAACCCGCCGCCATCGACGGCGCGATGACCGGTGGCGGTTTGCAGGACGTGGCGTCGCGGCGGCGTGACCTGCGGCGCGGCGCCAAGCGGATCGAGGGGCACGCCGGTGGCGTCGGGCCCGAGGAAATACCGGTGTTGGGCATCGTCCGTGCGGCGCAGGTCGACAAACGTGCGCTCCGGCATCGGCGCGACCTCGGCGCCCGGTGTGAGGCCGACGTCGATTATCGCAACCGAGCAGCCGCGTTCGACGAGCGTCTGCGCGGCTTGCGCGCCGCTCGGGCCGGAGCCGACCACGATCACATCAGCGTCGAACGACATGGGGACGAATGAGCGGCAGCAGGAAGGCGCCGGCCAGGAGCTTTGCCGCGCTGGTCGACGCTCGCGCGACGAGGCCGAGCAGCAGCGCTGGTCGCGAGGGTGGTGGGGCGAGAAAAAACTCCGCGTGTTGCGGCGACGTTTCCAGCAACGCGGCCATCAGCAGCAGGCGCTGGCGGACCTGCGAGCGCGGACGAAGCACGGCGGTCACCGCATCGACGCACGGCAGCGACCAGGGGTGATCGCGGACGAAGGCGAGATCGCCATCGATCGAGTCCGCGAAACGCGCGCGGACGGCGGCGGCGTAGCGCGTGCGAAGATCGGAGTCGGCGTCGACGCGCAACAGGTAGTGCGCGAACCAGCGCGCTTCGTCGTCGAACCATGCGTCGCTCGCTGGCAGGTTCGGTGAGGATTGAAGGGAGGAGCCTGCTTGCGGGCGATTCGAGGGAGCGACGCCAGCCGACGAACCATCGCCTGCAAGCAGGCTCCTACCCTCGGGGGCGGGTCGCAGGCCTTCGTCGAGCGACCTCGGGTTGAAGCCGAAATCGCGGCGCGCCGGCGCGAGGTCGATTGGGAGCGGCTGGTTGGAACCGAGCACGTTGCTGACCGACAGCGGTGGGCGGGGCAGGACGCGGATGGCAACGCGCGCGAGCAGCAGCGCGGCGCCCAGGGGAATGTGCAGCTTGCGCACGCGCCGGCCGGCGATGCGGTCGAGGAGGGCGTCGAGGGTGAGCGATTCGGGTCCGGCGAGATCGTAGCAGCGCCCGATCGTTTGCGGGTTCGTGAGACAGGCGGTGACGGCGCGGGCGACATCCGAGACATGAACCGGCGCGGATTCCCAGCGCCCGTCGCCGAGCACCGGCACGACGGGCAGGCGCTCGACGGCGCGTTGCATCGTGGAGAACACGCCGCTGCGTCCGGGTCCATACACGATGCTCGGGCGAAGAATCGTGAAGGGCAGTCCGGACGTTTCGACGACACGATCGGCGGCGAGCTTGGTGCGGGCGTAAAGCCCGGGCCGCGCGAGCTTCACGGCCTGGGTGCTGAAATGAAGGAGACGCACGCCGCCGTGCGCGCGGGCGGCGGCGACGAGATGATGCGCGCCGCCGACGTTGACGGCTTCGCTTTCCGGTTCGTCGGATTTGGCGCCGGCGAGATTGACCGCGGCGTTGGCGCCGGCGAGTGCGCGTTCGACGGCGGCGGGATCGCGGATGTCACCGCGGATCACCTCGATGTCTGGATGGGCGAGAAACGGGTTTTCCTCCGACGGTCGCACGAATGCGCGCACGCGCCAGCCCTGCTGCAGCAGTTCGGCGACGACGAAACGGCCGATGAAGCCGGCGGCTCCGGTCACGACCACGAGAGGCGCGGAAAGGCGGGAAAGCGGGGGAGGCATGTCCGGCGGAGAGGTGGGGCGTGGCGGGCCAGGCGGTGGAAAATTGCCGGCCGGCGCGAGCACGGTCAGGTTGACGGTGCGACGGACAGTCCGTCGAGATTTGTGAGGCCGCGGCGGAAAAATCGTCGCACGAGCCGGACGCGGCGCGTTGGATGCCGCCATGATCGCCGCCCCTCGATCGATCTTGTTGATTGCCGCCGGCCTGGTCGCGGCGGTGAGCGTGGTTTATTTCAACAGCGGGCGCGGGGCGTTCGTGTTCGACGATCATGCGGCGATTCTCGAGAACGCGAGCATCCGTCGGCTCTGGCCGCTGACCGAGGCGCTGTCGCCGCCGGCGGGCGGGCTCGCGGTGAGCGGGCGGCCGGTGGTCAACCTGTCGTTGGCTTTCAACTACGCGTGGGGCGGGATGAATCCGGCGGGCTATCATGTGGTGAATGGGGTGA
>JAEYYL010000284.1 GCA_023430825.1 Verrucomicrobiota bacterium | reverse complement strand
GCCCCCGGGGGGGGGTGAGCGAGAATCCGACCGGGACCGTGCGGAAGGGCGCGAGTTTAGGCTCGGCATCGGGGGCGGCATTTGGAATGCGTGGGTTTCGCAATTCTTATGTCACTTTGGGAATACAAGGTCATCTCCAGCGGCAAAGGTGGCTTTGCCACGCCGGCGCTGCTGGAAAAATTTCTCAACGATCTCGGCCGCGAGGAGTGGGAGATCGTCGAATTTCGCAGTCTGCCGGAAAATGCGCTCGCGTTCACCGGCTTGGCGCGGCGCTCGACGCAGCGCGACTGGACGCTCGAGGATGCGGCCGCGGCCGCAGCGAAGGCGGAGGCGGAGAAGCTGCGGGCGGAGTTCGCCGCGAAGTTTCAGGCGGCGACGTCGAACGCACCCGTCGTCGAGGAGAAATCCGCGAGCTTTCTCGAGGAGACGCTCGCGCCGGATGGCGGCTTTCGGAAGCCGGTCGACACGTCCCGCGACGACGATCCCGATGCGCCGGACGAGGAGAACGGCGAGAAGGACGAGTGGGACAAACTTGCGGAGGAGGATGAACTGCCGTCGTTCTTCGATGCGTTGAAGCCGCACATGCGCCGCAATCAACGCGGGCCGGGCATGTCGGTCGGCACGGATTATCTGGCGAAAAAGTGGGGTCTCGCGGAAGAGGACATCAAGGGCGCGCTCGTGGAGTGCGGTCTGCAGATTCCCGCCGACGAGAATGCGAAGCCCGTCTATGTCGAATACGACGGCGATCTCTATTGGGTGAACATCAACCGTCGCGGGGAATTGTGGATCAATACCCGGGAGAAGCCACGTCCGGTGTTCCGCGTGGTCCAGGCGACGAAGGTCGAATCCGAGGCGGTGGAAGACGGCGGGCGGAAGGCGGAGGACAGAGGACGGAGGACGGAAGACGGAGGGCGGAAGATGGAGAACGGAGGACAGAAGGCTGAGGACGGCGGAGCGCGGGCGGAGTCTCAGGCGGAGTTGCCGGAGATGGCTGCCGCAGCGAGCGAGGCGCCCGCGGCGCGACCGGCGGGTGGCGCCGCCGCTGCTCAGCCGTTGCCGCAGGGACTCGAATTGCTGGCGAAGATCCGTCCGCACATGCGCCGCAACCGTCGTGGTCCAGGCGGATCGGGCAGCGCGAGTTTTCTGGCGCGGGCGTTGCGCACGAACGAGGCGGAGCTGACCGCGGCGTTTGCGGCGCTCGGTCTGGTCGTGCCGGCGACATCGGCGGACAAACCGGTCGACGTGGAAATCGCCGGCGACATCTGGTGGCTCAACAAGGATTCGCGGGGCGGGCTGTGGATCAACGGACGCGAGAAACGCGACGGTGAGCAGCCGAAGCCGGCGGTCGCGACCGCGCCTGCGGCCGAAAACGCGCCGACCGAAAATGTGCCGGCGGAGAAGGCGAACATCGCGCCGGAACCGATCCCGGCCGCCGAAGCGGCGAACGCGAGCGACACACCGCCCGCGCCGCCGGCCGCGAGCGGCCCGAGCGCGGAGGCGGGCAACGTGTTCAGCGCGATCCGTGGCGTGTTGAAGGAGACGCGCACCGGATCGGTGGCGGGGAAGCTCGAGCGCGTGGCGGGCGAGGTCGGGCAGTCGCCGGAGGATTTGACCGCGGCGCTCGTCGGCGCGGGCTTGAAGGTGCCGGAGAAAGCGCGGGAGAAACCGGTATTCGTCGAGCACGCGGGGGAGATTTTTTGGTTCAACCGCAACGCCAAGGGCGAGCTGTGGGTGAATGCGAAAGCGTCGAAGTTCTCCGATGGCGGTGCCGATGCTCCGAGCGAAGCCGCTGGCGGCGCGGGTGAGCCGAAGCGACCGGCGCGTCGCGGCGGCCGCGGGCGGGGTCGGGGCGCGAAGTCCGAGGCGGCGCCGGACGCAGCGCCGGAAGCGGCGGGTGCGGACGCGCCTCCGGCGGACCCAGCGAGCTGAGGCGGACTCATGCCGCAGGCGGTGGAGCCCGACGTCCGCGTCGGGCTGTTTTGAGAGCGAAAGACATTCAACCCGAGAGAGGAGGTCGGGTTCCACCTTTTGGCGCGCAACGGCCCGGACGGGCGGTCCACTTCGACCGCATGAGTCCGTTGAGGCGGTAGAGCGGTGCGGGCGAAGGGCGTCCACGTGGCGCGGCGATTGGCCGGGCCCGCGGATCGTCGGCGGGGGGCGCGACGCCCTCGCGGCGCTGCGCATTCCGTGCTGGCGGCGGAAGGCGGACTAATGACCGCAGGCGGAATTCAAGAATCGTCGGCGGCCACCGAATTTCGGGAGTTGCTCAAATGACGAAGCCACGACCCACGCCGCTGGACTCTCCGCGGGATTTCCGGATCAACGAGATGTTTTTCTCGACCACGGATCGGAGAGGCGTGATCCAGTCGGGCAATGGGGTGTTCGAGCGGGTGAGCGGCTATACGTGGGATGAGCTGTTCGGGCAGCCGCACAATGTCATTCGCCATCCGCACATGCCGCGGTCGGTGTTCCGGGTGGTGTGGAGTTTTCTGCTCAAGGCCAATC
Organism: Verrucomicrobiota bacterium; assembly: GCA_023430825.1. Taxonomy (GTDB): domain Bacteria; phylum Verrucomicrobiota; class Verrucomicrobiia; order Opitutales; family Opitutaceae; genus Opitutus. The sequence goes on along the minus strand of JAEYYL010000284.1, from coordinate 14,827 downwards.
CCGTCGCGGGCTTCGTCAAGAATCTGGCGAGCGACGGGCGGCATTACTGGGTCGTGGCGTTTCTGATGCCGATCGCGGGCGGGCGTTTTTTGTCGATCCGGTTCAAGCCGTCGAGCGGGTTGTTGCCGGTGGTCGAGGACCTTTACCGCCGGATGTGTGCGTGCGAACGGGAATGCGAAGCGGCGGCGAAGGGCGGCGAGGCGATGCAGGCGGCGGAGGAACTCATGCTCGGCGCGCTGCGCGAGCGGGGGTTTGCGAGTTACGACGCGTTCATGCGGGCCCTGCTCCATGGGGAGTTGAAGAGCCGCGATGCGGCGATCGCGCAGCAGGGGTTGAGCTTGTTTCCCGCGGAGCTCGCGGGTGGGGCGGACGATCGCCGAAGCGCAAGCCTGCGCGCGATCCATGCGAGCGGGCTGGCGGCGTATCGGCAGATCGAGTTGCTGTATGTGCAGCTCGACGAGTTCACGGCGCTCAACGACAAGCTGGCGGAGAAGTCGGCGTTCGTGCTGGGGTTGACGCGCGAGTTTCGGTTCATCGCGTTCAACGCGGCGCTGCGTTCGGCGCGGCTGGGCGAGGAAGGGCGGAGCCTGATCGTCATCGCGGACTACCTGAACACGGTCTCGGCGCGGCTCGGCGGGGCGGTGGAGACGCTGACGCAGCGGATCGCGGCGATTTCGGAGAAGCTGCGCGAGGTGATTTTCAACCTGGCGGCGGCGCGGCTGCAGATCGAGATGGTGCTCGGGTTTTGCGCGGAGCTGCACGCGATCGGCGCGCAGGAGCCGGCGGCGTCGCGACGGCAGCGGATGATCGAGGATCTGCAGCTGGCGTTTGCGGAGACGGTGGCGTGTGCCGTGCGCACGCTGGCGGGACTCGAGCGGGATCTGGCGTTGCTGGGCGACAGCTCGGCGGACCTGCGGCGGCTGGTGCTCACGATGCAGGTGGCGCAGGTGGGCGGACTCGTCGAAGCGTGCCGCCTGAAGGACGACGACTCGTTCACGGTGATGTTCGCCGATCTTCGCCTCGGGGTGGAGGGCACGAAGGCGGCGCTGGAGGAACTGGATGGGGCGGGCGCGCGGCTCGCGGTGCTGGCGGAGGAGACGCCGCGGATCGAGCGCATCATCTCGCAGGCGGTCGCGGCGATGGCGGGAGCGGTGCGGGCGCTGCACGACAGCACGCCGGCGACGAATCACCAGAAAGTGGATACGCCGGCCGGGGGAATGGATGCGCCGGTGCGCGACGCCGAACCGGTGCTGGCCGCCGTTTGATACGGACGCGAGCAGCAGGCGGTGGAGTCCGACGTCCGCGTCGGGCGGTTTTGAGAGCGAACGACCGTCAACCCGACGAGGACGTCGGGTTCCACCGTTTGCGGCGTAAACTCGCCGACGGGCGGACCGCATCGACTGGATGAGTCCGGTTGAGCCGGGGCGGTCGATGGGAGGTAGGACTCCATGTGGCTTTAGGCATGACAGGGTTTTCCGGAGGTGGGATTTGCCAAGGATCGGCGGGGCTCTTACGTGCTGGCGTTCCCCAACCCCCCACCCTGCGTTTGTCATGAACTCACCCCATCGTCTGTCGCGTCGTGAATTTGTCGGTCAATTGTCGGTCGCCGCGGCGGCCGCGCTGACGCTGCCTCGCGGCTTGCGCGGCGCGGTGGGTGCGGCGGGCAGCGGGAAGAAGCTCGGGGTGGCGTTGCTCGGCCTGGGGAGTTACGCGCAGCATCAGCTCGCGACGGCGTTGCAGGTGACGCAGCATTGCCGGCTCGCGGCGGCGATCAGCGGCACGCCGGCGAAGCTGGAGGCGTGGCAGGCGAGGTATGCGCTGCCCGCGCGCAGCGTTTACAGTTACGAGAATTTCGACCGCATCGCGGACAATCCCGATGTCGACATCGTTTACGTGGTGACGCCGCCGAGCACGCATCGGGGTTTCGTCGAGCGGGCGGCGAAGGCGGGCAAGCATGTGATCTGCGAGAAGCCGATGGCGACGAACGTGGAGGATTGCGATGCGATGATCGCGGCGTGCCGCCAGGCGGGGAAGAAACTGTCGATCGGCTACCGGCTGGAGTTCGAACCGCATCACATCGAGATGGAGCGGCTGGCGCGTGACCCGGCGTTCGGGCCGTTTACGAAGATGCGCGGCGGTTTCGGCTTTCGGATGGGAGATGGGCGCCCGTGGCGGTTGGTGAAGGAGCTTGCGGGCGGAGGGCCGTTGCCGGACGTGGGCGTTTACGTGATCCAGGCCGGTTGTCGCGCGGCGGGCGATGTGGCGCCGGTGGCGGTGACGGCGCGGGAGTTGCCGAAGACCCGGCCGGAGACGTTTTCGGAGGTGGAGGAAACGATCACTTGGACGATGGAGTTCGCCAGTGGCGCGACGTGCGACGGTTGGGCGAGCTACAACGACCACCAGAATTTCTTCCGTGCGGAAAATTCCACGGGAGCCAAGTGGGTCGAGCTCAAGCCGGCCTACTCGTATGGCGGGTTGAAGGGCGAGACGCACGCTGGGCCGCTGGGCCTGCAGAACATCAACCAGCAGGCGGCGCAGATGGACGATTTTGCGCGCTGCGTGAGCGAGAATCGCGACACGCCGGTGCCGGGTGAGATGGGGCGGCGCGACGTCGCGATCGTCGAAGCGATCTACGCGTCGGCCGCCGCAGGTGGAAAGCGCGTCGCGGTGCAGGCGTAGGCGGCAGCGCGGGGAGGGGCACGCCGCTTACAGGCGATGCCATCCCGCTGCTCACGCGGCGAGCCGATCGGGAAACCGGGACCGCTCGCAGGCAGGCTTTGGTCTCAATTCAGAAACGACTATGGCTCGAGTGATAGATCGAGGCCGGGGTGTCGTGCTGGAATCGATACGGCGATTTGGGCGCGGCGAATTTTGCGCTTGGACATGGCAACGTTTCCCACTTTGAGTCCTCGCGTTTTCCCCCTGGCCGACCCACTTCGGGCGGCTTTTCGGCTGCTCTTCAAACCCCTCCATGGACAAAAATACCCGTCTGTTGGTCGCGAGCGTTGTCGCGATCGCCACCACCTCGTTCGGATTTATCGTGCGCGCCTTCCTCATCACTGAGTGGGGTGTGACTTTCAATCTCTCCGACACCCAGATCGGAGCCCTGCAGGGGGCCGGCCTGTTCCCCTTTGCGGTCAGCATCATCCTGTTCTCGCTGTTTATCGACCGGATCGGCTACGGTCGGGCGATGGCGATCTCCTGGATCGGCCACGTGGTGTCGGCGGTGGTGACGATCACGGCCACGAGCTACACGCAGCTTTATGTCGGCACGTTGATTTTTGCGCTCGCGAACGGCGGCGTCGAGGCGGTCACGAATCCAGTCGTCGCGACGATGTATCCGCGGGACAAGACGAAGTATCTCAACATTCTTCACGCGGGCTGGCCGGGTGGTCTGGTGCTGGGCGGATTGCTCTTCATCGCGCTGGGCTCGATCAGCTGGCAGTTCAAGGTGGGTCTCTTCCTGCTGCCGGCGATGGTGTATGGCGTGATGTTGCTGGGCTGCAAATTTCCGGTGCAGGAGCGGGTGGCCGCGGGTGTTTCTTATGCGGACATGCTGAAGGAATTCGGTTGGGCCGGCTGCCTGATCGTCTCCTACTTCATTGCGGGGGCGGTGGAAGCGGTGGGCACGGGTATCTTCCACACGGAGCTGCCGACCTGGGCGTTCTGGGCGATCACGCTGGCGCCGACGTTGCTGTTTGCGGTGAAGGTGCAGAGCTTCGGGCGGCCGATGTTCGTGTTCATGCTGTTGATCATGGTGCTGCTGGCGACCACCGAGCTCGGCACGGATAGCTGGGTGTCGGCGCTGATGACGCCGGTGCTGCAGAATCTCGGTGCGAACGCCGGCAACTGGGTGCTGGTTTACACCTCGGCGATCATGTTCGTGCTGCGCTTCTTCGCCGGGCCGATCGTGCACAAGATCTCGCCGCTGGGCCTGCTCGCGGTCTGTTCGCTGATGGCGGCGGGCGGATTGCTCGCGCTGGCGAACGCGGGTGCGGCGGCGGGGATGGTGTTCCTCGCGGCGACGCTTTACGGTGTCGGCAAGACGTTTTTCTGGCCGACGACGCTCGGCGTGGTGTCGGAGCAGTTTCCCCGCGGCGGCGCGCTCACGCTCAATGCCATGGGTGGCATGGGCATGATTGCGGTCGGCGTGCTCGGCGCGCCGTTCCTCGGTGCGTTGCAGGACAAATCCTACGACACCGCGGTGCGCGAGGCGCAGCCGGAGATCCATTCGGTCGTGGCGGCGGAAGAGCAGCGGGCGTTCCTCATGCACTTCCGTCCGCTCGACAAACAGAAGATGGCGGCGCTGCCGGCGGACCAGCAGGCCGCGCTGGGAGAAATCCGCGCCGAGACCAATCAGTCGACGCTGGCGAAGTTCGCGATCCTGCCGATGATCATGGCGGCGTGCTACGGTGTGCTGCTGTTGTATTTCAAATCGCGCGGCGGCTACAAGCCGGTCGATCTGGCGACCTCGTCGACGCACTAAGCGCGGCGATCGCCAACGCGGCTCCGGAGGGAGCCCGCCAAAGCCGCGCCGACGGGCGCGGCTTTTTTGCGTTGAACGGCACGACGGGGCCGCGGCCGAAGAGATTGAAGGCCTACTCGACAGAAAGAGCTTTCCATCGGCGGGCGGCTGCTCCCTGTGGAATTCGCTGCATGTCGGACCTTCCCCATTCCCCTTCGGCTGCGCTTTGGACCGCCTGCGGATTGCGTGCGGCGCTGGTTTTCGGGCTCGCGACGATGGCGGTCGAAGCCGAGATCGTGAGCGAAGGGCTGAGCGAGTGTTCGCAACCCGCGGGAAACACGTTGTTTACCACGCTCTCTCCGGAGGCGACGGGAATGCGGGCCTTCAACGCCTATGACGACCCGGAGATGTGGGGCCGGCTTTATCGCGAGTTTTCGCTGGGTGCGATCGGGAGCGGTGTGGCGATTGGCGACTACGATGGCGACGGTCGGCCGGATGTGTTCGTGGCGAGCAAGACGGGCGTGAATCGACTGTTTCGCAATTCAGGCGAACTAGAATTCGAGGACGTGACGGAATCGGCGGGCGTGGGCGGGCCGGCGGGGCCGTGGAAACAGGGCGCGGCGTTTGCGGACATCGACAACGACGGCGACCTCGATCTCTACGTCTGCCGCTTTGGGGCGCCGAATCTGTTGTTCGTCAATCAGGGCGACGGCGCGTTTCGCGAGGAGGCGGAGGCTCGCGGGCTGGGGCTGGTCGACGCGAGCAGCATGGCGGCGTTTTGCGATTACGACCGCGACGGCTGGCTCGACGTCTATGTCCAGACGAACCTGCTCGACGGAGAGCGGCGGCCGAACGGCCAGCGCGACCGGTTGTATCGAAATAATGGAGACGGCACGTTTGCCGACGTGACGGATCGCGCCGGGATCGTCGCCGAGACGCAGGGACATTCGGCCACCTGGTGGGATTTCGACGAGGACGGCTGGCCGGATCTTTACGTGGCGAACGATTTCAATGACCCCGACCAGTTCTATCGCAACAACGCGAACGGCACGTTCACCAACGTGCTGAGCGGGGCGGTGCCGCATACGCCGCACTCGTCGATGGGCGCGGATCTCGGCGACGTGAACAACGACGGTCATATCGACCTGTTCGTCGCGGACATGGCGGCGCGAACGCGCTACAAGGACCACCGCGGGATGGCGAAGCTGCGCGATGGGTTGACGGAAAACGAACAGCGTCCCGAGGCGGCGCCGCAATACATGCGCAATGCACTCTTCCTGAACGTGGGCGGCGGCGTGATCCTGGAAGGCGCGTTTCTGGCGGGGCTCGACGCGACGGACTGGACCTGGTCGGTGCGGCTCGAGGACCTGGACAACGACGGCTGGCTCGATGCGCATGTGACCAACGGCATGGTGCGCGAGTTGCACGGCGCCGATCTGCTCCGACAGATGATTGCGCGGGAAAGCATGGCGGAGCGCACGCGGATCGCGAAGGCCAGCCCGCCGCTGGCGGAGCAGCATCTGGCGTATCGAAATCTGGGAGACCTGGCCTTTGCCGACGTGAGCGCCGCGTGGGGGTTGGACAAAGTGGGACTCGGGCTCGCCGCGGCGTTCGGCGACCTGGATGGCGACGGCGACCTCGACCTCGTGTATTCATCGATGGACGACGAGGTGACGGTCTGCCGCAACGACTCGACGACGGGCGGTCGGATTGTGGTGGCGTTGCGCGGCATGGCGTCGAATCGCTACGGCGTCGGGGCGATCGTGCGGATCGAGACGGACGCCGGCCCGCAGGTGCGCACGCTCACGCTGGCGCGCGGTTATCTTTCGACGAGCGAGCCGGTGCTGCATTTTGGCCTGGGCGAGCAGACCGCGGTGAAGCGGCTCACGGTCGAATGGCCGAGCGGGCGCGCGCAGACGTTTGAAAATCTTCCGGCGAATCGGCGCTATACGATCACCGAGCCCGCCGACGCGGCGTCGGCGGTGGCGCGGGCGGGGCGGGCGACGCAGTTCAGCGATATCACGAAGCCGGCGAATCTCGACGTGCCGAATCGCGAGCCGGCGTTGAACGAAGCGCGGATTCAGCCGCTGCTGCCGTGGCGGTTGAACCGGGTGGGGCCGCCGGTGGCGGTCGGAAAATTCGATGCGGACGACGAAGACGATCTCGCGCTTGGCGGGGTGACGGGGCAGCCGGGATCGCTGTTCTCGAATCTCGGCGGCGGACAGTTTCTCGCGTATGGCAGCGGGGTGTTCAGCGAGGCGGCGGGCGCGGCGGACGGCCCGATGGCGGTGTTCGACGCGGATGCGGACGGCGATCTGGATTTGCTGATCACGAAGGCGGGCGTCGCGGCGCCGCCGGGCGCGGCGGTCTATCAGCCGCGGTTGTGGTTGAACGATGGCAGCGGGCGGTTTGCGCCGGCGCCGGCCGGCGCGGTGCCCGCGATGCCGTGGAGCGTGGGCGCGGTGGCGGTGGCGGATTTCGAGCGGAGCGGGCGCGTCGGGGTGTTTGTCGGCGGACGCTTGATTCCGGGCGATTATCCGCGCGGGCCGCGGAGCGCGCTGCTGGCGTCACGCGACGGAAAACTGGTCGACGTGACCGCGGAATTCGCGCCGGAACTGGCCGAAGGTGGAATGGTAGCAGCGGCGTTGTGGAGCGATGTCGATGACGACGGCTGGATCGACCTGCTCGTGGCGTATGATTGGGGGCGGGTGGCCTGCTATCGGAACGTGGCAGGGAAGCGATTCGAGGAGGCGACGGACCGGCTGGGTTTCGCGCGTGCGGGTGCGGGCTGGTGGCGTTCGCTGGCGGCGGCGGATTTCAACGGCGATGGCCGGATGGATTACGCGGTGGGTAATGTGGGTTTGAATACGCGTTATCGCGCGTCGCCGGAAGGGCCGGCGGTCGTGTATGCGGGCGTGGCGATGGACGGCTCGGCGCCGCATTTCGTGGAGGCCCAACGCGCCGAGGACGGGAAATGGTATCCGCTGCGGACGCGCGAAGCGCTGGCGCGCGCGTTTTCGGCGATCGGGCGGCGTTATCCGACGGCGGAAAGCTATGCGCGCGCGACGCTCGAGGAGGTTTTCGCGGAAGATGCGCGGGCGGCGGCGACGAAGTTCGAGGTGACGGAATTGCGGAGCGGCGTGTTTCTGTCGCAGGCCGACGGGACATTCCACTTCACGCCGCTGCCGCGGCTGGCGCAGCTCGCGCCGATTTACGGGCTGGCCGCGGGGGATTTTGACGGCGACGCGCGGGCGGATCTGGTGGCGGTGGGAAACTCCCTCGCGCCGTATCCGGAGGTGAGCCGTTTCGACGGCGCGGTCGGCTGGCTGCTGCGCGGCGACGGCGCGGGCGGTTTCACGGCGGCGTCGCCGGCGGAGAGCGGCGTGATTGTGCGTCGGGATGCGAAGGCGCTGGCGGTGGTGGATTTCGATCGGGACGGCTGGCCTGATTTGTGGGTGACGCGGAACAACGATCGTCCGCTCGCGCTGCGCAATGGCGGGATCGCGGGCCGGCGGAGTTTCGGCGTGGCGCTGTCGGGCGCGGCGGGCAATCCGGCGGCGGTCGGGGCGCGGTTGACAGTGGCGTTCGCCGACGGCTCGACGCAGACGGCGGAGGTGGCGGCGGGCGGAGGTTATTTTGCGCAGTCGAGTGCGACGGTATTTTTCGGTCAGCCGGACGGGGTGTCACCGGTGTCACTAAAAATTCGCTGGCCTGAGGGGCGCGAGACGGTGCACACCTTCGAGGTGGCGCCGACGAAGACGCTGCGCTTTTCCGCTCCGTGAAACAATCCCCATCGCCGTCTGCCGCCGCTTCCAAGTCCGACGTGTCGCCACCGTGGCGCGGGCTGGCGCTCGTGCTGCTGGCGGTCAACCTGCTGTTGCTGACGTGGGTCGTGACGCGGATGTCGCGTGCGAAGGAGCTGCCGTCGGTCGCGCCGACGACTCCCGCGCCGGCGACGGCGGCGACGCCGGCGAAGCCGAAAGGTCCTTATGCGGCGCTCGGGTCTCATATGGCGGAGAACAACCGGCTGGCGGATCTCGGCTGGAGCGACGCGCAGTTTGCGGAGTTTCTCGCGGGCATGCGCGCGAGCTACGAAGGACGCGGGCTGCCGCTCGATGAGGATGCGAAAAAATTGCGCGACGAGATCAGCGCGAAGGTGCAGGGGCCGCTCGCGGCCGAGCAGCCGGATCCGGTGGAGGATTATTTCAGGATGCTGCGCGACCAGGAAGGTGCGATGCGGACGGCGAGCGGGCTGCACTATCGGGTGACGGAGGTCGGTGCGGGACCGAAGGCGAAGGCGGCGGATGTGGTCGTGATGAGTTTTTCCGCGCGGCAGCCGGATGGGAAGGAATTGCCGGAGCTGAGTCGCGCGCGGGTGCGTGTGGCGGTGGCGGATTTGCTGCCGGGGATCGCGGAGGGCGTGCAGTTGTTGAGCGTCGGGGGAAAGGCGCTCGTGTTCGTGCCGGCGGCGCTGTCGTTCAGCGCGGCGAACTGGCCGAAGGAAGTGCCGCCGGGGATGCCGCTGGCATTCTTCGTCGAGCTGCACGAAATCGAACGGGCTGCCCCTTGAGCTGCGCGCTTCACTCTAACGATGGAGCGTCGGCCGTGTTTCGCGGCGTGGCGGAGTGCGGCAGGTTGCGCGCCGGGTCCACGGGCAGCCGGAGTATTTTTGCAGTGCCCCGTCAGGCGGCCCGCGCAGGGCAACGTCGAGGGGTAGGCCTGCCGGTGCGACGGATGCCTGGCGGGGTTAATTTTTTTCCGCTTCAAATCCTGTTCGCCCCATGACCAAGAGTCCGAATTCCGCGCGCTTCGCGTTCATCTGGGTGCCCTCGCTGTTCCTGGCGATGGGCATTCCCTTCAACGTCATCAACGGCACCGCCGCCACGATGTTCAAGTCGCTCGGCGTGAGCGACAGCGAGATCACGGTGATGCTGGGCAACGTCGTGCTGGCGTGGTCGCTGAAGCCGCTGTGGGCGGCGTTTCTCGACATGTATCGGACGAAGAGATTCTTCGTGCTGAGCATGGAGGTGATTCTCGCGGCGCTGTTCGTCGGCGTGGCGATGGCGCTGCCGGGGTCCGGATTTTTCAAGGTGACGATCGCGCTCCTCTGGGTGGCGGCGTTTGCGTCGTCGACGCAGGATATTTGTGGCGACGGGATTTATCTGACGGCGCTGAATCGCAAGCAGCAGGGTTTTTACGCGGGCATCCAGAGCATGGCGTGGAACCTCGGGAAGGTGTTGTCCACCGGCCTGCTGATCTGGGGCATGGAGAAATTCGCGGAGCAGAACGCGTGGTCGACGCAGAAGATGTGGATGGCGGTTTGGATCACGGCGGCGACGGCGATGGGCGGGCTGGCGGTGTTGCATTTTTTCCTGCTGCCGACGGGCAGCATCGCGCACCGGCCGAAGAACGCGAAGGAAGTGTTCGGCGATTTCGTGGGGTCGGCGGCGACGATTTTCCACAAGCGATCGTTCTGGGGGATGATCGCGTTCGTGTTTCTTTATCGTTCGGGCGAAGGGCTGATCCTGATGGAAGGCCGGCTGTTTCTGCAGTCGTCGACGGAGAGCGGCGGGCTGGGATTGACGGCGGGGCAGGCGGCACAGATCGACGGAACGTGGGGCACGATCGCGATGATCGCCGGTGGAATCCTGGGCGGGATGTTCCTGGGCAAGATGGGGCTGAGGAAGGCGCTGCCGATCCTCGCGCTATGCCTGAACGTGCCGCATTTCACGTTCGTTTATCTGAGCCATTACGGGGCGGCGCATCACGGGCTCGACTACGCAACGATCGCGACGCTCGTGAGCATCGAGAAGTTCGGCTACGGCTTCGGATTCATTGGCAACATGGTTTACATGATGCAGCAGTTCGCGCCGGGGCGGACGACGATGACGCATTACGCGTTTGCGACGGCGCTGATGAATTTCGTGCTCGTGCCGACGACGATGATTTCGGGCCCGCTGGCGGAGTGGCTGGGTTTCTCGACGTTCTTCATCGTGGTGATGTTTGCGTCGGTGCCGTCGGTGATCGCGGCGTGGAAGGCGCCGTTCCCGCTCGACGAGGACAAGGAAGCGATCGCGGCGGCGGAGTCGGGGCGCGAGGTGATCACGCACGACGATCCGACGCGGTTGAGCGCGAGTCAGCGCGCGGTGCAGCTGATCGCGGGGCGCGCGTCGATTTACGCGATGTTGTGCATTCTCACGCTGCTGATCGTGGATGCGAAACTGCTCGGCGAGGTGCAACTGCGCGGCGCGGGCAATGCGACGCTGTGGTTCTGGCTGCTCGTGGGCAGCGCGGGGCTGAAGGCGGTGTTGGCGGTGCGGGCGTTTGCGCTGGCGAACCAGGCGCAGGCGGAGGGGGCGAAGACGGGCGAGACGGTTTACGTGCGCAATGCGCGCGGGGCGAAGATCGCGACGCTGGTGGCGTTGGTGTTGACGGTGGTGGTGGTCGCGGTGGCGGTGCGGCAGGCGTTTTGAGGTGTGAGCCTTCAGTTGCCCGCGAATCGCGCGAATTGGCGCGAATACAAATGAAGAATTTAATCTCCACCCAACAGGGGCCGGGCTTGGCAGCGGCTATGTTGGAGCGGTGAATGCGAAGGGGTATTTCCTGTGGTCGTTCATCGACAACTTCGAGTGGGGACGGCTACGGCCGGCGGTTCGGAATCGTGCACAACGATTTCGCGCGTCAGCGGCGCACGCCGAAGCTGAGCGCGCGCTGGTATGCGGAAGTGGTCCGGCGGAATGCGGTGAAGTGAGCGCGTGGCGAAGAGGGCGCGAAGCGAGCCGAGGGTAGGCGCCTGCTTGCAGGCGATTGCGATCCCGCTGCTCACGCAGCGAGCCACACGGAAACCGGAAATCGCGTGCAAGCACGCTCCCACCCTGGAGCTGTTACGCGGACTGCAACTTTCGCAGGGGAAGCGGGTTTTCGAGGCATGAATACTTTTTGGAAAGTCCTGCTGATCGTGGTGCTCGCGCTGGTCGCGATCAAATTGCTGCCGGTGCTGCTGGTGCCGGTCATCCTGCTCGCGTGCGCGGCGATGGTGGCGACGGTGCTGCTGCTCGGCGGATTCGGCGTGATCGCGGCCACGGGGTTGGGTGTGCTTGCGGGATTGCTCGCGGTGGGGTTGACGCTGCTCGCGGTGCTGTCGCCGATCTGGATCCCGGTGCTCGTGGTGATCGGGATCGTGGCGTTGGTGCGGCGGGGGAACGGGGCGCACGCGTGAGGCGGGCTGAAATGGAGCCGCGATGCCCTCGTCGCGTTTCCGGTTGGATCGAGTGACTGCGCGGCGGGGGCGCCGCGGCTCCAAGGGAGTGAGACGCGGGACGATTTTCGGGTTCGCGTGGTGAGGCGGGGTGCGTTTGCTCGCACGCGATGACCGATGAACTTCCCTCCAGCGTGGTGCGTGAAATCGCGTTTGTGGGGCGGGGTGGCGGGCAGGTGAAGGCGCTCGGCGGGTTTCGCAAAGGACACCACACGCTGCCGGACGCAGCGAACGACACGACGAATGCGTTTCTCGGCAAAATCTGCGCCGGCGAACTGGGCGAGGAGGCGGAGGCGTTGTTTCAGGCGGTGCGCGCGGGCCTCGGCTACAAGCGCAAGGACCTCGCGCTCGCGCTGGCGAGTCCGCACGCGCTGCTGACGGCGAAGGACTTTTCGGTGGAAATCGCCTATGCGCTCGAGCCAGGCGAACCGACGCGGTATGCGGTGACGACGACGCTGCGGGAATTGCTCAGCGCGGAGTTGGCGCGGTCGGAGGAATTGTCGGCGGTGTTTGCGCGGCGGTTCACGGAGATCTCGTTTGCGTTGAACAAAGGGGCGTCGGTCGAAGCGGTGATCGACGCGATCGAGGCCTTGGACGAAGCGAGCGGGCTGTCGGTGAGCTATCCGTCGGATTGCAGCGAGTGCGAGATTCGCGTGGCGGAGGTCGACGCGCACGTGCGCTGCACAGCCAGCGCGCTGGAGATGGTGTTTCCGCGGGCGGGTGCGCCGCGGGAGTTGATCGACGCGTTCGCGCAGGTGCGGGCGGCGTTCCGGATTGATCGGGAGTTGGCGGGGTTGATTGGGTGAAACGATGGAGGGCGATCCCGCCGGTTTCACGCAACCCGGCCAAACGGATCGAGCGGAACGCTCGTGCGCAGGTAATCCAGCAGGGCTTTCAGTTCAGCGGCGCCGGCTGCCTTGATGCTCAGGAAAAGACCGGGATCGTGCGCACGCAGCGCGCCGAAATCGCCGGCCTCCAGCAGGGCGCGGAGAGTTCCATCGAGGAGGTAAGCGTGGAAGATGTGCCGCACCTCGCGGAGTTTCGTCGGATCCGGCGTGCGCACGGACACGAAGCGATCGAATTGTTCCGCGGCGAGTTGTTCGCGTGTCGGCACGGCCGGTGCGAGGCCGAAGACGACGCGCAGGATTTCGCGCAGCGTCGGGGTGCGGTCGCTCTGAAATACCGCCTGCAGTTTGAGCAGGTCCCAGAACTCTTTCGGCCGGCCGAGGAGAAGTTTTTCCACCAGGATTTCGGCGGCCGGCCAGTCTTCCGCGGCGACGGCGGCGCCGAGTTCCGGGTGCTTCGCGGCCGCCTCCTGCGCCTGCGTGGCGAAACGCTGCCGATACATTTCGCGGTCGATCCGCATACCGTCCAGACCGACGGCTTCCTGCGCCATCGTCGCCAGCGGATCGGGCGAGGTGTTGGTGTAGGTGGCGGGCGGCGGCGGGCTGCCGCCTGATCCGCCGGCGTCGGTTTCACGGTCAGAGGGCGCCTTCGGCAGGGCGAGCTTCCGGTCGTAGTCGAAGTCCTTCTCGAAGAACTCGCAGTTGGCGAAGAAGTCGAAGAGCGCGAAGCCGGTCTTGGCGGCTTTCCGGCCCGTGGCGGCGTGCTGGAAAAGACAGAGCCGCGTGCCGCGACCCTTGATTTGAATGAAGTCGGTCGGCGAAAAAATCGGACGGGCCAGGACGACATTGAGGACGTCTTCGCAATCGTAGCCGGTCGTCATCATGCCGACGGTCACGCAGACGCGTGTGCGGCTGGTGTCGTAGTCGGGGAACTCCGCGGCGTGCCAGCGGGACTTGCCGTTGAGGTTGTTGTTCGCGAAATCGATCGTCATCTGCTGCGCGTCCGGCTGGTCGCTGGTCACCTGCACGGCGAAACTCGAGCTGGCGCCATACTCGGCGGGCCAGCGACGCGCGGCTTCCTCGTTGAGCAGCGTGACGAGCTTCGTCGCGTGGCGGCGGCTGACGGCGAAGCAGATCGTCTTGCCGATTTCTCCGGTGAGCGGATCGCGCTGCGCGTGGTCGAGGAAGCAGGCGACGAAACTGCGATTGGTTTCGTCGGAGAAGAACTTTCGTTCGAAGTCGCGGCTGGCGAACACGAGTTCGTTTTCCTGGCCGTCCTCGCTGGCGGCGACGGTGACCTTGTAGCCGTCGGCGAGCATCTGCGTGGTGATGTCGGTGCGGGCGTCGAGCGCGACGGGGTTGACGAGATACGGCGGCGCGTGGCGCACGGCGTCGAGCAGGCTGTAGCGAAACGTCGGCACGCCGTCGTCGCTGCCGAAGGTGCGATACGTGTCGAGCAGCAGGCGGCGCTCCCACGCGGCTGGGTCGTCGGCGCGCTCCTGGTCATCGACGCCTTTGATGTAGTCGCGCGGCGTGGCGGTGAGGCCGAGCTTAGCGCCGACGAAGTATTCGAAGATCGCGCGGTTGTTGCCGCTGATGGTGCGGTGCGCCTCGTCGCTGACGATGAGCTGAAAATCGGTGGGTGCAAACTCGGTAAGGAAACGGTTTTGCGCCGCGAGACTCTGGATCGTCGTGACGACGACCTGGGCGTTTTTCCAGTCCTGTCGTTTCTGTTTGTAGATGACGGTCGCGATGCCGTCGGCGGCGAGGTAGGCGGTGAAACATTTCTCCGCTTGTTTTTCCAACTCGAGCCGGTCGACGAGGAAAAGGATGCGGTGTGCGTTTTCCGTGCGCAGGTAGAGCTTGGCGATCGCCGCGCTGAGGAGCGTTTTGCCCGTGCCCGTCGCCATCTCGAAAAGGAATCGGTGTCGCCCCGGCAGCGCGGCCTGCTGGAGCGCGCGGATGGCGGCGAGTTGGTAGTCGCGGAGGAGGCGGATCTTTTTATTCACCGCCACCTCGGCGCGTTCGGCGGCGGAATAGGTCAGCCACTGCGCGTCCTGCGAGACGGCGATGTAGTTTTCGTCGACGGCGACGTTCGCTAACCGCGCCGGATCGGGCCGCCACTCGGCGGCTTGGCCGAGTTCGCCGAGCGGCAGGAAACGCGACATGCGCACGGGATTTCCCTGCCGCAGGTTCCAGTAGTAGTGGACGAGACCGTTGCTGAGGAAAATGTGACTGACGCCGAGCGACGCCGCGTAG
>JAEYYL010000260.1 GCA_023430825.1 Verrucomicrobiota bacterium | reverse complement strand
ACGATGCCCGTCTGGTTCACGGCCAGCGCGTAGAGGCTGCCGTCGGCGGCGAGGAGTTGCGCCTCGGCGGCGTCGACGAGGCCGGCGTTGTTCACGCCGATGCTGTCCGCGCCGGCATGCGGTCCACCCGTCACGATGCGCAGGCGGTCGTCACCAAAAGGCGAATACACGAACTCGGTCGCCGCGCCCAGCGCCGCGGTGCCTTCCGGCGCGTGGATCTCGCCGGCGTTGACGACCCGATGCGCCACGAGCACGGCGTCGCCGCTGCTCGCGCGGATCACGCCGAGGTTGACGATGTCCGCCGTGCTGCCGTCCGAAAAGCTGAGGTCGCCGCCCGCGAGAAAAGCGGCGTCGGCGATCTGCGAGGTCGTGGCGATGAAACTGCCGGCATCGATGCGTGCGTCCTTGCCCACGACCACGCCGTTGGGGTTGACGAGAAACACGCGGCCGTTGGCGTTGAGTTCGCCGAGTAGCGCGGACGGGTTGGCGCCCATGACGCGATTGAGCAGTGCGGCCTGGGGGCCGTCCTGGCGGATGTTGAGAATTTCGCCAGGGGCGATGCCGAAATCCGCCCAGTTCACGATCGCGGCTCCGCCGGCCTGCTGGAGTGTGAGCGAACCGGCGCCGTAGGTGGCGGTGACTTGTCCCGCGGCGACCTGGCCGCCTTGCGGCAAAGCGATCGCATGCGGCGGCAGAACGATCAGTGGCACCATGGCGACCAACAGGAGGACCTGTTTCGCGAAAACCGATGCACCCGGGGGAGTGTTTGTGCGGCTCATTTGCGCGCGATCATAACGCCAGCGGCGGGCTTCGGGTATTCGCCCTTGGGCGAATACGCTCAATCGAGGTTTGAGGATGCTCCGTTCACGACTCACGGTCGCGTGCGTCGATGAAGAATCGGGCGAGCATTTTTCTGGGCGCATGGATCGCTCTCGCGTTTCCCGGCGCCGCCGAGACCGCGGCACGCGAGGAGCTCGGACATGCGAATGTCCAACTCCTGCCCGCGGGCACGCTGCCCGATGATCCCGCGGTGCAGGCGATCGGCCAGTTGCCCGACGGGCGCATGTTGTTTGGCGCGAGTTCCGGGGTGTTCGTCGCTGATGGGCGGACGGTGGAAACGATTCCGTTTGCCCAGACCCAGCGGGCGGTGGGACAGGTTCGCGGCACGCCGACGGGCGACATTCTGATTGCTGCGACAAGTCTGATGGGGGTGGCCCGCAGCGATGCGCGCGGTTCGTGGGGTTTGGAACTTCTGCGCGAGCCCGACGAAAATCGGACGGCGTGGCGCGAACCCTACCGCCTATTTTTCGCGGAAGAAGATCTCGTCGCGGTCAACGCGAACTCCGCTGGTTGGCGGCGACAGGGTGAATGGCACACCTGGCCCACGATCGGCCCCGACAAGGGTCAATACGTGCGGCTCGATGCCACGCGCCTTCTTCGCTTCTCGGCGGAGGGCGTGGTGGAGCGCTGGACCAAGCCCGCTTGGCTTCCGGATCGCACCTTGAGCGAACCGCTCCGCAGCGAAGTCGTGCTCGCGGAGTCAGGCGCGAACGGTGAACTCCGCCTGATTCTAGGTGACGGCCGCTTTCTCAGCGTGGACGCCGACGGCCGCGTGCGCGCGCTCCCTGTGGCGGTCGATCCCGGCGGTGCGCGGGTGGCGATGGCCAGCGCGCTGCCGGGCGGCGGTTACGCCACGCTGATGTCCGGCGGGCTCATTCGAATTTTCAACGCCGACCTCACGGAAGTCGCGCAGGTTCACCCGGGTAGCGGACTTCCGTTCGGAGCGGTGCAAGCGCTGTTCGTGGATCGTGCCGGTGATGTCTGGGCGTCGGTGGGCGGACAACCGGTGCGCATCGAACTGCCGCGGCACGTGACGCGTTTCGATCGTTTCAACGGTTTGGATACGCCCGCCGTTTTCGCGATCGTCCGCCACGAAGGCGCGCTCCATGTCGGCACCAACGGCGGCATCTACCGGCTCGAGCCCGGACGCTCGCCCAGCGAACCGGCGCGTTTTCAACTGCTCCGCGGACCGCGCAACCACGCTGCGGTGCTCCTGCAGCACGCCGGCCAGCTTTTCGCCGGAACGTCCGACGGCATCCATGTGCTGGAGGGCGACGCCTTCACGCCGATCGCGTCGACGCCCGGGCAGGTGCTGAGTCTGACGCCTTCGCCCCGCGATGCGGACGTGATCTACTTCGGCGCGACCGGCGGAGCCGGACGATTGCGGCGGTCCGCGGCGGGATGGGAACTGCTGGATGTTTCCCGCAACGGCAGCGGCATGCTCGGCATTTTCGAGCAGGGACCGGATGAGTGGTGGATCGCCTTTCCGCAAAACGTGAGCCGGTTCTACCGGGCCTCCGCCAAGCAGCTGGCGCCACCGGCCGATCCCGCAACGCTGGATTTTTCCGTTCTCGCGAAACCGCTCCTGACGCTCTTCGACCAGCAGGTCGTCTTCGACACCCAGCCGGAGCTGGGTGCCTGGCTCGCGCGCGACTGGCAGCCGCGGTTGCGCAGGTGGGGAGCCAGCCCGCTGATCGTGAGCGCTCGCGGCCTGAAGCATCTGAGCGCCGGATCGATGTTGCTCGATCCCGCGACGCAAGCGGACCTCGATCAGGACCGACGCCTGCGCGTCTTCGCGCCGATCGACGCCGAGCGCGCCTGGATCGCCCTCGGGCCGGCTCCGGAAGCCGCCCGCAGCGGATTGGGCTGGCAACTGCGCGAAATCCGGCGCGGTGAAGCCGAGCCCGTTCGCATCCTGCCGGCGGCGGCTGCACAGGTCGGCGAGGTGCACGCGCTTCTCGCGGAAACCGGCGCGGCCGGTGCCGTGCTCTGGGTGGGCGGAGAAGCGGGATTGTTGCGCGTCGATCTGAACGACGTGCCGGCGCCCGCCGTGCCCGCCGCGCCGATCGTGCGCGCGACCGGCGAGCTCGCCGACGGGGCTTTCGCCCAGCCGCTGCCGCATGATGCTTCGCTCGGGTTCGATTTTGCCGCGCCGGATTTCGCCAGCGCCGGCCAGATGGCTTATCGCTCGCGGCTCGTGCGCGAAGGCAGGGGCGAATGGCCGCCCTACAGCCTGCTGTCCACGCGCGAGTTTGGCCGGCTTCCGGCCGGGGCTTATCGCTTCGAAGTTCAGGCGCGCAATGGCGACGGTGCGAGTGGACCGGTGCGCGCGCTCGAGTTCACGATCGCGCGGCCGTGGTGGTTTTCCTGGTGGAGCGTGTTCGGCGCGGTAGCCGCTGCCGGCGGATTGCTCGCGGGCGGCGTGCGCTGGGCCGTCCGCCGCGGCCGCGCGCGCGAACGCCGACTCGAACAACTCGTCGCCGCGCGCACCGCCACGTTGCACGCCAGCCAGCAGCAGCTCTACGCCGCGAAGACGCAAGCCGAGGTCGCCAACCGCGCGAAAAGCACGTTCCTCGCGGCGATGAGCCACGAGTTGCGCACGCCGCTCAATGCCATCCTCGGCTTCGCGCAAATCGTCCGCCGTGAGGAAGGCCTCTCCGCCAAGGGCCGGCGCCAGCTCGAGACGATCGGCCGCAACGGCCAGCACCTGCTCGAAATGATCAACGAAGTCCTCGACCTCTCGAAAATCGAGGCGGGCAAGATGGTGCTGCGCCCGCGACCGTGCTCGTTGCGCCGCCTCGCCGCGGGACTCGCGGAAACGTTCGAGCCGCGCGCGTCCGAAAAAGGTCTGACCTTCCGGCTCGAATTCGGCGCGGGCGTGCCGCAGTGCGTGATGGCTGACGAAGCCAAGCTGCGGCAGGTGTTGATCAACCTCCTCGCCAACGCCGTGAAATTCACCCGCACCGGCGAAGTCGTGCTGGCGTTCGCGCACGCCGCCGGGCGGTCGCGCTTCGAAGTGCGCGACACCGGCGTCGGCATCCCGCCCGGCGAACTCGCGGCGGTCTTTGATCCGTTTCATCAACTGCGCCCGCTGGTCGGAGCCGATTCCCTCGACGCGATGGGCGCGGGCCTTGGACTGCCGATCAGCCAGCGGATCGTCGAACTCATGGGCGGACGCATCGAGGTGGAGAGCGAGCCGGGCCGCGGAAGCGTTTTCCGCTTCGAGCTCGCGCTCGAGCCGGCGCCGGCCAGCGCCACCGCGGCGACGCCGTCGCAGATAACTGGATACGAGGGGCCTCGGCGCCGCGTGCTCGTGGTGGACGATGTTGCGACCAATCGCGCGGTGTTGAACGATCTGCTGACGCTGCTCGGCTTCGTCGTGGAGGAGGCGGGGACCGGCGAGCGCGCCCTCGCGGCCTTTGCGGCGAATCCCTTCGATCTCGTCCTGCTCGACCTTCACCTGCCTGACCTCGACGGCGCCGAGGTGGCTCGCCGCTTGCGGCTGGAGCCTAACCGACCGCGCGTGATCGTCGTCAGCGCGAGCGTGTTCGGCATCGTGCCGGATCGCTCCGATGCCGCCGGCGGAGATGCGTTCGTGCCGAAGCCCGTCGACGAGGCCACGTTGCTCGCTGCGATCGCCGATCAGCTCGGACTGCGATGGACGACCGCGCCGCTCCCGCCGGGCGCGGGAAGCGAATCGCCGTTCGCGCGTCCGCGGGATCACGCTGCGCTGCTCGATCTCGTCCTGCCGCCCACCGCCGAACTGGAACGCTGGCTCGACCTCGCGCGCCGGGCGGATCTGCGCACGCTGCGCGAACTCGTCGAGGCAAGCGCTGAAGGGCCGGATGCCGCGTTTCGCCAGGAGATCGCGGCCCTCGCGCGGCGGTTCCGCACGGGAGCGATTCGCGAAATCCTTGCCCAGGCGCTCGCGCGCAAAACGATAAAATCCTCCGCGCCATGACGCCTGCCTCTGCCCGCGCCACGCTGCTCCTGGTCGACGACATCCCGGACAATGTCGAAGTGCTCTACGACGATCTGGTCGCCGCCGGCTATCACGTGCTCGTCTGCGAAAGCGGCGAGGCGGCGCTGGAAACGCTCGCGGTCGAGGAGCCGGATTTGATCCTGCTCGACGTCATGATGCCCGGAATCGACGGCCTCGAAACGTGCCGGCGGCTCAAGCAACTGCCCGCGGGGCGCGACATCCCGGTGTTTTTCATGACCGCGCTCGACGATCCGTTCGACAAAGTGCGCGGGCTCGAGGCCGGCGCGGTCGATTATCTGACGAAACCGGTTTATCCCGGTGAAGTGCTGGCGCGGATACACGCCCATCTCGAAATCCGCCGGCTGCAGAAGGCGTTGCAGGAACAGAATGACCGGCTCGACGCGGCGCTGCAGCGCAGCATCGTCGCCGAACACGCGCTGCAGAACTCCCTCGATCGCGCGATCGTGGTTGTGCGGCAGACCGATCGGGCCGTGCTGTTTTCCACCCGCGAGGCGCAGGCGATCATGACGCGCCACGGCGGCATTGATGCCCTGACCGCCTCGCTCGGCGGGGCCGCCGAAACGGTGGAGCGTCCGGGTGGACTGCGGTTGCACGTGCGCCGCAGCGCGACGTCGTCCGCGGACGAAACCTGGCTGATCACGCTCGAGGAACGGGCCGCGCCGGCGACTCCGGCGGATCTGCGCGGGCTCGGGCTCACGCCGCGGGAAACCGAAATCCTGTTCTGGGTGGCGCAGGGCAAGACCAGCCCGGAAGTGGCGACGATCCTCGGCATGCAGGTCTGCACGGTCAAAAAGCACGTCGAGAATTTCCTGCC
>JAEYYL010000241.1 GCA_023430825.1 Verrucomicrobiota bacterium | reverse complement strand
GGGCTGCCGGATCGGGGGTTGGAGTTGTGGGGGGTGTTGCGTGTGAATCGGTCTCCCCGGCGAGGCCATCGAGGGCGGCGCGGTAGAGGCGGGTGTTGCTGGCGACGTATTCGGGGGATTTGAGGCGTCCTTCGATTTTCAGCGAGGAGACGCCGGCGCGGACGAGGTCGGGCAGGACATCGATGCCGGCGAGATCCTGCGGGCTGAGCAGATAACGGCGGTCGCCGAGCGGGACTTGCTGGCCGTCGGAGATGAGATCGTAGGGCAGGCGGCAGGCCTGGGCGCATTCGCCGCGGTTGGCGGAGCGGCCGCCGAGCGATTCGCTGGTGAGGCACTGGCCGGAGTAGGCGACGCAGAGCGCGCCGTGGACGAAGACCTCGAGCGGAAGCGGAGCGGCGGGCGGCTGGGCGTCGCGGATTCGGGCGATTTCGGCGAGGGAGTTTTCGCGGGCGAGGACGACGAGTTGCGCGCCGAGTTCGCGTGCGAACTCCACGCCGGCGGCGCTGGTGATCGACATCTGCGTCGAGGTGTGAATCGGAAAGTCGGGCGACAGCTCGCGGATGAGGCGGCAGATGCCGACGTCCTGGACGATCGCGGCGTCGACGCCGGCGGCGACGATGGTGCGAAGGTAGTCGGCGGCGCTGTCGAGTTCGTTGGCGAAGACGAGCGTGTTGAAAGTGACGTAGCCGCGCACGCCGCGGCGGTGGAGGAATTCCATCAACGCCGGGAGGTCGGCCTGCGTGAAGTTTTTTGCGCGCATCCGGGCGTTGAAGCGTTCGAGGCCGAAATAGATCGCGTCGGCGCCGTTTTCGATCGCGGCGCGGGCGCATTCCCAGTCGCCGGCGGGCGCGAGCAGTTCCGGCCGCGTGAGGCGAGGCGCGGGAGCGGGCGACGGGTGAAGTTCCACGGACATGGGAGAAACGTGCGGGGGAGCGGCGGGGCGGGCAAGCGGCGTCAGTCGGCCGCGGCGAGCGGGAGAGCGTCGGGCGAGCCGGGTTTGGCGGCGTGAGGCGCCAGGCGGCGGAGGCGAGCGGCGAGCACGAAGGTGAGTGCGAAAAAGCCGACCGCGACGAATCCAACGCGTGGATACCCGACGATCCGCCCGGAGGCGTCGGCGCTCACGAGGAGGCCGGCGGTGAGGTTGGCGATGCCGCTGGAGGCTTGTTGGATGGCGGCGTTGACGCTCATGAAGCCGCCGCGGTAGCGGGCGCCGATCGCATTCGTGACCATCGACATCGCGGGGCCGAACCGACCGGACATGGTGATCATGAAGAGGGCGGTGGCGACCATGGCGACGGCGAGGGGGGCGCGGCCGAGGTGGGTGAGGGCGAGGACGACGACCGAGGCGGCGAGTGTGACCCAGCCGAGCACGTGCAGTTTGTCGAAGCGATCGGAGAGGCGCCCGATCCACGGGGTGGTGAAGAAGGTGCACGCGCCGCCGGCCAGGTAGATCAGCGGCAGCTGGGCCTCGGTGAGGCCGACGTTGACGACCATGGCGGGGGCGAGGAACGGGACGACGACGGCGCCGGCGAAGATGAGGGCGGCGCTCATGACGAAGGCGCGTTGATGGATGCGGTCGCCGAGGATGGCTTTCATCTGTTGCCACGGGTGTTCGGGTGCGTGTTGCGCGCGCAAGGGCGGCAAGGCGCGGAAAATCAGCACCCAGACGATGACGCTCAGGCCGGCGAGCAGAAAGAACGGGGCATGCCATTCGAAATGCTCGGCGAGCAGGAGTCCGGTTGGCACGCCCAGAACCGATGCGATGGGAAAGGCTACGGTGACGGTGCCCATGGCGCGACCCCGGCGGTGGGGAGGGATGACATCGCCGACCATGGCGACGACGACGGAGCTGGCCACGCCGCCGAAAGCGCCGGCGGCAAGTCGCGCGAACAGCAGGGTGAGGTAGCCGGGGGCGAAGGCGCAGGCGAGGGTGGCGAGGCCGAAGCCGCTGTAGAGAAAGAGGAGGGCGTGTTTGCGATCAAAACGATCGAGCACGAAGCCGGCGGCGAACCCGCTGATGGCCGCGGCGAGTCCGTAGGCGGCGACCAGATGGCTGAACTGGGACGGCGCGATGTCGAACACCCGCATCAAATGCGAGCCGAGCGGCATCATGATCATGAAATCCAGGACGTGCGTGAACTGCACCGCGGCGAGCGTCAGGAGCATGACGCGCTCCTTGGCGGGCGTTTGGGCATGCGGCACGTCGGACATGAGGGGCGGGAGCGTTGTCGATTTGGGGGAAAGCGCAACCGACACGGCGCGTCCCTGGCGCCTAGATTTCGGGGTCGTCGCCGAAGGACGTCTCGCTCTCCTTGGTGCGGGCGTGTTCGCGGAGGATTTCGAGAAATTGTTCGGCGCCGCGGCTTTGGTAGCGTTGGAGGTGGCGGATCACCGCGAGCTGGCGGGTTGGAGCGCTGCCGGCGAGCCGGAGGTAGGTGAGCGTATCGCGGTCTTCGGGCATGCGGTCGACCTGGGGCAGGATGGAAATGCCGGCGCCCATCGCGACAAACGCCTTTAAGGTAGCCACTTGAGCGCAACGGTAACCGATTTTCGGGCTGAAGTTGTGGTCGCCGAAAAACCCCTGAATCTGAGCGGCGAGCGTGCTGGAGTCGCCCATCGTGACGAAGGTTTCCTCCGCGAGATCGTTGATGCTGATCTCCGCGCGATGAGCGAACGCGTGATTCTTCCCGACAATGAGCAGAAGCGGCTCTGTCATAAGAGGTTCTATCGAAACCTGAGGGTCCTTGACGGGCAGGGTGACGATGGCGAGGTCGAGATCGCCCTCGACGACGCCGCGCACGAGATGAGCGCGAAAGTCCTCACGGACGTGAATGGTGAGGTTTGGTAACTCTTTGCGGCAGCGGGCGATGAGAGGGACAAGAAGATAGGGCGCGACGGTCGGCAGAGCGCCGACGGTGATGCGGCGGTCGAGCGACGGGTGATCGCTGAGTTCACGGGAGGCGTTTTCGACCTCGAAGAGGATACGGCGGGCGCGTTCGAGGAAGACGGTGCCGGCTTCGGTGAGCACGGCCTTGCGTCCGAGGCGGTGGAAAAGCTTGTGGCCGATTTCCGATTCTAAATTTATAATTTGCTGACTAAGAGATGGCTGAGTCACGTGGCAGCGCTCGGCGGCGCGGGTGAAGTTGCCCGTTTCAGCGATGGCTACGGCGTATCGGAGCTGGTGCAGTTCCATAGGTC
>JAEYYL010000414.1 GCA_023430825.1 Verrucomicrobiota bacterium | reverse complement strand
GCGCCGGTGGAGCGCGCGACGAGCACGATCGCGCCGAGCGAGCAGCCCGCGGCGGAGGTGCCGACGCTGGTCATCCCGCCGCCGGAGGAAACCACCGAGGAAGCGCCGCCCGTGATTCGCGTCGACGACACGCCGTGAACGACGGAGCGAACGCAGCGGCGCGATCCGGCGTCCGATCGAATCGGCGGTGAAGCCCCGTCATCAAACCATGGATACGGCGAGGTCGCGGTTCGCGCTGAACCCGGCGGCGATCATCATCGTCT
Organism: Verrucomicrobiota bacterium; assembly: GCA_023430825.1. Taxonomy (GTDB): domain Bacteria; phylum Verrucomicrobiota; class Verrucomicrobiia; order Opitutales; family Opitutaceae; genus Opitutus. The sequence continues at coordinate 14,179 of JAEYYL010000414.1, read as the reverse complement.
GCGCGCTGGGACTGACGTTCCTCGGGCTGACGATCCTGTTCAGCGCGAGTGCGTCGTTTAAGCAGGGGCCGTATTACTACCTGAACAAGCAGTTGATCGGGGTGGCGGCGGCGGCGGTGCTGTGTTTCGTGACGAGCCGGATCAATCTCGATTATCTGCGCGAGCATGCGTGGTGGCTCGGGGGGGCGGTGGCGGTGGCGCTGGCGCTGGTGTTGATTCCGGGCATCGGGATCGAGGTGAAAGGCAGCCGGCGTTGGCTGGGCATCGGATCGATGCGGTTGCAGGTGTCGGAATTCGCGAAGCTCGGCATGGTGTTCTGTCTCGCGCATTATCTGGCGTTGAACCAGACGCGGATCGGCGAGTTCAAGCGGGGTTTTCTGTTTCCGCTCGGGCTGGTGGGCGGATTTGCGGGGCTGATCATTCTGGAGCCGGATTTCGGCACGGCGGCGCTGATCCTGGTGGTGGGGCTGGTGCTGTTGTTTCTCGCCGGCGCGAAGTGGCGTTACATCGTGCCGACGGTGGCGGGGGCGGCGGGGTTGTTCGCGGTGGCGGTGATGAACAATCCGAACCGGCTGCGGCGGATGATGGAATTTCTGAGCGAGGAGAAATCGTATCACCTGCGGCAGGGGCTCGCGGCGTTTGCGGCGGGGGGCGTGGAGGGCGCGGGGCTCGGGCAGGGGCGGCAGCAGCTGAATTATCTGCCGGAGGCGCACACGGACTTCATTTTTTCGGTGGTCGGCGAGGAACTCGGGCTGCCGTTCACCCTCGGGGTGGTGCTGTTGTTCCTGACCATCTTCGTGGCCGGGCTGATCCATCTGCGGCGGGCGCCGAATCTGTTTCAGTTCCTGCTGGTGGCGGGCTGCCTGCTGCTGATCTGCCTGCAGTCGATCGTGAATCTCGGCGTGGTGACGGGGGTGTTCCCGACGAAAGGCATGTCGCTGCCGTTCATCAGCGCGGGGCTGTCGAATCTGCTGCTGATGGGCCTGCTGCTGGGCATCATTTTGAACACGCAGCGGACCTGGGGCCGGGCGAAGCTCGCGGGCGGGCGGGGGCGGACGATGGAGGAGGTGCTTGCGTGAACGCTTTCAAAAGCACCAAGCACCAAGCACCAAGCTCCAGTGAAGCTACAAACTTCAATTGGGGTCTGGGGTTGGGTGTTTCATTGGAGGTTGGAGGTTGGTGCTTGGAGCTTTCGCCGGAGGCGACCGCATGAGCCGCTTTCTCATTTCGTGTGGTGGGACGGGCGGGCATCTGTCGCCGGGGATCGCGCTGGCGGAAGGGCTGATCGAGCGCGGGCATGCGGTGCGGTTGCTGATCAGCCAGAAGAAGGTCGATGCGCGGCTGATCGAGAAGTATCCAAAACTTGAATTCGTGCGGGTGCCGGGGACGGGGTTTTCGTTGAGTCCGGTCAAGCTGATGCGATTCGCGGTGACGCAGTCGCGGGGCTGGCTGTTCTGCCGGCGGCTGGTGCGGGAGTTTCGCCCGGACGCGGTGGTGGGGTTCGGCGGGTTCACCTCGGCGGGGATCGTGCTGGCGGCGCGGTCGGCGGGTCTGCCGGTGGCGTTGCACGAGGCGAACCGCGTGCCGGGGCGGGCGATTCGGACGCTGGGGCGGTTCGCGCGGCGCGTTTACCTGCCGCCGGGCGTGCGGCTCGAGAGCGTGAGTGCGGCGGTGATCCGGCATGTGGGATTGCCGGTGCGGAAGGAGATCGCGCGGATTACGCAGGAGCAGGCGCGGGCGGCGATCAACGTCGATCCGCATCAGCGGCTGCTGGTGGTCTTCGGCGGGAGCCAGGGCGCGACCGTGTTGAACGAGTGGGCGCGCAACGAGTTCAAGGCCTTCGCCGCGGAAGGTGTGCAGCTGTGCTGCATCACGGGCTTGGACAAAGGGCGCGACGGCGTGATCGAGCTGCAGACGAGGGCGGGTGCGCCGGTGCGGGCGTATTTCCTGATGTTTTGCGACCGGGTGGCGGAGCTGCTGTGCGCGGCGGATCTGGTGGTGTCGCGCGCGGGGGCGGGGACGATCGCGGAGTTGATCCGGTGCGAGACGCCGGCGGTGCTGGTGCCATTTCCGCACGCGGCGGACGATCATCAGCGGGCGAACGCGGCGTATTTCGAGCAGCAGGGCGGCGGCATCACGGTGGACCAGTCGGCGATGGCGGGGCTGCGCGCGGCGGTGCTGGACACGATTTCCAACGACGCGACGCTGCGGACGTTTCGAGCGAATCTGCAACGGATGGATCGCGCGAACTCGCTCGATTTCATGCTGGGCGATCTGGAGGAGATCGCGGCGGGGCGGACGGAGGGCGCGACGCGATGAGCGCGGCGGCTTTGCCCAAGGTGTTTGGCCGCGAGATCACGCGGATCCATTGTGTGGGTGCGGGCGGGATGGGCGTGGCGCCGCTGGCGATTTATCTGGCGCAGCTCGGCTTCGCGGTGACGGGCGAGGACGATGCGATGACGGAGGAGGTGCGGGCGTTGCTGGCGCGTGAAGGCGTGAAGGTGACGGCGATGCCGGAAGGCGCCGAGCTCGTGGTGTATTCGTCGGCGATCGCCAAGACGCATCCGGTGCGCATCGCCGCGGTGGCGCGGGGAATTCCGCTGGTGCGGCGCGGCGAGATGCTGGCGGAGGTTGTGCGCGACAGGAAACTGGTCGCGGTGTGCGGTTCGCATGGCAAGACGACGACGACGGCGATGCTGATCGCGGCGCTGCGGCGGGCGAATTTTCCGGCGGGTTACGTGCTGGGTGGGTTGTTTGCGGACGAGACGGCGCCGGGGTGGGCGGGGACGAACGAGTGGGTCGTGGCGGAGGTCGACGAGAGCGACGGGACGATCGAGCGGTTTTCGCCGGAGCTCACGGTGTGCGTGAATCTCGATTGGGATCATCCGGACCAGTATCGGAAGCGGGAGGACATCGAGCGGGCGTTTGCGGATCTGTTTGCGCGGACGCGAGGGACGGTGCTGGTGAGCGATGCGTGCGCGTTGAGCGGGCGGCTGGTGGCGGCGAGCGGTGAGGCGCACGACACGCCGGCGCGGGTGGCGACGTTCGGGCGGACGGGTGATTTTCGCGGAGCGATCGAGAGCGAAGGCGCGGAGCGGATGACGCTGACGTTGAACGGACAGTTCACGATCGGTCAGGCGGTGGTGCGCACGGCGGGCGAGTTCAATGCGAGCAATGCGACGGCGGCTTTGGCGGCGGCGCAGCTGATGGGCGCGGAGGTCGCGCCGCGGTTGCTGGCGGAGTTTGCCGGCGTGCGACGGCGTCAGGCGGTGCTCGACGCGGACGGGGGCGTGACGGCGATCGAGGATTATGCGCATCATCCGGCGGAGATCCGTGCGCTGCTGGGGAGCTTGCGGCGGCGGGTGAGCGGCGAGGGGCGGTTGATCGTGGTGTTTCAGCCGCATCGGTTCAGCCGGACGGCGCAGTTCAAGGCGGAGTTTGCGGCGGCGCTGGCGACGGCGGACCGCGTGCACCTGCTCGACGTTTATCCGGCGGGCGAGGCGCCGGTGGCGGGCGGCACGACGGCGGATGTTTATGCGGAGTTGAAGCGCGGCGCAGCGGCGGGGGCGGTGAGTTATTTTCCGGCGGACGACGCGGCGTGGCGGCGGGTGCTGACGCGCGAAGTGCGCGCGGGGGATCTGGTGGCGTTCGTGGGGGCGGGCGATATCGATCGCAAGGCGCGGGCGTGGGTGGAGGGCCGGCGGGCGGCGGCGGGGGCGGACAAACGGTGGGACGCGTGGGCTGACGCGGTGCGGCCGAAGCTGGCGCAGGAAACGAAGCTGCAGCGCGAGGAGCCATTGGGGACGAAGACGACGCTGCGCGTGGGCGGGGCGGCGCGCGTGTATGCGGAGCCGGCGAACGTGGCGGATCTGCAGACGCTGTTGCGCGAGGCGGCGGCGGGTGGAGTGAAGGTTTTTTCGTTGGGGCGCGGTTCGAACCTGGTGGTGCCGGACGAAGGGGTGGACGGGCTGGTGATCTCGCTGGCTAATCACGCCTGGGCGGCGTTCGAGCCGCGGGAGAACGGGCGCGTGTGGGCGGGCGCGGGGCTGCGGTTGAAGAATTTGTGCGGGCTGGCGGCGAAGGCGGGGCTGACGGGCTTCGAGTTTCTCGAAGGAATTCCGGGCAGCGTCGGCGGGGCGTTGCGGATGAACGCGGGGGCGATGGGGGGATGGATGTTCGACGTCGTCGAAGCGGTGCAGATCGTGACGCTCGCCGGCGAGGTGAAGACGCTCGAGCGGGCGGCGATGCATGTGGCGTATCGGCATTGCGCGGAGTTGCACGAGGCGATCGCGCTGGGGGCGTTGTTGCGGCCGGCGGCGCAGACGGACGCGGACGCCGTGAGCCGGCAGATCGACGTTTACCGGCGGAAGCGGCAGGAGACGCAGCCGCGCGAACCGAGCGCGGGCTGTATTTTCAAGAATCCGCCGGGGACCTCGGCGGGGCGGCTGATCGACGAAAGCGGGTTGAAGGGGGAACGGGTGGGCGACGCGGAGGTGTCGACGGTGCACGCGAATTTCATCGTGAACCGGGGGAAGGCGAGCGGTGCGGATGTATTGGAATTGGTGAGACGCGTCCGCGCGCGGGTGCGGGAGGTGAAAGGCGTCGAGTTGGAGCCCGAGGTGTTGTTGTATGGGCGGGAGTGGAGGGACGTGTTGTGAATCGGGGGATCGTGAAATCGGGCATCTAGAATCGAAAAACTGATCATTTTATGAGTTCACCGGTGATTGTGGTTCTCTGCGGCGGGACTTCGGCGGAGCGGGAGGTGTCGCTCGGCTCGGGGCTGGCGTGCGCGCAGGCGCTCGCGCGGAGTCATCCGACGCGGTTGATGCGGATCGACGCGGATGGCGTGCCGTTGGGGTTGAACGCGCGGAAGCACGTGGTGTTTTCGACGTTGCACGGGACGTTCGGCGAGGACGGCGGGATGCAGCGGCTGCTCGATGCGGCGGGGATTCAGTATGCCGGCTGCGATGCGGCGAGCAGCGAGCTGACGATGGACAAGACGCGGACGAAGGAGGCGGTGGCGGCGCGCGGGATCAAAACGATTCCGGGGCTGACCTTCGCGGCGGAGAAGAAACCGTCGGCGGACGAAGTGATCGCGGCGCTGGGCGATCAGGTGGTGGTGAAGCCGAACGACCAAGGCAGCAGCGTGGGGCTGCGGATCGTCGGTTCGCGCGCGGAGCTGGACGAAGCGCTCGCGACGATCGCGAGCGGAAACTGGCTGATCGAGCAGCGGATTTTCGGACGCGAGCTGGCGGTAGGCGTGATGCTCGGACGCCCGATGGGCATCGTGGAGATCCGGCCGAAGTCGGGCATCTACGACTACGCGAGCAAATACACGAAAGGGCTGACGGAGTATCTGGCGCCGGCGCCGTTGTCGGCGGAGTTGACGGTGGCGATCCGGGCGGCGGCGGCGGCGGCGTTCGCGGCGTGCGGGTGTCGGGATTACGCGCGCGTCGATTTCATGATCGGGGAGAAAGAGGAGTTTTATTTGCTGGAAATAAACACGCTCCCCGGCATGAAGGAAACGAGCCTGCTGCCGATGAGCGCTCGCTGCGAGGGGCTGGATTTCACGGGACTGGTCAGGGACATGGTCGCACCCGCGCTGCAGCGTTTCCGAGCGGCGAAAGCGGCCCAGCAATCGACGTGAACCGAAGCGAGATCAACGCCCCGCCTGCGCGCAGTTGGAGAGAAATTCCCCAGCAGGTGAACGCGCGCGCGATGTCGACGGAAGGCCGGCGGCGCGTGTGGTGGAGTGCGACGAAGACGGCGCTCGCGGTGGCGTTGGTGGGCGCGATCGGTTGGGGAGGCTTCGAGATCGCGGCGGTGTTGCGGGGGAATCCGAATCTGCTGGCGGGCAAGGCGGAGTCGGTGCCGGTGAAGGAAGTGGAGTTGATCACGGACGGTGTGCTGGAGAAGACCTGGCTGGTGCGCACGCTGGCGCTGCCGAAAGGCGCGACGCTGATGCAGCTCGATCTTTATGCGTTGCGGGAGCGGGTGCTGGCGACGCCGCAGGTGCGCGCGGCGACGTTGACGCGGAATTTTCCGGCGACGCTGACCGTGAGCGTGTCGGAGCATTCGCCGGTGGCGCGGGTGATGGCGCAGGTGGGGGACGCACGGCCGCAGGCGTTGCTGGTGGCGCGGGAAGGCACGGTGTTCGAAGGGCATGGCTTCGATCCGGAGATGATCGGCACGCTGCCGTGGCTCGACGGCGTGAAGCTGGCGCGGAAGGACGAGGCGTTTTTGCCGATTCTGGGCATGGAGAAGGCCGCGGATCTGCTGGCGAAAGCGAAGCTGGAGGCGGAGCATCTTTATCGCACGTGGGAGGTGGTGTCGCTGGCGCGGCTCGAGTCGGACGGCGAGATCGAGATTCGCGCGAAGGAGGTGACGCGCATCGTGTTCGGCACGCACGAGGATTTTTTCCGACAGCTGGCGCGGCTCGATTCGCTGCTGGATGCGGCGCGGGCGAAGACGGACCAGAAGATCCGCGAAGTTAATCTCGCGATCGGCGCGCAGGTGCCGGTGTCGTTCGAGGATCCGGCGCTGACGCCGGCGGCGACGAACGCCGCGGGTGGCCGGGCGACGGCGGCGCAATTGAAACGTTCTCCGGCGATTCCCGCCTTCTACAACCTTCAGCGAAACACGAAACTGTGAGCTCCCGCACCACCTTCATCGGCGCCGTCGAAATCGGCACCTCGAAAATCTCCGTCCTGGTTGGCGAATACACCGGCCGCGAGCTGGCGATCATCGGACATGGCGAATGTTCGTCGCGCGGCGTGATCAAGGGCAACGTCGTCGATTACAAGGCGGCGAGCGAGTGCACGCACAGCGCGCTGGAGCACGCGGAGCGCGACGCGGGCGAGCGGATCGAGCTGGCGTTTCTCGCGCAGACGGGCGGGCACCTGGAAGGATTTTACAACGAGGCGTCGGTGAACGTGAAGGCAGCGGACAACATGATCGATCGCGACGATATCCGGACGGTGTGCGATCTGGCGCGCTCGAAGGAATTGCCCGCGGGCCGCATGGTGGTGCATCACATCCGCCGGCCGTTTCGCGTGGATGGCCGCATCGTGCCGACGTCGCCGGAGAATCTCGTCGGGCAGCGGCTCGAAGTCGGCTACTGGACGGTGCACGGGCAGGAGCAGCGGTTGGCGGACAACATTCACGTGATCCGCGGGTTTAATCTGGAGGTGCGCGAGCTGGTGCTCTCAAGCCTGGCGTCGGGTCACATGATCACGACGCCGGAGGAGCGGCAGCATGGCGTGCTGGCGATCGACATCGGCGCAGGCACGACGGATTTCGCACTGTATCGCGATGGGGTGGCGCATACGACCGGCGTGGTGCCGGTGGGCGGGACGCATTTGACGAACGACCTGAGCATTGGGCTGCGTTTGACGGAAGGTCAGGCGGAGAAGCTGAAGCTGCGTTTCGGTCGTGCGACGGTGCAGACGCGCGACCGGCAGGAGAAAGTGTGGCTCGACGGCAATTTCGCGATCGGGGACCGGCAATTTCCGCGGCTGGCGATCGAACAGATCACGGCGGCGCGCACCTGGGAGCTGTTGGAAGTGGTGCGGAAAAAGCTCGGCAATGCGTTCTCGCCGGAGACCTGTGCGGCGGGCGTGGTGTTGACCGGCGGCACGGCGAAACTCGGCGGCATCGCGGAGGCGGCGGCGAAGGTCTTCGGCGTGCCGGCGCATCTCGGCGAGACGCCGGCGTGGGTGACGGAGAACCTGCGCGACCCGGGCTACAACACGGCGCTCGGGCTGCTCTATTACGGGGTGAGCGCGCAGAACGAACGGCTCGCGCCGACGCGGCGGGCGGGCGGGTTCTTGTCGAACGTGAAGCGGTTGTTCGCGACGACGTGAGGAGCGAGCTGCAAACACCAATCCGCCTCCCGCGAATGACGCGAATCTGCCCGAATGCGAACCAGGCTGGCGGACCGACACCCATTGGAATTTTCGACCCGAACCCATTTTGTTTTCTGCCCACGCATTCGCGACGATTCGCGTGATTCGCGGGCCATCTTCCTTCTGACATGAATCTCAACGAACTTCCCCTCGAGCATGCGTTGCTCACGGATCGCGCGATCGCGATCAAGCTGGTGGGCGTGGGCGGCGCGGGCTCGAACGCGGTCGACCGGCTCAAGATGGAAAATCTGGAGCGGCTGCAGCTGGCGGTCGTGAACACCGATTATCAGGCGCTGGCGAGTTCGCCGGTGCAGGACAAAGTGCTGATCGGCATGGGCGTGACGCGCGGGCTCGGCGCGGGCGGCGATCCGGAGCTGGGCCGCGAGGCGGCGGAGGCGGACCGCGAGAAGATCGCGACGGTGGTGAAGGAGTGCGACCTGGTTTTCCTGTTCGGTGGCATGGGCGGCGGGACGGGGAGTGGGGCGCTGCCGGTCGTCGCGGAGATCGCGGCGGAGCAGGGCGCGCTGGTGATCGCGTTCGTGACGATGCCGTTCAGCTTCGAAGGCGGGCGGCGGTTGAAGCAGGCGGAGGAAGGGTTGTCGGCGCTGCGGCGGGTGTGCGACGCGGTGATTCCGCTGCCGAACGACGTGTTGTTGCAGGAGTCGGCGGAGAACGAGACGGTGCTCGATTCGTTTGCGCGGGCGGACGAGTGGATGGGGCGTGGCGTGAAGTCGATCTGGGCGATGCTGTTCAAGACGGGGTTGATCAACCTGGACTTCGCGACGCTGCGGCAGGTGTTTCAGCACCGGGGTGGAAAAACGCTGTTCGGACTCGGCGACGGCGCGGGGGAGAACGCGGTGGCGGATGCGGTGGCGAGCTTGAAGCTGTGTCCGCTGTTGCACACGCCGGAGTTTTCGCGGAAGGCGGACCGGCTGTTGGTGAACATCATCGGCGGGACGGATCTGACGCTGCCGAAGGTGAACGAGTTGATGACGGCGATCACGGAGCAGTTCGGGCGCGAGTCGCACATCATCATGGGTGCGGTGATCGACGAGGAGATGCAGAATCGCGTCGAAGTCTGCGTGCTCGGCACGAGCGACATGGGCGGCCGCGGGGTGGTGCCGCGGCGGATGGGCGCGGTGGCGGGACGGCCGAGAGCGACGGCGGGGCGGGCAGCCGAGGTGGCGGTGCCGGCGGCCGGCGGTGGTGCGTCGCCGGGCACCGCGAGCGAAGCGGGCCAGGGCAGATTGCCGGGAGTGCCGACGGGTGCGGATGCGTTGACGCTGGAGAAAGCGGCGGCGGCGGCGGCGGCGAAGATTGCGCAGGAGGAGTTCGGTTTCGGCGAGATCGAGAGCCGCGGGCATTTCGAGAAGACGGACCGGAATCTGTTCGACGGGCAGGACCTGGACGTGCCGACGTATTTGCGGAAGGGGATCAAGATTTCGATCTGAGCCGGGCTCAGGCAGGAAGGCCTCCCGCGAATGACGCGAATGAACGCGTATTTCAGAGAGGTGAAATCCACCTATCCGCTGCAAGGCCTGGCCACGGTTGGGTGAAAGATAATCTCTTCATTGGTATTCGCGCCAATTGGCGTGATTCGCGGGCAACAGGATGCTCCCGGCTGAGGGCGAGGGCGAAGCCGGTTGGAGGCAGGGGCCTGTTTGCGGGGTATGGCTATCCCGCTGCTCACGCAGCGAGCCACGGAACCTGAATCGCCTGCAAGCAGGCTCCTACCTCGGCAGCCGAACAAACAAAAAGCCCGCCGGCGCGGGCCGGCGGGCGCACGAGAGGCGGCGGGGTGTAGTGGAAAATACACTACACGTTCGCTCGGGAGGCGGGACTACACGGCCTTGAGCAGGGCGGCGTGTTCGGAACCGGTGTCGATCTGGTGGCGGCGGACCTTGTGGAGGTCGTGGCGTTTGCCGAGCATGCGGTCGAGTTTGTCGACCAGGAGCGAGATGGCCTTGTGGCATTCGTCGGCCTGGACGGTGGCGTTCATGTCGGGCCCTTGAATTTCGATGTGACCCTTGGCCTTGAACCGGTGGGCGATCGCTTCGTTGCGGTCGCATTCCAGCTCCACGCGGATGCGCACGATGCGGTCCTCGTGACGAAACAGTCGTTCCGTTTTCTCTCGAACAAACGTTTTAAGGGACGGGGTGAGTTCGAGGTGAATTCCGGAGACGATGAGTTCGTGGCTGTTTTGTCTGTTCATGATACTTCGTTATGTTTGGGTTTCACCGAGCCGGCGCAGACCACCTGCGCCGGCGAAATTATTCCGCCCGAATTTGTGTCCTCGCCACGCGAAGAGCTCCAAAAATTCACCGCCGTCGTCGTGACGGGGGGATCTTCCGGTATTGGAAAATCGTTCATCGAGCAGTGCGGAAGGCTGGTTCCGGAGCTGCGATTTTGCAACCTGTCTCGCTCGGTTCCGGTCATAAATGTAGCGAAGCTTAACCTTTGCCATATCCCTTGCGATTTGGGCGACGCGGCGGCGGTCGAACGCGGGGCGGAGGGCGTTCTCGCCTGGTTAACTCGCGACGTGTCAGCGGGGCGACTGCTGCTCATCAATAACAGTGGTTTCGGCTCATACGGCGCGTTTCCTGAGCCCAACTTAACTCACCAACTCGAACTATTAGATGTTAACATTCGAGGATTGGTGAATCTCACCGGGCGGCTGCTGCCGGAGCTGAGAAAACGCGGAGGTGTGGTGATGAATATCGCGTCGACCGCGGCGTTTCAGCCGACGCCGTTCATGGCGGCGTATGGGGCGTCGAAGGCATTTGTATTGCACTGGAGCCTGGCGGTGGACGCGGAGCTGCGCGGTAGCGGGGTGCGGATGATGGCGGTGTGCCCGGGACCGACGGGGACGCAGTTTTTCCGGCGCGCGGGACTGAAGCAGGGGAGCGTGACGCCGGCGTTGAGCATGACGAGCGAGGCCGTGGTGGAGGCGGCGCTGCGGGGGCTCGCGGCGGAGCGGAGCCTGGTTGTCACGGGTTGGAAGAACAAAATTTCCGCGCTGGCGGGAGGCATGGCGCCGAAACGGCTGGCGACCTGGATCGCGGCGAAGGTCGTCGGTCGCTGGCGGATGTCGAAGGTGGAGCGATGAAGCCGGCGGGCGAGGACGGCGCCGAACCGGATGCGCAGCGGGCGGACGATTTTTCACGGCGGGCGTGTGCATGGCCGCGGCGATTGACGCAGGGGCCGGTGCGGTTGATCGGGGAGGCGGAATTGAAGTCGTGGATCGTGTATGAAGATGCGCGGCTGCTGGTGATCGCGAAGCCGGGCGACGTGGTGTGCCACCCGTCGAAAGCCGGACCGTGGTCGAGCCTGGTCGGAGCGGCGCGCGAATATACGCAGTTGCCCACGATGCATCTGGTGTTTCGGCTCGATCGCGAGACAAGCGGCGTCGTCGTGCTGGCGAAGGACGCGAAGATGGCGAGCCGGCTGCAGACGGCGATGCAGGAGCGGAAGGTGGGGAAGGTTTACCGTGCGGTGCTGACGGGTGCGCTGCGGGAGAACGCGACGGTGAATCAGCCCTTGGGTGACGACCTGGGCAGTCCGGTCTTCGTGAAGACGGCGGTGAACGCGGACGGGAAGCCGGCGGTGACGCATTTCGCGCCGGAGGCGGTGGCCGCGGACGGGGCGTTCACGCTGGCGCGGATCGTGACGGAGACGGGGCGCAAGCATCAGATCCGGGCGCATGCGCACTGGCTTGGGTATCCGATTGTTGGAGACAAAATCTACGGGCCGGACGACCGGTTGTATCTGGAGTTCATCGACGGCGGGTGGACCGAGGCGCTCGCGGCGAAGCTGCTGCTGCCGCGGCAGGCGCTGCATTGCGCGGAGATCGATCTGCGGCCGGCGGGGATGGAGCACGTGTTCGCGGCGCCGCTGGCGGAGGATATGCGGGCGTTTTGGGCGGAGAGAGCTACCGCAGATTGAACCACAGAGGCACGGAGAAATTCCGAGTGAGGCCTCCGTGCCTTTGCGCCTCTGTGGTTAAACGGAAACTGCGGCTGCGATGGCGGCGCGGAGGGCGGCGATGCGGGTGGGGAGCGGGAGGGCGGAGGGCGATTCGAGCGTGTAGCTGAGGCGGGTGTGGTGGGCGCGGAGATAAATCGCTTCGGGCCACAAGTCGCGCAGGAGCGGGTCGGCGATGGGGCGAATGATCCCGGGCGCGGCGGATTCGCGGCCGTCGATGATCGCGGCTGTATCGATCGGACAGATACGAGCCACCGCCGCGATCATCGCGTCGGCGAGGGTCGGGCGGTTCTCGGGGTTCAGCTCGTAGAGGTAGAAGCCGGCGGATTCCCAGTCCTCGTGGAGACAGAGCGTGAGGTCGAAATTGGGCTGCCGCTGGAGCCAGGCGAGGTGACTGCGAATTTCGATCGAGAGGACGTGTTTGTAGTCGCGGTTGAGGTCGACGGCGTCGGCGTTTTCGCGGGTGCCGCGGAGAAAACCCGCCGGATTGAGCAGCGGACAGAGAAACCAGTTGGCGCGGGTGTCGAAGGCGCCGGCCTCGAGCAACGCCAGCAGCGCGAGCGGCGGGGCGGGTTCGTCGCCGTGGATGCCGGCGGAGAGGTAGATGCGCGGGCGCGGGCCGGGCGTGCGGCGCGTGAGCGCGAGGAGCGGGGTGCCGGCGATTTCGCCGAAGCGTTCGACGCGGAAGTGCGCGGCGCGCGCGGCGGCTTCGAAGCGGGCGATGAGGTCGGGAGGGTCGAAGGCGGACATGGAAGAAGCTCCAAGCACCAACATCCAAGCTCCAGTGAAGCTGCAAATTTCAAGCTTCAATCCGGAGGGATGGGTGTCAGAGGCGCTGGGTTATTGAGGCTTGGTGTTTCATTGGAGCTTGGATGTTGGTGCTTGGAGCTTCCGCCGCCGCGGCGGCGGTTGGTTGCGGCTTTGACAGGTCTGCGGCGGCGTCTCTTGCTGGTCGGCTCAATGTCCTCCGTTCGCGTTCGTTTCGCCCCGAGTCCCACCGGGTTCTTCCACATCGGCAGCGCCCGCACGGCGCTGTTCAACTGGCTGTATGCGCGCCACACGGGCGGCACGTTCGTGCTGCGGATCGAGGACACGGACAAGGAGCGCAATAGCGAGGAGTTCCTCAACGTGATCTACGATTCGTTGACCTGGCTGGGGATGAACTGGGATGAGGGTCCGAAAGTCGGCGGGGCGTTCGGACCGTATCGGCAGAGCGAGCGGGCGGAGGTTTATCGCGAGTATCTGGAGAAATTGAAGGCGGCGGGCCGGACTTACGAGAAGGATGGCGCGACGTGGTTCAAGCTGCTCGGCGAGCGCTTCGAGGTGTTCGACGAGCATCGCAAAAAGACGGTGACGAAGGTGAAGGTGGCGCCGACGGTCATCGAAGACCGGATCCGCGGGCGGGTCGAGCGGGTGGAGGACGAGGATTTCGTGATTGTGCGGTCGGATGGGAATCCGGTGTTTCACTTCGTGAACGTGGTCGACGACATCGCGATGCAGATCACGCACGTGATCCGCGGCGAGGATCACCTGTCGAACGCAAGCAAGCACGTGGAGTTGTTCAAGGCGTTCGGCGCGCCGGTGCCGCAGTTCGCGCACATTCCGCTCATCCTGAAGCAGAACGGGCCGGGCAAGATGTCGAAGCGCGACCAGGGCGCGCTGATCGAAGAGTATCAGCGTCGCGGATACCTGCCGGAGGCGCTGGTGAATTTCCTCAGCCTCCTCGGGTGGAACCCGGGCGACGACCGGGAGAAGATGCCGATCGCGGAGATCGTGCGGCTGTTCGATTTGCCGGGCGTCAACCAGAGCAACGCGCGATTCGACGACAAGAAACTCGCGCACATGAACATGGCCTACCTGCTGGAATTGCCGGCGGAGGCGTTCGTGGCGAAGGCCCGGGCGTATTTCGAGGCGCACGCCTCGCCGGAAGGTTCGGGGCAGACGCTGGCGCCGGCGATCGCGGCGGCGCTGGCAGCAGACGGAAACTATTTTAGCGAGGTGATGCTGCTCAGCCAGCCGAAGATCAAGGGCATCGAGGAGCTGCCGGCCTACACGGCGTATTTCTTCACCGAGGATTTTCCCGTCGATCCGAAGGTGCGCGACAAAGTGATGGCGAAGGGCGATCCGAAGGCGCGGTTGCGCGAGCTGGCGGAGGCGCTGCCGGCGATGGATTTTTCGAGCGACACGGCGATCGAGGAAGCGATCAAGCAACTCGTCGCGGCGAAGGGGCTGGGGTTCGGGGACTATCAGGCGGTGGCGCGGCTGGCGCTGTCGGGCACGAACGTCGGCCCGAG
>JAEYYL010000226.1 GCA_023430825.1 Verrucomicrobiota bacterium | reverse complement strand
GAATGACGCAGGTCTACGACGCACAAAATGTGCTCGTTCCCGTCACCGTAGTCGAAGCCGGTCCCTGCCCGGTCGTCCAAGTGAAGACGACCGAAACGGACGGCTATAATGCAGTCCAGCTCGGCTTCTCGCAGAAGAAAGCCAAAAACACAGCCAATGGCGAACAAGGCCACGCGAAAAAGGCTGGTCTCGAAGAGACGCCCCGCGTCCTCAGCGAAGTCCGTCTCGAAGCGGCTTCGGACCTCAAAGTCGGTGATGTCGTCACCGTGACCGCCTTCGCCGAAGGTCAGTCTGTCGACGTGATCGGCGTGACCAAAGGCAAAGGCTTCCAAGGCGTCATGAAGCGCTACCGTGTCGCCGGCGGTCCCGCCACGCACGGCTCCATGTTCCACCGCCGCATCGGTTCGGTCGGCATGCGCCAGACCCCTGGCCGCGTGTGGAAGAACCAGGCAATGCCCGGCCACATGGGTCAAGAGAAGCGCACCGTGCAGAACCTGCGCGTCGTGAAGATCATCGCCGAGAAGAATCTCATCCTCGTGAAGGGGGCGATTCCCGGCGCCAACGGCGACGACGTCATCGTCCGCTCCGCCATCAAGGGCCAGCCGAAGGCCGTCAAAGCCTAATCTGGAGATACCTCGACCATGAAACTCACCGTTTTTAGTTCCGACGCCACGCAGAGCAGCGAGAAGGACTTCGATGGCCTTCCGACGTTCGAAGGCGACAAGGGCCTTCAGGCCGTCAAGGAAGTGATCGTCGCGATCAACGCCAACAACCGCCAGGGCACGCATTCCACGAAGACGCGGGGTGAAGTCCGCGGCGGTGGCAAGAAGCCGTGGCGCCAGAAGGGCACCGGCCGCGCCCGTGCCGGCTCCACCCGTTCGCCCGTGTGGGTGGGCGGCGGCGTCGTTTTCGGCCCGAAGCCCCGCGATTACTCCAAGAAGATCAACGCCAAGGTGAAGGCACTCGCTTTCAGCCGCGCGCTGTTCGACCGCGCGTCCGCGGGTGAACTCGCCGTCATCGAGGCCTTCGACACCAAGATCACGAAGACGAAGGCGATCAACACGGTCCTCGGTCGCATCGCCCCGAAGGGCAAGCTGCTCCTCGTCGACGCGCCGTTCGCCGTCGAGACGGCCCGCGCCTCGCGCAACATCGAGCGCGTTTCCCTGCAGGAAGCGGCGAAGCTGAATGCCCGCGATCTCGCTCAATACGCCAAGATCATCGTCAGCACCAAGGCGCTCGAGGCCATCATCGCCCGCGTCAACGGAGGTAAGAACTAATGCAAGCCGACAAGATCCTCAAACTCGTCCGCCTGTCGGAAAAGTCGAACAAGCTCTCGTCCGAGCTTGGCCAATACACCTTCGAGGTGTTCGGCCACGCCAACAAGCACCAGATCGCCGAGGCCGTCGAGCAGACCTTCAAGGTCACCGTCCGCCGCGTGAACACGCTGACGTATCGCGGTAAAAACAAGAAGAGCCGCCAAGGCCGCCCGAGCGTCGGTTCCGACTACAAGAAGGCAATCGTTACGCTCAAAGCCGGCGACAAGATCGAGCTCGTTTAACGCGACCTCGCCCAACCCGGAGAACACCCACATGGCTATCCATTCATTTCGTCCGCTCACGCCCGCCGGCCGGTTCACCTCGCTGAACAAGCGCGAAGGTCTGTCCAAAAAGCGTCCGGAGAAGAACCTCACCGAGCCGAAGCCGAAGACCGGCGGCCGCAACGTCTATGGCCGCATCACCTCGCGGCACATCGGCGGCGGTCACAAGCAGCTCTACCGCATCATCGATTTCAAGCGCGGCATCCTCGACATGCCCGCCAAGGTCCAGGCGCTGGAGTATGATCCCAATCGCACGGCCAATCTCGCGCTCGTCGTTTACGCGAATGGCGTGAAAAAATACATCCTCGCTCCCGAGGGTTTGCAGGTCGGCGCCACGATCATCGCCTCCAACAAGGCGACGACGAACGACTTCATCGTCGGCAATAACTTCCCGCTGCACCTCATCCCGCCGTCGACGAAGGTCCACGCGGTCGAACTCGTCCCCGGTCGCGGCGCCCAGATCGCCCGCGCCGCCGGCGCCGCGCTCGAACTCGTCGGCGTCGAAGACGGCCAGGCGCAGCTCAAGATGCCTTCCGGTGAGTTTCGCCGCGTGAACGCCAACTGTCGCGCGACGATCGGATTCGTCGGCAATGGCGATCACAACAAGCAGTCCCTCGGCAAGGCCGGCCGCAAGCGCTGGCTCGGCGTTCGCCCGACCGTTCGCGGTATGGTGATGAATCCCGTCGACCACCCCAACGGCGGCGGTCAGGGCAAATCCAAGGGTGGTGGTGGTCGCCAGCAGCTCGTGTCCCCGTGGGGCCAGCTCGCGAAAGGCTTCCCGACCCGCCGTCGTTCGAAGCAGTCGAACGCGCAGATCATCGTCCACCACAACGGCCGCAAGCCGCGTGGCAAAAAGTAATCCCGCCCCTCTCGCACCATGGCACGTTCCATCAAAAAAGGTTTCTTTGTCGACTATCACCTGCTCGAGAAAATCGAGAAGGCGAACAAGACGGGCGTTAAGAAGCCGATCCAGACCTGGTCCCGCCGCTCGACGATCACGCCCGACTTCGTCGGCCACACGTTCAGCGTGCACAACGGCAAGGCCTTCATCGCCGTTTACGTCACCGAAAACATGGTCGGCCACAAGCTCGGCGAATTCGCGCTCACCCGCGTGTTCAAGGGCCACGGCGGCATGACCCGCAAGGAAATCTAACCCGTCCGTTACTCACTCTCACCAACGAAAACCCAAAAGGGTAGGGCGCCGGCTTTCCGCCGCGCTGCTATCGCCGAAACGCCCGTTCGCTTCGGAATCCTCACCACCACCATGGAAGTCCAAGCCCTCACCCGTTACGCGCGCATGTCGCCGAAAAAGATGCGCGAAGTCTCGCGCATCATCCAAGGCCGCAAGGCCGTGGAAGCCGTCGACTATCTCGCGCTCATCCCGCGCAAGTCCGCGCGCCTGATCGCGAAGACGCTGAAGAGCGCGATCGCGAACGCCGAGAACAACAACAACCTCTCGGCCGACGACCTCACCGTGAAGTTCGCGCTGATCGAGAACGGTCCCGTCCTCAAGCGCTTCAAGGCGGCCGCCCGCGGTTCCGCCGCTCCGCGCCGCAAGAAGATGTCGCACATCCGCATCGTTCTCTCCGACGGCAACTCCAACTAATCTCCTTCCATGGGCCAAAAAACCAATCCCACCGGCTTCCGTCTCGCCGTCCGTCGCAACTGGCAGTCCCGCTGGTATGCCACGAAGAAAGATTTCCCGAAGCTCCTCGCCGAGGACCAGCTCATCCGCAGCAAGCTGATGGAAAAGCTGAAACAGGCGTCCGTGCCGCGCATCTTCATCGAGCGCGCTTCCAACCGCGTTCGCGTCAAGATCTACACCGCGCGCCCCGGCATCGTCATCGGCCGCAAGGGGCAGGAAATCGAGAAGATCAAGGACGAGCTCGCGAAGCTCACCGGCAAGGAAATCCTCCTCGACATCCAGGAAGTGAAGAAGCCCGAGATCGAGGCCGCGCTCGTCGCCGAGAACGTCGCCCTCCAGCTCGAACGCCGCATCGCTTTCCGCCGCGCCATGAAGAAGGCCGTCGAAATGGCCATGACGCTCGGCGCCGAAGGCATTCGTATCCAGTGCTCGGGCCGTCTCGGTGGCGCGGACATCGCTCGTCGCGAATGGCAGCGCAAAGGCCGCGTGCCGCTGCACACCCTGCGCGAGAACATCGACTACGGTTTCGCCGAGGCGCTGACCGTTTACGGCAAGATCGGCGTCAAGTGCTGGATCTGCAAAAAAGAGTCCGACAACAACTGAATCCGTTTTTCGGATACCTAACTTTACCAGGAGAAATCTCCCATGGCTCTCGCTCCCGCCCGCACCAAATACCGCAAGACGATGAAAGGCTCCCGCGCTGGCAATGCCAAGCGCGGCAACACGCTCGCCTTCGGCGAATTCGGCCTCCAGTCGCTCACCCGCGGTCCCATGACCGGCCAGCAAATCGAAGCGGCCCGCGTCACGATCTCGCGCCACCTGAAGCGCAAGGGCAAACTCTGGATCCGCGTTTTCCCGCACAAGCCCGTGACCAAGAAGCCCGCCGAAGTCCGCATGGGTCAGGGCAAAGGTCCGGTGGAATACTACGTCGCCGTCATCAAGCCCGGCGCGATCCTCTTCGAACTCGCCGGCGTTCCCGCCACGATCGCGAAGGAGGCGTTCCGCCTCGCCGACGCGAAGCTGCCGTTCCACTGCCGCTTCATCCAGCGCGACGGCACCGCCGCCTAACTTTCAAAAAACGTCCGTCATGACTTCCAAAGAAATTCGCGACCTCGCTCCGGCCGAGATCACCACCAAGCTCCGCGAAACCCGCGAGCAGCTGCTGCAGCTCCGCTTGCGCAAGCACACCGGCCAGGTCGAGAAGACCCACGAGCTCCGCACGCTCCGCAAGGACATCGCGCGGCTCGAAACCATCCTGAACGAAAAGAAAAAGAAAGCGCCCGCCGCCGCCTGAGCGCCCGCGCGTTAAACCGAACTCACCGCCATGTCCTCCTCCGCTCCCGGCCAGCGCAACTCGCGCAGAACCCAAGTCGGCTTCGTCTCCAGCCGTTCCGGCGACAAGTCCGTCAAGGTCACTGTGGCCTACAAGACGCCGCACCCGCTTTACCACAAGGTTGTCAATCGCCAGACCGTGCTCCACGTCCACGACGAGAAGAACGAGACCGTGGTCGGCGACAAGGTCGAGGTCATGGAAACCCGCCCGCTCAGCCGCCTGAAACGCTGGCGCATCGTGTCGGTCATCCAGAAAGCCGTCACCTCCGACGCCGTCGCGATCAGCGAAAACGACGTCGCCGCGCAGGTCCCCACGAAGACCACTTCCGCCAACGCCGCCGCCGAGTCCGCGCCGCAGGCCTAATTTTTAACAACTAAAACTCACAGGAGGCCTGCCATGATTCAACTGCGCTCCGTTATCGACGTCGCCGACAACACCGGTGCCCGCAAAGCCGCCATGATCTCCCGCAAGGGCCAGATCACGACCACCGCCGGCGTGGGCGACATCATCACCGTTCACATCAAGCAAAGCTCCACCGAAGCCACCGTGAAGAAGGGCGAGGTCCACAAGGCCGTCGTCGTTCGCACCAAAGCCCCCGTGCGTCGCGCGGATGGCAGCTACCTGCGCTTCGACAGCAATGCCTGCGTCATCATCGACGCGACCAACAACCCGCGCGGCACCCGCATCTTCGGGCCCGTCGCCCGCGAACTGCGCGCGAAGAACTTCATGAAGATCATCTCGCTCGCCCCGGAGGTTCTCTAACATGGCCCAGAAATTTCACGTCAAACGCGGCGATCAGGTCGTCGTCATCGCCGGCTCCCAAAAGGGCAAGTCCGGCAAGATCCTCGAGATTCTCGCCGCCAAGCAACGCGCTCGCGTCGAAGGCGTCGGCATGATCAAGCGCCATCTCAAGAAGTCGCAGGAGCACCCGCAGGGCTCCATCGCCGAACGCGAAGGCTCGATCCACATCAGCAACCTGATGCTGCAAGCGACTTTCGACGCCAGCAAACGCAAGAAATCCGAATCGGCGTCTGCCTGAGTTCACTGGACGCTTGCCAACCCGGCCCGGCGCCTGCGTTACTCGACGCTTTTCCACAAAAATCATCCCTCTTTACGCTTCGCGGTCGGTAATCGCGGGCATTGAACAATGAGCTACGTTCCCTCCCTCAAAAAACTCTACGTCGAGCACGTCGTGCCCGAGCTGATCAAGAGCCGCGGCTACAAGAACAAGCACCAGGTGCCGAAGCTGGTTAAGGTGAACCTGAATACCGGCATCGATTCCGACGCCGACAAGAACCAGATTGCCGACATCGCTCGCGACATCGGCCTCATCGCCGGACAGAAGCCCGTGCTCAACAAGGCACGCAAGGCCATCGCCAACTTCAAGCTGAAGCCCAACCAGGTCGTCGGCTGCAGCGTCACGCTCCGCGGCCCCTCGATGTGGGAGTTCCTCCAGCGCCTGCTCGCCGTTGCGCTGCCGACCATCCGCGACTTCCGCGGCGTCGGCTCGAAGCTCGATGGTCAGGGCAATTACAACCTCGGCATCACCGACCACACGATTTTCCCGGAAATCACCGTGGAGAACGTGAAGAAGCACATGGGTTTGGACATCACGATCGTGACGACCGCCAAGACCGACGACGAAGGCCGCGAGCTGCTCAAACTCCTCGGCATGCCTTTCCGCCGCGTCGAGTCCCAGCCCGCTGCTCCGAAATCCAACGCCGCCTAATCTCCCGCCATGCCCAAGACCTCCGCCATCGAGCGCAACGAAAAGCGCAAGAAACTCGCCGCCAAATACGCGCCCAAGCGGGCCGAGCTGAAGGCGATCCTCGCCAACCCGGCCACCACCGACGAGGAGTTCTTCACCGCACAGAAGAAGCTCGCGAAACTCCCCCGCAACTCGGCCAAGGTCCGCATCCGCAACCGCTGCTCGCTCAGCGGTCGCCCGCGCGCCTACATCGGCAAGTTCGGCGTCTCCCGTATCCAATTCCGCGAACTCGCGCTCGCCGGCAAAATCCCGGGCGTCACGAAGTCCTCCTGGTAATCTCTTTCGGCTGGCGGGGGTTCATGCGCCTCAAGCGCCCGGATATGACCCGTCTGCCCCTCTAAACAACATCCACCATGACCGATCCGATCAGTGATTTCCTGACGCGCCTCCGCAACGCGTCGAAGGCCAAGCTCGCCGAGACTTCTTCGCCGCACTCCAAGATGCGTGAAGCGATGGCCGCGATTCTCAAGGCCGAAGGCTACATCGCCGACTACAAAGACGGCACCGATGCCGCTGGCCACAAAACGCTCGTCGTCACGTTGAAATACGTCGACGGCGCGCCCGCCATTACGGGCCTCACCCGCGAGTCCTCGCCGGGCCGCCGCCTGTATTACGGCTACACCGAAATCCCCCGCGTCCTGAACGGCCTGGGCATCAGCATCATCTCGACCTCCAAGGGCCTGATGAAAGACGCCGACTGCCGCCGTAACAAGGCCGGTGGCGAACTGATCTGCAACGTCTGGTAAACCGCCACCACCATGAGCCGCATCGGCAAACAACCCGTTTCAATTCCCGACAAGGTCAAGGTCACCGTCAGCAAGGACGGCACCGTCCTCGTCGAGGGCCCCAAAGGCAAAGTCCAGAAGACGTTCGCGCCTGTCGTCAAAGTCACCGTCGCCGACCAGAAGATCACCTTCGCGCCCACCGAGGAGAGCCGTTTCGCCAACGCCATGTTCGGCACGGCCCGCTCCGTGGTCGCCGGCATGGTCAAGGGCGTCACCGAAGGCTTCGTCAAGGATCTCGAAATCCAAGGCGTCGGTTTCAAGGCGAATCTCAAGGGCAAGCAACTCGACCTCGCGCTCGGGTATTCACACCCGATCCTGATGGATATTCCCGACGGCATCAAAGTCACCGTCACCGACCAGACCAAGGTCAAGGTCGAGGGCGCGGACAAGCAGCTCGTCGGCGCCGTCACCGCGGAAATCCGCGGCTATTACCCGCCGGAACCTTACAAGGGCAAGGGCGTGCGCATCGTTGGCGAGCGCGTCCGCCGCAAGGAAGGCAAGACCGTCGCCTAAAGCTAAACCTCCGAAAAATCTTCGCTCCCATGAGCAATACCATTCGCAAAGCCGATCTCCTGCAGAAACGTCGCTGGAGAATCCGCAAGAAAGTTCAAGGCACCGCGCTCCGTCCGCGTCTCGCGGTGCGCTTCACCTCGAAGCACATCTACGCCCAGGCCATCGACGACGACAAGGGCGCCACGCTCGTGTTTCTCGGTTCGCTCGACGCCGAGTTCCGCAAGCAGAAGCTCGCCGCCAACCTCGCCGGCGCGAAAGCGCTCGGCACCGCCTTCGCCGCCAAGGCCAAGGCCGCCGGCATCGAATCGGTCGTTTTCGACCGGAGCGGCGCCCCGTATCACGGCAAAGTCAAAACGTTCGCCGACGCCGCCCGCGAAGGTGGTCTCCAATTCTAAATTACGCATGAGCACCGAACCCACTTCCGCGCCCGCCTCCGAAGCCGCTGTCGAAACAGCCGCCCCGGCCGCCGCTCCTTCCGCCCCCACGCGCCAACCCCGCCAGTTCAACCGCGGCGGCCCCAATCGTGGCGGCCCCAATCGCGGCGGCCCCGGCGGGCAACGCCGCGACAACCGCGACACTCGCGACCAGGGCGATGGTCCGTCGATGATCGAAAAGGTCGTCTTCATCAATCGCTGCGCGAAGGTCGTCAAAGGCGGTCGCCGCTTCAGCTTCGCCGCTCTCGCCGTCGTCGGCGATGGCAAGGGCAAGATCGGCATCGGCTACGGCAAGGCCAACGAAGTGCCCGATGCGATCAAGAAGGGCACCGCCAATGCGCACAAGCACATGGTCAACGTGAAGCTCAAGGGCGACACGATTCCCCACGATGTGCTCGGCCAGTATGACGGTGGCCGCGTGCTGCTTCGCCCCGCCACGACCGGCACCGGCTTGATCGCCGGTGGTGCGGTCCGCGCGGTCCTCGAAGCGGCTGGCGTCAAGAACGTGCTGACCAAGTCGATGGGCTCCTCGAACCATATCGCCGTGGTGCACGCCACCTTGAACGGCCTGCTGCAGCTTCGCTTGAAAGAGGAAGTCTCGACGCTGCGCACCAGCGCCAACAACGCCTGAGCCACTATCGACAGTCCATCCGAGTCCTGCCCCGCGCCTACCGCGGAGTAGGGCGCCCCTCCTGAGGAACCCTTATGAAACTTCACGAACTCAAGAACGTTAAAGGTGCGGTCCACCGCAAAAAGCGCGTTGGCTGCGGCGAAGGCGGCGGCCATGGCAAGACTTCCGGTCGCGGCGGCAAAGGCCAGACGGCCCGCTCGGGCGGCTCCATTCGTCCCGGCTTCGAAGGCGGCCAGATGCCGCTCTACCGCAAACTGCCCCACCGCGGCTTCAACCAATATAATTTCCGCACCGAAATCGCGGTCGTGAATGTCGGTGACCTCGCTTCGCTCGACGCCGGCATCACCGAGATCACCGCGGATGTGCTCGCGAGTAACGGTCTCATCCGCAAAGGCGAGAAGGCCGTGAAAGTCCTTGGCGATGGCGAAATCAGCCGCGCGATGAAGGTCACCGCCGCGAAATTCTCCGAATCCGCCAAGGCCAAGATCGAGAAGGCCGGCGGCCAGGCGATCGTCGCTTGATCGTGTTTCCAATTGCCTCGCGTTGACGGGCAATTGGAAATGTTCGCTCCCCGCTAGAGGCGTCCGTCGGCTTTCGCCAATTTCGCATCCCAAATGTTTTCCGCCTTCACGAATTCGCTGAAGATTCCCGAGCTCCGCTCGCGCATCTTCTACACGTTGTTCCTGCTGTTCATTGCCCGCGTCGGCGCGCACATCCCGCTGCCGGGTATCGACCCGCACCCGCTGCAAAACTTCTTCGCCGATCAGACGGCGGCCGGAGGTGGTGCGCTGGTGGGGCTCTACAACATGTTCACCGGTGGTGCGCTCGTGAAGGGCGCCGTCTGCGCGCTGGGCATCATGCCTTACATCAGTGCGTCGATCATCTTCCAGCTGATGACCGCCGTCGTGCCCGCGCTCAGCCGCCTGCAGCAAGAGGGCGACGTGGGCCGCCAGAAGCTCACGCAATACACGCGTTACGCCACGGTCCTGATCTGTTTGGTGCAGGGCACGCTGTTGATCCTGGCCCTCGAGAATCCCGGCCGGCTTTTCCCGGGTTACGATATCAATACCTACGGCAGTATCGTCATCGTCAGCAAAGTCAGCTTCCTGATTACCTCGGTCATCTTCATGACCGCTGGCACGCTGCTGCTGATGTGGCTCGGCGAACAGATCACGCAACGCGGCATCGGCAATGGCGTCTCGCTCCTGATCACGGTCGGCATTCTGGCTGACATCCCGGGTGCCGCGGCGCAAACCTACCAGCTCTTCTTTCGTCCGGTCGGCACCGGTCCGAATCTCGGCCTCCCGCAGGCCGCCATCATGGTCGCGCTCTTTCTCGTGGTCGTCATGGGCATCATCATGGTCGTCCAAGGTCAGCGAAAGATTCCGGTCCAATACGCCAAGCGCGTTGTGGGCAACAAGGTCATGGGCGGCCAGAGCTCGTTCCTGCCGCTCAAGGTCAACTACTCGGGCGTCATGCCCGTCATCTTCGCGAGCGCGATCCTGCTTTTTCCGCAGCAGATTTTCTCCCAGCTCGGCGCGGCCTTCAACATTAAGTTCCTCGTCGAGCTCTCCGAGAACCTCGTCAGCGGTCACTGGGTTTACTACGCGGTTTACACCACCCTCATCCTGTTCTTCAGCTATTTCTGGGTCTCTGTCATGTTCAAGCCGATCCAGATCGCCGATGACCTGAAGAAATACGGCGGCTACGTCCCCGGCGTCCGCCCGGGCGAACCGACGGCGCAGTTCCTCGATTTCATCATGACCCGCCTCACGCTGGCTGGGGCGATTTTCCTCACGGTGATCGCCGTCATGCCCGACGTGCTTCTTTTCGAACTCAACGTCCCCCAGCGCATCGCGATTTTCTTCGGCGGCACGGGCATGCTGATCACCGTCGGCGTCGTTCTCGACACGATGCGCCAGGTCGAAACCTTCCTCTTGCAACGCCATTACGACGGTTTCCTGAAGAAGGGCCGCATTCGTGCTCGCAGTGCTGCGCCGACCGGCATGTCGGGTGAAGCCGTCAGCTCCGAGGCGCTCATGAAGCTGGGGGTTCCCGTTACCGTGATCTTCCTCGTCGGCATCGTGGCCTGGGCGATTCAACGCTTCGCACTTTAGTTCTTTACTCGGGTCGCGATGGCCGCCATCAACGACCGCTTGGCTCCTTCCGGCGCTCGCGCCAGGACCAAGCTCCTTCTCCTCGGTTCATCCGTTTTTCCGCCCGAAACTCTGATGGATCGCATCCGTTCTTTGAATCTCGAGCACGTCTCTCCCGCCGCGTTTGCGCGGTCGGAGATTTCGCGCCGCCCGGCTTCGGCCGCTGCGGAGGAAGCGATCATTCTCGCCGCAATGCGGAAATGGTTCTTCACGCGCAAACCTGATGCGGGTTTCGTCCTCACGGACTTCCCGGCTACGCTGCTCCAAGCAAAAGTGTTCGACGAATGGCTCGATGCCCGCGACGAAAGCCTCGATGGCGTCCTCGCTGGCCCCGGCTCCAACGAGTCCCTCGTTCAACACTATCGCACGCTTGGCCTCCTTCAGGAGGCCGACGTTTTCGCCGCATGACGATTCCCATCAAATCAAAGGAGGGAATTGCGAAAATGCGCGAGGCGTGTGCCATCGCTGCCACGGTGCTTGATCAACTCAAGCCCCTCGTGCGGCCCGGCATCACGACGCAAGACTTGGAAGAGGCAGGACGCGACTGGATCGCCCGCCTCGGAGCCCGCAGCGCCTGTTATGGGTATCAACACGGTTCGCGCCGCTACCCGGCCCACACCTGCATCTCGGTCAACGACGAGGTCGTTCACGGCATTCCGTCCTTTCGACGGGTCCTGCGCGATGGCGATGTCGTCTCTCTGGACATCGTCGTCTGGCACGACGGCTACGTCGGCGATAACGCCTTCACCGTTCCGGTCGGCCTGATCGCCCCCGATCTCGAAAAGCTCCTCCGCGTCAGTCGCGAGGCCCTCGATCTCGGGATTCGCCAGGCGCAGGTGGGCAATCGAATCGGCGACATCTCAGCCACGATCCAGCAGCACGTCGAATCGCACGGCTTCAGCGTCGTCCGCGACATGGTCGGCCACGGCGTCGGCATCGCGATGCACGAACCGCCTGAAATCCCGAACTTCGGACGCAAAGGCTCCGGCGACAGAATCAAGCCCGGCATGACGCTCGCGATCGAGCCCATGGTGAACCTCGGCGGCTCCAAGACCAAAATCCTGAGCGACGGCTGGACCTGTGTGACGGCCGACGGTGCTCCCTCCGCCCACTTCGAGCATACCGTGCTCACGACGGAGAACGGACCCGAAATCCTCACGCTCCCGCGCCGCACGCCTGCTCCCGCCTCCTGATCAATTTTCCTCCCTCTCCACTCTCATCACTCAACTCTCAACTAAGAAACCAACATGCCACGTCTCCTCGGTGTAGAAATCCCCGCGAAAAAGAAAGTCGCGTATTCCCTCCGTTATATCAACGGCATCGGTCCCACGCGGGCCGATCTCCTCGTGAAAGAAGCCGGGCTCAATCCCGACATGCGCGCGCAGGATCTCACGGAAGAGCAACTGAACAAGATCCTCCATCTCATCACCGAGCACAAGTGGGTGCTCGAGGGTGACCTCCGCCGCGAGATCGCGGGCAATCTCAAGCGCCTCCAGGCCATCAACTGCTACCGGGGCGTCCGCCACCGTCGCAGCCTCCCGGTCCGCGGTCAGCGCACCAGCACCAACGCTCGCACCCGCAAGGGCCCGCGCAAGACCGTTGGCGTCACCAAGGCTAAAGAATAATCCCTCACTCCCATGGCCGAAGAAAAGTCTGCTCCGAAGAAAGAGAAACCCGCGAAAGCCGCCGCCGCCCCCGTGGCGGAGGGTGCTGCACCCGCTCCCGCTGAGAAAAAGGCCCGCGCACCCAAGGGTGCCGCGGCCGATGCCCCGGCGGCTCCCGCCGCAGCTGCCCCGGCCGAGAAGCCCGTCGAATTGATTGGTGGTGTCGCTAAGCAACCCACGGCCGAAGACCTCCTCAAGGAAGAGCTCGGCACGATCAAGGTTCGCAAAGCGAAGGGTTCGAAGAACGTCACGTCGGGTGTCGCCAACGTGCTCGCCTCTTTCAACAACACGATCGTGTCGATCACGGATGCCAAGGGCGCCGTCATTGCCTGGTCGAGCGCCGGCAAGTGCAACTTCCGCGGTTCGCGCAAGTCCACCGCCTACGCCGCCCAGGTCGTCGCGCAGGATGCCGCGCGCAACGCGATGTCGCACGGCCTGAAGGACGTCGTCATTCGCATCTCCGGTCCCGGCCTCGGCCGCGACTCCGCGGTTCGCGCCCTCCAGGCGATCGGCCTCGAGATCACCTCGATCATCGACGTCACGCCCATCCCGCACAACGGCTGCCGCCCGCGCAAACGCCGCCGCGTCTAATGTCCGGTTCCTCCTTCAAACGCTAATCTCAAATCGCATTTTTCCATGGCTCGTTACACCGGACCAACCACTCGCATCAGCCGTCGCTTCGGCCAGCAACTCCTCGGCTCGGGCAAGGCGTTCGAACGCCGCTCCTACCCGCCAGGCCAGCACGGCCCGAAACTCCGTCGCAAGGTCTCCGAATACGCCGTCGGCCTCAACGAAAAGCAGAAGCTCCGCTACATCTACGGGCTGCTCGAACGCCAGTTCCGCCGCGTGTTCGAGATCGCCAAGAAGGAGCGCGGCGTCACCGGCGAGCGTTTCCTGCAGCTCCTCGAGACCCGTCTCGACAGCGTTGTCTATCTCCTCGGCCTGGCCAAGAGCCGCGCCGCCGCCCGCCAGTTCGTCAATCACGGCCACATCCGCGTCAACGGACACAAGGTCGATATCGCGTCCTACAACGTGCAGGCCGGCGACGAGATCGAAGTGAAGAATTCGCCCGCGTCGCGCCAGCTCGCCACGCGCTGCCTCGAGGAGAATCGCATCCGCAACGTTCCCGGCTGGCTCACGATGAACGCCGAAGCCTTCAAGGCCGTCGTCAATCGTCTTCCGAACCGCGACGAGATGGAGCAGGGCATCAACGAGCAGCTGATCGTCGAGTTCTACTCGCGCTTCTAAGCAGCCGCTCCCCGTTACTCGCTCATTTAACTCTCAACGTCCGCCCAAACCGCCATGCCCAAACGTCTCGGAAAGTTCGAACTCCCGTCCAAACTGACGAAGGTCGAGGAAGGCGCCACGCCAACCTACGCCAAATTCATCGCTGAGCCTTTCGAGGCCGGCTACGGCCACACTGTCGGCAACTCTCTCCGTCGCGTCCTCCTCAGTTCGGTCGAAGGCTCCGCCATCTCCTCGATCAAGATCGACGGCGTGAACCACGAATTCCAGTCCATCGACGGCGTCGTCGAGGACGTCACGGATATCGTGCTCAACCTCAAGAAGGTCCTCATCGTTTCCACCAAGCGCGAGCCGATCACCCTCGGCATCCGCGCCAACAAGTCGGGCGTCGTCACCGCCGCCGATATCCAGGCCGATTCGAACATCACGATCGTCAACCCGGACCAGGTCATCTGCACGCTCGACTCGAAGAAAACCTTCGATGCCGAAATCGAGATCAAAACCGGCCGCGGCTACTACCCCGGCGAGGCGAACAAAAAGGAAGAACAGGCCATCGGCGTCATTCCGATCGACTCGCTCTTCTCGCCCGTTCGCCTGGTGAAGTATTCCGTCGAGGCGACCCGCGTCGGCCAGATCACCGATTACGACAAGCTCGTCCTCGAAGTCTGGACCGATGGCCGCATCACGCCGGACGACGCCCTCAAGCAGGCCGCCTCGATCCTCAAGCACCACCTCGATGTGTTCGATCGCGTCAGTGAGGAGTCCTACGAATTCGAGAACCAGCAGTCCGAGGTCAGCGAGGAGCAGAACAAGCTCCGCAAGCTCCTCAACATGTCGGTCAACGAGATCGAGCTCTCCGTCCGCGCGGCGAATTGCTTGAACAACGCCAATATCACGACCGTCGGCGAACTCGCGATGAAGACCGAGCAGGAGATGCTCAAGTATCGCAACTTCGGCAAAAAGTCCCTCAACGAGATCAAGGAAAAGCTCGAAGCGCTGGGCCTGTCGCTCGGCATGAAATTCGACGAGCGCCTCCTCGATACGAAGAAGGAAGGGTGACGCCCTCGGCGAAGTAGCGAGTAGCGGGTAGTGAGTAGCGAGCATTCTGTTCGCGACTCGCCGCCGACTCGCTACCCGCTACTCACTACTCGATACTCGCTACCACTTTCGTCTCTCGCGCCGTCCGCTGCCGCTCCACGCTGCGACCGGATCGCCGATCGGGAGACGCCTAAAACCAAAACACAATGCGTCACAATAAACACCACGCCTCCCTCGGCGTCACCATCGAGCACCGCCGCGCGATGCTCTCCAACATGGCCGCCTCGCTCATCACGCACGGCCGCATCCAGACCACGCTGACGAAGGCCAAGGCCCTGCGTCCCTTCATCGAAAAGGTCATCACGAAAGCCAAAAAGGCCGCCGCGAAGACCGAGAAGAAGGATGCGATCCACCTCCGCCGCCTCGCACTCGCGGATGTCCGCGACGAGACCGCCGTCACGCTTCTCTTCAACGAGAAGGTGAAGGAATTCGAGAACCGCAACGGCGGCTACACCCGCATCTACAAGCTTGGCCAACGCCGCATCAGCGATGCCGCCGAGATGGCGTTGATCGAGTTCGTGAAAGCCGACGACCAGGGCTACAAGAAGTCCAAGGGCAAGAAAGCGTCCAAGGCCAAGGGCAAGAAGGCGAAAGCCACGCCCGCCGCCGAAGCCGCCGCCGCCGCGACGACCGAAGCGCCCTCCGCCGAGCAGAAGTAAGCGAAAGCAAGGTCGAACCCGGCGTCCCGCCGGGTTGTTCGCCCTCGCTTCCTTTTCCACGCGCCGACTTCACCGTCGGCGCGTTTTTCTTTTTCAGGGCGGGGCAGCCTTCGGCCACGCGCGGCCACGTTTCGGATGGCCTGAAAGACGGTGGTCGCTACCATGTCGACAGCCGCGCGCCGCGCTTCGCATGTTCGATCTCTCCACCGCCACCGCCCTCTACTGCACGCTCGTCGCCCTCGTGTTCCTCGGCCTCTGGCTTTGGTATGACCGGCGTGATCATCGCAATTTCGAGCAACAACGGCGGAAGACTACGTTTCACTGCATCCGTTGCGATGAACTCTACACCGCGCCGGTCGGCACCGAGCTCGCCAAGTGTCCGCACTGCGGCCACGAGAACAGCCGCTTGAGATTTTGACCCGGGCGTCGGGATGCGCACTGTTCGCGCCTGACCTGCCCTCATGCGTCCGCCCCGCATCTTCGCTTTCGTCCTCACCTTCCTCTGGGCCGTCACTTTTCCCTGTGGAGCGAGGCCCCTTTCCGAAGGCTTCTCCGAGCTGCTCGATCGCTATTACGACGATTACGTCGCGTTGTTCCCGATTGATGCGGCAGCCAGTGGCGACAGCGACCGACGCTTCGATCACGTCTGGCAAGACGATATCGGCCCCGCGCATCGCGCGGCCGAAGCGGCGTTCGTGAGGGACTACCTCGGCGAACTGGCGCGCGTGGACCGCGCCGCGCTTTCGATGGCTGACCGGCTCAGCTACGACGTGCTCCGCTGGTCGCTCGAAATCCGCCAAGCCGGCCTCGCGGTGCCCACGCACCTGCTGCCGGTCAACCAGTTCTGGGGCCCACCGCTCCTGTTTGCGCAAATGGGCTCCGGCGCCAGCCTTCACCGCTTCGAGTCGGAGCAGGACTATCGCAATTTCATCCTTCGCGCCGCCGGGTTTTCACAGTGGGTCGACTCCGCCATCGCCAACCTGCGCGAAGGAGCGGCGCGAGGCGTCGTCCAACCCCGCGTCCTCATGGAGCGCACGTTGCCGCAATACGAGCCGCTGATCGCCGACGATGCCGAGACGAACGTCTTTTTCGCTCCCTTGAAGAAGCTGCCGGCTTCGCTCCCTGCCGCGGCGCGCGATCAACTTCGCACCGACTATCTCGCCACGATTCGTTCCACGATCATCCCCGCCTACGCCCGGCTGCAGGGATTCATCCGCAACGAATATCTCTCCCAGTGTCGCGACACCGCCGGTTTGGGGGCGTTGCCCGGCGGCGCCGAGATGTATGCCTACTGGGTCCGCTACTGGACCACGACCGACCGCACGCCGGACGAGATTCACCGGGTCGGCCTCGCCGAGGTGGCGCGCATCCGGACGGAGATGGAAAAAGTGCAGCGCCAGGTCGGCTTTGCCGGCACGCTGTTCGAGTTTCTCGACTTCGTCGCCACGGACCCGCAGTTCATGCCGTTCAACACCGACGAGGAGGTGCTCGACGCCTATCGGGCGATCGAGGCCAGGCTCGTTCCCGCGCTGCCCGAGTTCTTCGGCCGCATCCCACGCACTCCGTTCGAGATTCGTGCGACCGAGAAATTCCGGGCGGCCTCCGCTTCCGCCGAATACCAGCCGGCCGCCACGGATGGTTCGCGTCCGGGTATTTTCTACGTGCCGATCGTCGACCCGAAACGCGTCCGCCGCACCGATCTTGAGAACCTGTTTCTGCACGAGGCGATCCCTGGTCATCATTTTCAGTTCGCCTTTACCCAGGAGCGCGCCGACTTGCCGCGGTTTCGCCGCTACGGTTGGAACAGCGCCTACGGCGAGGGCTGGGCGCTTTATACCGAGAGCCTGGGCCGCGAACTCGGACTTTACACCGATCCGTATCAATACCTCGGCATGCTGCTCGCCGAAATGCACCGCGCCGTCCGCCTGGTGGTCGATACCGGCCTGCACGCGAAGGGCTGGACGCGCGAGCAGGCACTGCAGTATGCGGTGGAGCAGGAGGGCGGGCGCCCGGAGGACCACGCCGCAGAAATCGAACGCTACATGGCCGCGCCCGGCCAAGCCCTGTCTTACAAGCTGGGACAGCTGAAAATCCTCGAACTTCGCCAGCGGGGCGAAAACCAACTCGGCGACCGCTTTGATCTGCGGACGTTTCACGATCACATCCTCGAAGAGGGGCCGCTGCCGCTCGCTGTCCTCGAAGCTCGCTACGACGACTGGCTCGCGCGCCTGCCGCGCTGATCGGCCGATCCACGTCATGCGTGTCCTGCTCCAGACCTGCTTTGACCGCGTTCGCCGCCTGGGCGGTCTGCTTCTCGGCAACCTCGCACTGCTGGCCTTCGCGATCTGGGTGTTTGCCGAGATCGCCGACGAGGTGCGCGAAGGCGAACACCTCGCGGTCGAAGAGCAGATCATGCTGCTGTTCCGCGAAGGCGAGCCGCCGCATCCGATCGGTCCGCCGTGGCTGGCGGAGGTCGCGCGAGATGTCACGGCCCTCGGCAGCGTGGCCGTGCTGACCGCGCTGATCGTGCTCGTCGCCGGGTTTCTCGCGTTTTCCCGCCGCTTCGCCGCGGCGATCTTCGTGGCAGTCGCGTCCGCCGGCGGGCTCGGGTTGAACAGCGCGCTCAAGACGCTGTTCGATCGGGAGCGCCCCGATGAACAACTCCGCTTGATCGAGATCCATTCGCTCAGCTTTCCCAGCGGGCATGCGATGCTGTCGGCGATCATCTACCTCACGCTCGCGGTGCTACTGACGCGGCTCGTGGAGCGTCGTCGCGAGAAAACCTACCTTCTCGGCACGGCGCTCCTGCTGAGTTTTTTCGTGGGGCTCAGCCGGGTTTTTCTCGGCGTTCATTACCCGACCGACGTGATTGCGGGCTGGGCGGCGGGCGTCGCGTGGGCGCAAATCTGCTGGCTCGCCGTGCACCTGATCGATCGCCGCCGGCTGGCCGACGGCGCCGCGAAATGACGTGTGCAGCGGTGTGCGGGTCGCGCCGCGAAATTTTTTTCGATCGGCGCGGATGGCTGGCCGGGCGATCGGCGGCGGCGATGGCGAGCCAGCGATGGCGCGCCGCACCCATCGCGACGCGCCTCGTTCGAATGCGGCGGAAATCCGATTTTCAGAGGTAAAAATCGATTTTCGAACGTATCCGAAAACCGGTTACGAGCGCGGCGTGACGCGTTTGGAACGCGGCCGACGCGAAAAAATTTCGTTGGTGACGCATTTTGCGTTGGAAAAAAAATTGAGCTGTGCGTGCGGTCTACAGTTTACAAAACACCGTGGTGCTGGCCAATTTGGCGTCGCGCGGTGAAGCGCCCCGCTTCACCGTTAAGCGACAACCTCAGAAAAAAGGAAAAACCAAATGGCTAAGAAATCCGCAAAGAAGAGCGCTCCGAAGAAGAAGGCCGCTGCGAAGAAGAAGAAGTAAGGCTGACTTCAACCCGCCTCTTTTCTGCCTCACGGCGGAGCCAAGAGCCGCGGGTTTTTCGGAAAATAGGCGCGCGATTTCGCGCGCCTATTTCGTTTACGACCGCGATGCGCGAGCCACGCGCAGTCGCTCGAGGCGGAGACCGACCGAGGCGCCAGTCGCGCAGGACGGCTTGGGGGACACCGGTTCGGAGGTAGGCGCCTGCTTGCAAGCGATTGCAGCATCGCATGCGGCGACGCGACTGGAACGCCTGCAAGCAGGCTCCTATCCGGAAGCCACAGTCCAAAACGGCGGCCTACGCCGCAGCCAGCGCCGATTCCTCCCTGCGTTTCTGCAGCAGCAGAATCACCAGCGTGACCGCGCTTAAAGCCGAGCAGAGCATGAACACCCCGCGATGGCCCAGCGGCTCGAGCAGCAGTCCGAATGCAAAGTAGCCGAGGAGACTGCCCCCGCTAAACGAGTTGGAGTAGATGCTCGTCGCCACGCCCGCCTGCCCTGGCAGCAGGTCCTGGAAGAAGGTGATGGTGATGTTCGTCGTGATCGCGATCGAGACGGCGCTGATCAACTGCATGGGATAGATCTGCCACGGCGTCTGCGCGAAGATCAACGCGGCGAAGTAGAGCGCCCCCATCAGCACGCCGAACCGGATCAACGCGGCCTGATGTCCCCGGGCCGCGAGATGGCCGAACCAGATCATGAGCGGGACTTCGAACACGGGCGCGATGCTGAAGATGATGCCCACGTCACCCGTCGAGCCGCCGAGTTCCTGCGTCACCATCAGCGGCAGGTTCATCATGCTGATGTTGAAGGCGGCGAACAACAGCACGAAGCCGGCGAAGTTCGCGAGGATATCCCGGCGCGTGATTACTTTGAGCAGGGGCTGCTGCCTCGCTGCGGACGAAGGCGGATGCGCTCGATGCGGCACAAAACAGAGGACGCCGACGAGAAAGCTGGTGAACAGGCCCGCTGCGCCGAGGAAGATGCCGCGATACCCAAAGGTCACCATCACCCACGCGCCGATCGCCGGCCCGACCGTCCACGCCAGCGAGAACGCCACCCGCAGCACGCTCATCAGGAACGGACCGTCGACGTGGACGTTTTCCGGCCGGGCGATTTCTTCGCGCACAAACGCGAAGAGCTGCGAGAAATTCACGGTCGCCACGCCGAGCAGCAGCGAACCGATCAACGTCAGCGCGACGACATTCGTGATGAAGGCGTAGCCCAGATAGCCGAGAATGCCGCCGAGGCTGCCGACGATGAGCATGGTGCGACGCGTCACATGCGTGTCCGACCATCGCGCCAGCAGCGTGCTCAACACGATGCCGCTGACGGCGGTGATGGTCATGAAGACGCCGAACACCAGCGGGCTCATCCCGACGTGCAGCGTGCCCCACATGGACATGAACGGCACGACGAAGGAATACGCCATGCCCAGCGCGAAGTTCGCGGCGAGGACGCCGGGAAACCCGGGCTGACAAAAGATGCTGCGAGCGAACTGGACGACGCGGGACATGCGACGAGCCGGGGATTCCCGACGAGGAACCGAGGCGACGCGAGCGGATTTCGGGCGGCCACCGCCGCAGTGCTGTGCAGTTTGCCGAGCCGCGGCGCGGCCGGCTTGCACTTTGCCCTCCCATTCACCGGACGTGGAATCACCCCTGCTTGATGGGGCGCGAGTTGGGCGTTTGGCATTCTGTAGGCGAGGGGATCGCCATGGCTCGTTGCGTTGGCTTTCCGTGGCCACGGCACCGCGTCGCGCGGCGCGTGTTGGCGGGGTTCCTGATGGTCGTCGTGGTGCTGATCCTCGTTCGCTGGATCGGTTCGCCGATTGCGACGGCGGCGGTAAACCGCCGGCTCGCGGATTCGCCCGGCGTCGAAGCGAGGGTCGATCGGGTCTCGCTCGCGGTGTGGCGAGGCGCGGTCGGCATCGAGGGGCTCGTCGTGCGGTCGCGCGAGCATCCGCACGATCCGCCGTTGCTCCGTCTGCCCCGCCGGCAAGCTCGGCGGCCGGATCGTTGTCGATGGGGCGGAGGTCAATGTGATCAGCTACGAGCGCGACGCGACGGAGGACGAGGCGGCCTCGGAGCGTGAACTGCAGAAAAAGAAGGAGCAGGTCGCGAGATGGCAGGATGCGTTGCGCGACGCGGTTCCGCTGGAGCTCACGCGGATGGAAGTGGAGGGGGCCCGGCTGCGCTTCATCGATCGCACGCATCAGCCGGAGGTCGACGTCGCGATCGAACGCATCCGCATCGTCGCGACCGATCTGCAAAATCGCCCGCAGGAAGACGACGCCGCTTTGCCGGCAAGCGTCCGGATCGATGCGGTCATGCCAGGTGGCGGGCGGATCGAGTCGACGATCCGGCTGAATCCCGTCGCCGAGCAGCCGCGCTTCACCGCCAACCTCGGCTTGCACGAAATCCAGCTGCCGCCGCTCAACAGCTTTCTGCGAGCTTACGTGAACGCCGATGTATCGCGCGGGACGTTCGAGATGTTCATGGAAGTCGAGGCACAAGGCGGTGCCTACGAAGGCTACGTTAAACCGCTGTTGCACGACTTGGACTTCCAGAGCGCGAAGGACGATGAGAAGAATCTCGGCGAGCGGATGCTCGAGACGGTGGTGTCGGCGGTGAGCAACGTGCTAAAGAACGACGAGACCGAGCAGGTGGCCACGCGCGCGCCGTTCGCGGGGAATTTCGCGGACAACGAGGTCGACCTGTGGTCAGCGATCGCCACGCTCTTTCGCAACGCGTTTGTAGAGGCGTTGCGCGGCGGTTTCGAGGGCCAGACGCCGCGGGATTAGTGGCGCGTGGTTTTGTGGTTTTGGCGAGGAGCGGTCGCGGGGCGATGCGGCTGGCTCCATCCGCCCAAACCCCAGCAATCGCGCTTGCGCACGGCGCGCGGTCTGCGTTGTGCTATCCGTTTCCCACGCCGCTCATGCCTCAAACCATCGCCGTCCTGGACTTCGGTTCGCAGCTCACTCAGGTCATCGCGCGCCGTATCCGCGAGTGTCAGGTTTACTCCAAGATCTACCATTACGCGACGCCGGCGGAGAAACTGCGCGAGGAAGGCGTGGTCGGCATCATCCTCTCCGGTGGCCCGCAAAGCGTTTACGCGCGCTCGGCACCGCACCCGGATGCGAAGATTTTCGAGCTCGGTGTCCCGGTGCTCGGCATCTGCTACGGCGTGCAACTGATGGGCCATTTCCTCGGTGGCCAGGTCGAGCACAGCAAGGCGCGTGAATACGGTCACGGCCATCTCACCATCAAGCGTCCGGGTAAGCTGTTCGCCGGGCTGCCGAAGAAACTCCGCATCTGGAATTCCCACGGCGACAAGCTCGCCAAGCTGCCGCCGGGGTTCGTCGCGACCGCCGTCTCCGAAAATTCGCCGTTCTCCGGCATCGAGGACGCGAAACGCGGCTTCTACGGCATTCAGTTTCACCCGGAGGTGTTTCACACCGAGCGCGGCGTGGACATGATCCGCAACTTCCTCGTCGGCATCTGCGGCGCGCGCCAGGAGTGGACGACGAAGGATTTCATTGCGCACGCCGTGGCCGACATCCGCGCGAAGGTCGGCAAGTCCCGCGTGATCCTCGGACTCTCCGGCGGTGTCGATTCGTCCGTCGCCGCGGCGCTGTTGCACAAGGCGATCGGCAAGCAGCTCACGTGCGTTTTCGTCGACAACGGCCTCATCCGCAAAGGCGAGCGCGAGTATGTCGAGAAGCTTTACGCGAAGCATTTTCACATCGACCTGCGCGTCGTCGATGCTTCGAAGCTTTTCCTGAAGCGGTTGAAGGGCATCACCGAGCCCGAGCAGAAGCGGAAGATCATCGGACGCACGTTCGTCGAGGTGTTCGAGAAAGCGCTGAAAACGATCAAGGGCAGCGCGGAGTTTCTCGCGCAGGGCACGCTCTATCCGGACGTGATCGAGAGCGTTTCCATCGGCAACAACCCGGCCTCGCTCATCAAGACGCATCACAACGTCGGCGGTCTGCCCGAGCGGATGAAGCTCAAGCTCATCGAGCCGCTGCGCGAACTCTTCAAGGATGAGGTGCGCAAAGTCGGCGCCGCACTCGGCCTGCCGAAGGAAGTCGTCTGGCGCCAGCCGTTCCCCGGTCCCGGTCTCGGCGTGCGCGTCATGGGCGAGATCACCCGCGAGAATCTTGAGATCCTGCGCAACGCCGACGCCGTGTTGCACGAGGAAATGATGGCGTCCGGTCTCTATTATAAGGTGTGGCAGTCGTTCTGCGTGTTTCTGCCGGTGCGCACCGTTGGCGTCTTCGGCGATGAACGCACCTACGACTACGTCATCGCGCTCCGCGTGGTCGAAAGCGTCGACGCCATGACCGCCGACTGGGCGAAACTGCCGCACGACTTGCTCCAGCGCATCTCGAGCCGCATCACCAACGAAGTGCGTGGCGTCAGCCGGGTCGTCCTCGATATCAGTTCCAAACCGCCCGCCACCATCGAGTGGGAATGACCTTCGCCGGCCCGGCGAATTCCGTGCGCCCGCGGCACGCGGCAACCCCGGCTTCCCTCCGCGCTGTTTTTTGTCCACGTTCAAAGCCATGATGCTCCCTCTGTCCCGCCTTCTCGCCGCGATCCTCTTCGCCTTTGTCAGCAGCGGAGCGGTCGCAGCGGACGAGCCGGCCATCATCGCGAAAGCCCGCGCCCGGCTCGCGCCCGACGCCGTGCTCGATGCGGTGAAGACGATTCACTACGTCGGCACGCTGGTCGGCGCCGATCCCGCGGACCGCACCAAGGAATTCACCCGCAAGATCGAGATCCAACTCGAGAAACCCGCGCGTCAGCGGATCACCGTCACCTCGCCACAACTCATCGAGATCAGCGCGCTCGACGAATACGAAGCATGGCGCCGCACGATCGACGCCGCCGATCCGACGAACTGGCAGCAGCAGCAGCTTTCCGTCGATCAGATCAAACAGCTCCGCGCCGATGTCTGGCAGAACCTCTATTTTTTCCGCGGCATCGAGCAGATCGGCGGCCGCGTCGAAGACCAAGGGGCTACGACGATCGACGGCATTGCCTGCCGGAAGATCGCGTTCTTCCACAGCGACACGCTCGTTTACTACCGCTATTTTAACGAAGCCACCGGCGAACTCGTGCTGACAGGCGACGACAACAACAACGTCCGCGAAGAGGGCCAGATCGTCGCCGGCGGCATCCATTTCCCGAAATCGATCCGCATCGCGCAGCGCACCGCCGAGGGCCAGGTCGACACGCGGCGCATCACCTTCGAGAAAATCACGGTCAACGAGGAGTTCGCCGACAGCCTTTTTGCCGTGCCGCTGCCGACGTTGAAATGATGTCCGGCCCGCTCTCGTCGCGGTGGTCGACGTCCGCCTGACTTCCATGCGCACCCTTCAACACGCTTCCAAGAACTTCTCCGCCGAACTCGCCCGCTTTTGCCGCACCGCCGTCGTGCCGCGCGAGATCGCGGACTCGGTCGCGAGCATCCTCGCCGACGTGCAGACGCGCGGCGACGAGGCGGTGACGTATTACGCCGCGAAGTTCGACGGCGCCAAGCTGCGCGGCCGCGATTTCCGCGTGCCCACGGCCGATCTCGCTGCGGCGGCGAAACGGCTGCCGGCGGCGGAGCGCCGCGCGATCGTCGCGGCACGCGATGCGATCGTGGCGTTCAACCGCCGCGGCCTGCCGAAGGGCTGGACGGCGAAAAATCCGCACGGCGCGATGGTCGGCGAAAAATTCGATCCGCTCCGGCGCGTCGGCCTCTACGTGCCCGGCGGCCAGGTGCCGCTCGTGTCGACGGTGTTGATGACCGTCACGCTCGCGAAGATCGCCGGCTGCCCGGAGATCGCGGTGTTCACGCCGTCCAACGCGTCCGGCAAAATCGCCGACGGCCTGCTCGCCGCGTTGCACCTGCTCGGCGTCGACGAGGTGTATCGCATCGGCGGAGTGCAGGCGATCGGCGCGATGGCGTTTGGCACGGCGACGATCCGCCCGGTCGACAAGATTTTCGGTCCGGGCAACGCCTACACCTGCGAAGCGATGCGCCAGGTCTTCGGCATCGTCGGCGTCAATGGCCTGCCCGGTCCCAGCGAAGTGATGATCATCGCCGACGAAACGGCGCGCGCCGATTACGCCGCGGCCGATTTGCTCGCGCAAGCGGAGCATGGCTCCGGTCGCGAAAAAATCTACCTGGTCGCCACGTCCGCTGCGGTCATCGCGGCGATCGCCGCGCAAGTCGACGAGCAGCTCGAATCGCTCTCCCGTTCGGAGAAAACGAAGCGCGTGCTCGACGAAGGTTTTCTGGCCGTCGAGGTGAAGACGCTCGCAGACGCCGCGGAGGTCGCGAACTACGTCGCGCCGGAACACCTCGAGTTGCTGGTCACCGATGCTGCGGCGAAGAAACTCACGAAGGCGATCACGACGGCCGGCGCCATCATGATCGGCAACGACACGCCGACCGCGCTCGGCGATTTCACGGCGGGCCCGAGCCACGTGCTGCCGACGGGCCGCGCGGGGCGGTTTTTCAGCGGGATGCGCACGGCGGATTTTCTGCGCCGCACGAGCCTCATCCGCTACGACCGCAAGAGCGTGAAAAAGGGCGAGCCGATCGTCGCCGCGTTCGCCGCGATGGAGCAGCTGGACGCGCACGGCCGCTCGGCGAAGATTCGCACGAAATAGCTCTTTGTGGCTCTGCGCGTGAGCGCAGGGAAATTGCGCCCATCCCGCTGCTCACGCAGCGAGCCACCGATCCCGGTAATTATCTCTTTGCGCCTTTTGCGCCTTTTTGCGGCCATCGCGGAATGTCTGGTTTGTCGTCCCTCGCTCTTCCGCACGTGGCGAAGCTCCACGCTTACACGCCCGGCCTCCAGCCGACCGAAGCCGGCTGGACGAAGCTCAACACCAACGAGTGTCCCTATCCGCCGAGCCCGCGCGTCGCCGACGCGGTTCGCCGCGAACTCGGCGACGACGGCGCCTCGCTGCGGCTTTATCCGAATCCGAAGAGTTCACCCCTGCGCGCCGCCATCGCCCAACTCCACGATTTGCGCGAGGAAAACGTCATTGTGGGCAACGGCTCCGACGACCTTCTCAATCTGTTGATCCGCGCATTTGTCGCCGCGGATGCGAACGCCGGCTTCACGTTCCCGAGCTATTCGCTCTATCCGGTGCTCGTCGAGATCCAGGACGGGCGCAGCACGGTCATCGAGTTCGACCGTTCGATGAAGCTGCCGCTCGACCGGATCGCAGCCTCGGGCGCTCGCGCATTTTTCCTCACCTCGCCGAACGCGCCGACGGGTGTCGGTTTCACCAACGCCGAGATCGAGCAGGTGCTCGCGCGCTTCGGCGGTCTGCTGATCGTCGACGAAGCGTATGCGCCGTTCGCTGACGAAAACGCCGTGGCGCTGCTCGCGCGTCATCCGCGACTCGTCGTGGTGCGCACGCTGTCGAAGGCGTATGCGCTCGCCGGCATTCGCGTCGGCTATGCGCTGGCGCATCCCGAGATCATCGACCTGCTCGATCGCGTGCGCGACAGCTACAACGTCAACCGCCTCTCGCAGGCCGCGGCGCTCGCGGCGATCGGCGATACCGATCATCTCGCCGGGCTCGTGGCGCGCGTGAAAGCGACGCGCGACGCGCACCTCTCGCGGTTTTTGAAGGAGCGCGGTTGGTTCACTTATCCGTCGCAGGCGAACTTCATCTTCACCGAACCGAAAAACGCGCGCGGCGACAGCGGGCCGGCGGTGGCGAAGGCGGCCTACGACTTCCTGTTTTCGAGGAAAGTGCTCGTCCGCTACTTCGCCAGCCACGCCTTGACCGCCTCGTTCCTGCGCATCACCGTCGGCACGGACGACGAGATGCTCGTCCTTCAACACACCCTCGACGCATGGCTTCAAGCAACTCCCAACGCGTAGCGACCGTCCACCGCCAGACGGCGGAGACCGACATCGCGCTCACCCTCGCGATCGATGGTCGCGGCGTGGCGAAGATCGACACCGGCGTGCCGTTCTTCGATCACATGCTGACGCTGTTCACGAAGCACGGCCTGTTCGACCTGACGATCAAGGCGAAGGGCGATGTCGAGGTGGACTATCACCACACGGTGGAAGACGTCGGTCTCGTGCTCGGCCAGGCCTTCAAGGAAGCGCTGGGCGACAAGGTCGGGATCAAGCGCTACGGATTTTTCCTGCTGCCGATGGACGAGTCGCTGGCGCGGATCGTCGTCGACGTCGGCGGGCGGCCGCATCTCGTTTATGAAGCGGAGGCGCCGACGATGTTCGTGCGCGATTTCAACATCGTGCTCGTGAAGGAATTCTGCCGCGCGTTCAGCAACGCGCTGGGCGCGAACCTCCACGTGCAACTCGTCTATGGCGAGGAACCGCATCACGTCGCGGAGGCGATCTTCAAGGGTCTGGCCCGTGCGCTCGACGCGGCGACGCAGATCGAACCACGCGCGGCGGATCTGCTGCCCTCGACAAAGGGCAAGCTGTAGCTTGCCTGTTGGTCCGAGTTCAAGGTTCCGCGTTCCGGGTTGGGACGTCGTAGCTTTGAGGGCGGAAGAAAGGATCATCTGAACTCGAAACCCGAAACTCTGAACTCGGAACGGCGACGCGTCAGCGTCGCCGTCATCGACAACGGAATCTGCAACCTGCGCAGCGTCACGAAGGCGCTCGAAGCGGTGGGCGCGGAGCCGCGCGTGGTGCACACGCCGGACGAAGTCGCCGCGGCGAACGCGAGCGGACTCGTGCTGCCGGGCGTCGGCGCATTGCGTGACTGCGTGGCGGCGCTGCGGGCGACGAAGCTCGACGCGACCGTGCGCGACTGGATCGCGGCGGACCGGCCGTTTCTCGGCGTGTGCCTCGGCATGCAGGCGCTGTTCGAGAAATCGGAGGAAGGCGGGGGCGTGGTGGGCCTTGGGATTTTTCGCGGCTCGGTGCAGCGGTTTCGCCGGCCGGCCGAGTTCAAGATTCCGCACATGGGCTGGAACACGGTGACGTTTCGCCAGCCGGATTCGCCGCTCGCGAACGGGCTGCTGCGCGAGGGCGAGGCGTTTTATTTCGTGCACAGCTTCCATTGCGTGCCCGACGACTCGTCGCTCGTGCTGGCGGAGTGCGATTACGGCGGCGCCTTCACCGCGGCGATCGGACGCGGCCGCTGTTTCGCGACGCAATTCCACCCGGAAAAAAGCCAGGCGAAGGGGCTACAGATCTACCGGAATTTCGCGGCGGTGGCCGCCGCCGGCGATCAGCCGAAGCAATAGCCCGTATAAATTTTGCTACGGTGCGCGCGCGGGCTGAAAACGGAAGCGCGCGCTGAAGATTGCTTTGCAAGCGGCAGGGATTTGGCTTCGTTTCGCGCGACAATGGCAACGCTTCCCCCCGCTTCCCTCCATTTCGACAACAAGGACTATAAACTGCCCGTGGTGGAGGGCTCGGAAGGTGAGCGGGGGATCGATATTTCGAAGCTGCGGGCGGAGACGGGCGCGATCACGTTTGACGACGGTTTCGGCAACACGGGCTCCTGCACGAGCGCGATCACGTTCATCGATGGCGAGGTCGGCGTGCTGCGTTACCGCGGTTATCCGATCGAGCAGCTGGCGGAGAAGTCGAGCTTCGTGGAGACGGCGTATCTGGTGATGTATGGTGAGCTGCCGACGACGGCGCAGCGGCAGGCGTTTTCGAAGCGGCTGACGACGCACGCGCGGCTGCGCGAGGGGATGTTGCGCTTCATCCAGAATTTTCCGCGCGACTCGC
Source organism: Verrucomicrobiota bacterium (assembly GCA_023430825.1). Classification (GTDB taxonomy): domain Bacteria; phylum Verrucomicrobiota; class Verrucomicrobiia; order Opitutales; family Opitutaceae; genus Opitutus. The sequence continues at coordinate 2,011 of JAEYYL010000226.1, read as the reverse complement.
ATCCGATGGCGGTGCTCTCTGCGACGTTCAACGCGCTCGGCGCCTATTACCCGCACCTCGCGAGCAACAATCACCAGCGCGACATCGAGCATTTCGACGAGGCGGCGGCGATCGCGATCTCCAAGGTGCGCACGATCGCGGCGCACACGTATCGCGTGAACAACGGCCTGCCGTTCAACGATCCGCGTCCGGATCTCGGTTACTGCGAGAACTTCCTGCACCTGATGTTCTCGGAACCTTACACGCCGTATGCCGCGACGCCGGAAGTCGCCTCGGCGCTGAATCTGTTTCTGTTGCTCCACGCCGACCACGAGCAGAACTGCTCGACGTCGACGGTGCGGATGGTGGCGTCGGCGGGCGCGAACCTGTTCGCTTCGATTTCCGCGGGCGTGAACGCGCTGTGGGGTCCGCTGCATGGCGGCGCGAACATGGCCGTGCTGGAGATGCTGCAGAGCATCCACGACGAGGGTGACGACGGCACGAAGTTCATCGCGGCGGCGAAGGCCGGGAAGGGCGAGCGGCTGATGGGTTTCGGCCACCGGGTTTACAAGAACTACGACCCGCGGGCGAAGATCATCAAGGCGAGTTTCTACAAGGCGCTCGCGTCGCTCAACATCAAGGACGACCCGTTGCTCAACATCGCCATGAAGCTCGAGGAGGTGGCGTTGAACGACGATTACTTCGTCTCCCGCAAGCTCTACCCGAACGTCGATTTCTACTCGGGTCTGATCATGCGCGCGCTCGGCGTGCCGCTGAACATGTTCACCGTGATGTTCGCGATCGGCCGCATGCCGGGCTGGATCGCGCAATGGCGCGAGGTCGCGCAAAATCCGAAGCTGAAAATCTACCGTCCCCGCCAGATCTACGTCGGTCCCGCGAAGCGCGACTTCGTGGAGATGGAAAAGCGGAAGTGAGGATTGAGGGTAGATGCCATGAGGCCGACAAGCGGAGCAAGAGGCTCCAACTTGTCGGCCCGTATGAATAACACTAACGTCGCAAAGCTGCTCGGGCGTGTGCTCGAGTCCAATTCAGAAACGGTCAAGATTGGATGTGACATTCACGCGCGAGAACTCGCGGTGTCCATTCAGCTGGACGCCGCCCGACCGCTGCGGCCGCAACGGATGACTCGGGCGCAACTGCTGGCGCTGGTCCGCGGGGTGACGGGCGTAGGGCGCAAGGTGTCTGTCTGCTACGAAACCGGCCCGTGCGGTTATGAGCTGCACTTCGAACTGGAAGCGGCTGGGGCGCATTCGTACGTCGTCGTGGCGGAGGTGCTCGGCGATGGCCGCAAGCAGAAGACCGATAAACTGGATGCAGCGGCGCTCTGCGACAAGCTGGACCGGTACCTGCGCGGCAACACCAAGGCGATGACGCCGGTGCGGGTGCCCAGTGTGGAGGAACAGCAGCGGCGCAGCGTCGGCCGGCTGCGCGAGCAGTTGAAGCACAGCCGGCAGGTTTGGGAGGCCCGGGGTCGCAGCCTGATGCTCTTCTATGGGCACCACGTGACGGGAAAATGGTGGAGCAAATGGCGCTGGGGGGAACTCGAGCAGACGCTGGGCGCATGGCTGCTCGAACAGCTGGCGATTATCCGCACCGCCATCCTGCAGCTCGACGCGCAGGAACGGGCGTTGCGGGCGAAACTGGAGGCCGCGGCGCCCCGGCGTCTGCCCAAGGCCATCGGCGCTCTCACCTGGGTGATGCTGCTGCGCGAAATCTGCGACTGGAAACGTTTCCAGAACCGCCGCCAGGTATCCAGTTTCTCCGGCCTGTGCCCGGGCGTGCATCAGAGTGGCGCCCGTCGACGCGACGGCTCGATCAACCGTTACGGAAATCCCCGCGTCCGGGCCCTGCTGATTGAACTGGTGTGGCGACTCGCGCGCTGGCAGCGGGACTATCCTCCCGTGCACGCCCTGGTCGCGGGCGTCGCCCGCGGAGCGGCCAGACGAAAATGCGCGGACGCCGCAGCGCGACGCCTCGCGGTGGACCTGTGGCGCCTGGCGACCCACCGCAC
>JAEYYL010000221.1 GCA_023430825.1 Verrucomicrobiota bacterium | reverse complement strand
GCTCCCGGACGGCCCCGTGCGCTGGAGCGATCTGCTCCGCCCCCCTTCGGCGCGACCTCGCCTCGGCGAAAGCGGGTTGAAACCCGCCCTACTCTCCTTCCGCGTCGCGCTACTGATTCGCAGCATCGCTTGCTCCTTCTCTCCCGTCGGCTACGCCTTTCGGGCGCACCATGACGGACCTCGACTACGCCCGCTCGCAGATGGCGCTCTCGCTGGCGTTCCACATCATCTTCGCGACCGTCGGCATCGGCATGCCCGTCCTGATGGCGATCGCCGAGGGGCTCCATCTCCGCACAAAGAACCCCGTTTACCTCGAACTCACGAAGCGCTGGGCGAAAGGCACCGCCATCCTCTTCGCCGTCGGTGCCGTCTCCGGCACCGTGCTCTCGTTCGAACTCGGCCTGCTCTGGCCGACCTTCATGGCGCACGCCGGCCCGATCATCGGCATGCCGTTTTCCCTCGAGGGCTTCGCCTTCTTCACCGAAGCGATCTTCCTCGGCATTTTCCTCTACGGCTGGAAACGCATCCCGCCACTCGCGCACTGGTTCTCCGCCATCATGGTCGCGCTCAGCGGCATCTTCTCCGGCATCTTCGTCGTCACCGCCAACGCCTGGATGAACGCCCCCACCGGCTTCGATTTCGCCGACGGCCAGTTCTTCAACATCGATCCCATCGCCGCGATGCTCAATCGCGCGAGCCTCCATCAGACGCTGCACATGACGCTCGCCGCCTTCGTCGCCACCGGCTTCGGCGTCGCCGGCATCCACGCGTGGCTTCTGCTGCGCAACCCGCGCAGCGAGTTTCACCGCCAGGCCTTCAAGATCGGCGCACTGCTCGGCTGCATTTCCATCCCGCTCCAGATCGCCTCCGGCGATCTCGCCGCCCGCCGCGTCGCCGAACTCCAGCCCGCGAAACTCGCCGCGATGGAGGCGCACTACCATACCGGCACCCACGCACCCTTCGTCATCGGCGGTATCCCCGATAGCGATACGCAGACCACGCGCTACGGTATCGAAATCCCCGGCGCGCTCAGCCTGCTCGTCGGCCACCGCCTCGACACCGAAGTGCCGGGGCTCGACCAGTTCCCGCGCGATGAATGGCCCAACGTCGCGCTCGTCCACTGGTCGTTCGACCTCATGATCGCGTGCGGCCTCGCCATGCTTGCGCTCGCCGCGTGGTGCGGCTGGCGCGCGTGGCGACGCCGACCGCTCGCCGACAGCCCGCGCCTGCTGCGCGCCTTCGTCTGGGCCACGCCGCTCGGTTTCATCGCCATCGAAACCGGCTGGATGGTCACCGAACTCGGCCGCCAGCCGTGGATCGTTTACGGCTACATGCGCACCGCCGACGCCGTCACGAAGCTCCCCAACCTCGCCATCCCGTTCTTCATCATCATGGCCGTGTATCTCCTCCTCACCGTCGTGGTGATCGTGCTCCTGCGCCGGCAATTCCTCGACACCGCGCCCACCGTGCCGCCCTCGCATTGAACGTTTTTTCCGAACATGAACCACGAATGCACCCGAATAGAAATCCTCAGCAGCGTGCTTCGCTGCCTTTTCATTCGTGTCCCTTCGTATCTATTCGTGGTTCAAGTTTTGGGCCTGGTCCGAATCCGTGTTCATCCGGCTCCACCCGTGGTTGAACCGCCGTTCTTCGCGTAGCCCATGCTCGAAACCCTCATCGCTTTCGTCACGCTGATCTCGCTCATCGTTTACGCGTTGATGGGCGGCGCGGATTTCGGCGGCGGGTTCTGGGACCTCTGCGCGCGCGGCCCGCGCGCCGCGCGTCAACGCAGCCTGATCGCCGACGCCATCGCGCCGATCTGGGAAGCCAATCACGTGTGGCTCATTCTCGTCATCGTGCTGCTCTTCACCGCGTTTCCCGTCGCGTTCGCCGCGATGATGAACGCGCTGCATCTGCCGCTCTTCGCGATGCTCGTCGGCATCGTGCTCCGCGGTTCGGCCTTCGTGTTTCGCAAATACGGCGACAAACACGACGCCGCCCAGCGCCGCTGGGGCGTCGTCTTCGGCGTCTCGAGCGTCTTCACGCCTTTCTTCCAGGGCCTCTGCCTCGGCGCACTCGCCGGCGGCGCCATCCGCGCCGAAGCCGGGCAGGTCGTCACCGGTTTCTTCGCCGGATGGACCACCGGCTTTGCAGTCGCGTGCGGCGTGTTCGCCGTCGCACTGTTCGCGTTTCTCGCCGCCGTCTATCTCACCGTCGACGCCGCCGCGGACCGCGAGGTGCAGGACGATTTTCGCCGCCGCGCCCTCGGCGCCGAACTCGCGCTCGCGCCCATCGCCGCCGCCGTTTTCTTCGCCGCCCGCAACGGCGGCGCGCTCGAGATGCACGCCGGCCTCACCCGCTGGTGGGCGCCGCTCCTCCTCGCCGCCACCAGCGCCGCCGCGCTCACCGCGCTCGGCGCGTTGTGGACACGCCGCTTCCGCGTCGCACGGGCCGCCGCGATCGCGCAGGTGACCTTGATCCTCGTCGGCTGGAGCGCCGCGCAATTCCCGCACCTCGTCGTGCCCGACATCGACATCTTCGACGCCGCCGCACCGGAGATCACGCTGCAACTCCTCGTCATCGCGCTCGCCGCCGGCGCCTTTATCCTGCTGCCGTCGCTCTACTACCTGTTTCACATCTTCAAGCGCGGCCAACCCAGTGAAGAATAGCGTCGCGCCCTGGAGCCGCGGCGCCTCCGCCGCGCGACAGCGTTTGCGAAATTCACGGAACCCGGCGTAACCTGCGGACGTCTCCCCCTCACCGCTTCGCCTTCATGACGTTTTCCCGGTTCATCCTCCTCTTCGTCGCGCTGTGCACTCTGCGCACCGGCGCTCTCGCCGCCGAACCCGAAGCCCGCTTCTCCAAGTCTCTGGCCCCCGCCGAACTTTCCGCCGCCGGACTCGGCCAGCTATCGAGCGATCAACTCGCCGTGCTCGACGCGCTCGTCCGCCGCGACATCGCCGCCGCCCGCTTCGTCTCGAAACAGCCCCGCGCCGCCCGTTTTTCCGACCGCCTGACCGCCGACGAACGTCGCAATGCAGGCGTCGATCTCCTCAACGAGAGCGAAGTCGCCGCCCTCGACGCGTCGGTCCAAAGCCTGATCACCCCGCCCACTCCCGCTGGCAATTTGGGTGCCGGCGGCCCCGCCGGCCCGTATTCGGTGCCATCCCTCAAACTTCGCCGCGATCCGCGGATCGAGACGCATCTGGCCGTGATGGTGGCCGTCGGCAGCCACGATTACAGCGCCTTCGGCGCGGGCATCGAGGTCAGTTACGTGAACCCCGACAACGATTTCGGCCTCTCGCTCAGCTATTCCGAAGTGCACGAAAAAGGCGGCCCGCCCTATCGGTATCATTATGGTCGATACGGCTACGATCGCTACGGCTACGATCGCTACGGCTACGGTCCCGGCCGCGCGCTCGACCCCTTCGGCCGCCGCTGGTGAGCGGCCACCGGTCCGCACCGGCCCTGAATCACAGGGAGGAGCCTGCTTGCAGGCGATTCCGACGGTTCCCTGTGGCTCGCTCGCAGGCGCGGGACCGCCCCCGGCTGATCATCCTCCCAGCGGACGCACGAATTCCGCGCGGAGATACTCCAGTGAAATATGAACCGGACGGTGGAATTGCGTCCGATAGTCGTGAATGCGCACGTTCGCCTCGACCACCTGGCCAAACAGGCAATTCGTGCAGCGTCGCACCGCGTCGACCTCCAGCACCGTGCCCGGTGGAAGCGTGTCCCGCGTGATCAATTCCGGTCCGCTCCAACTGGGCGACGCCGGACCGACGACATAGTAATCGACCGTCTTCTCGTAGCCCGGCGGCGCGTTCACGCCCGACAGGTGCATCGCCACCGTCAGCTCATACCGAGCCCCAACATAAGCGCGATAGGCCGGGGCTGAACTTACATCCTCGAATTTCTGTGCCGTTTCGCAGCCGCAGACGCCCAGAACGCCTGCGATCAAAAGCAACCAACCGGAGGCAGACACGCGTTTCATCCCCGAGAGTATCCCACGGCGGTCACGCCGGAACAAGCCGCACGAGCGCCCCATTCTTTCGTTGTTTCCCATTCAGGTGAATCGAGCGCGGTAACTCCCTCTTCCTCCTCTCAACTGCGAGTGATCAGCAGGCGCCGGATGGGCGCAATTCCCGTTTCCCTATTTCCGATTTTCAGTTTTCACGATTTCAGTATTCCCGCCGGGCGTCGCTCCCCTTTAAGTGCCGCCTCGCTTGACCCCGCCCACCCCGCCTTCCCCCACGACCGGCGCGTCCTCCCCCGCCGCCGAAGACGCCGCCCGGCTCCGCTCGATCGCCGGCCAGCCGCTCGCCCGACGCCTGCCCGTTTACTTCAAACTTTCCGGTCCCGGCTGGCTGCAAAGTGCCATCACGCTCGGCGGCGCCTCGCTCTCCGGCAGCCTCTACCTCGGCGTCATCGGCGGCTTCGGGCTGCTCTGGCTGCAACCGTTCGCCATGATCATGGGCATCGTGATGCTCTGCGCCGTCGGCCATGTCACAATGGCCACCGGCCGCCGCCCGCTCGAGGCGATCAACGAGTTCGTGAATCCAGTTCTCGGATACGCGTGGGCCGCCGCCTCGCTGCTCGCCAGCATGGTCTGGGCGATGCCCCAGTATTCGCTCTCCATCGGCGTGCTCCGGCAAAACCTGCTGCCCGACCTGCTCGGCCCGGCCGGACTCTTCGGCGACTTCGGCGGGAAGCTCGCTCCGACACTGCTCATCCTCGCCTTCTCCACCTACATCACGTGGAACTACGGCAAGGGCGGCCGCGGCGTGAAACTCTACGAGGCCACGCTCAAAGCCATCGTCTTCCTCATCGTCCTGTGCTTCGCCGGCGTCGTCCTCAGCCTCTCGCTCTCGCCCGCCGGCCTCGACTGGAGCGGTGTCTGGCGCGGCTTCCTCCCGGACTTATCGTATCTCACGCAGCCTGCCGACGCCTTCGGGCCGTTGATCGCCCAGACCGCGCCAGAGCATCACGCCTACTGGACCGACTTCATCGTCGGTAAACAGCGCGACGTCATCGTCGCCGGGGCCGCGGCCGCCGTCGGCATCAACATGACCTTCCTTTTCCCCTACTCGATCCTGCGCCGGGGCTGGGGCCGTGAGTTCAGCGGCCTGCTGAAATTCGACCTCGCAACCGGCATGCTGATTCCGTTCACGCTCGCCACGAGTTTCGTCGTGATCGCCGCGGCCACGCAGTTTCACGGCGTGCCGCAAGGCGGTCTCCCCGGCGCCGAGGTCGCGGCAATGACCGCCCGGGCCTCGCCGCTGCAACTCGGCGAGTTCAACGGCCTGCTCGCCGGTCTCGAAGCCGAGCGCGCCGCCGCCGGCGCGCCCGCCGCGATCTCGACCGCCGACCGCCAACTCGCGGCGATGCTCGTCAACCGCGACGCCAACCATCTCGCCTCCGCGCTCGAGCCGCTCACCGGGCACCTTTTCGCGCAGATCGTCTTCGGCTTCGGCGTGCTGGGCATGGCGCTGTCGACGATCACGCTGCTGATGCTGATTTCCGGGCAGGTCATCTGCGCCGTCTTCCAACAGGAGCAAACCGGCTGGCTGTTTCGCGTGGGCAGCCTGCTGGCGGCGACGGGCGCGCTCGGGCCGTTCGTCTGGAGCAAGGCCGCCTTCTATCTCGCGATCCCCGCATCGGTCTTCGGCTTCATTCTCCTCCCGATCGCGTATGTCTCATTTTTCCTGCTGATGAACCAGCCGCGCCTGCTCGGCGACGCGCTGCCGCGCGGGGGCGGGCGCCTGCTGTGGAACGGACTGATGGGCCTGACGGTGGTCGTGGTCGGCGCCGCCAGCGTCTTCATGATCGCCACGAAAGCGGGCACCGCCGGCCTCGTCGCCGCCGGCGCGCTCCTCCTCGCCGCGTTCGTCGCGCACTTCATCCGCCGACCTCGCCAAGGCTGATGCCGCCCGCCCGGCGGAGGAGTTTTCGCCACATCACTACACCGAGCAGTCCTACTGCCCCCAGCAACCCATAGGTCGCGGGTTCTGGCACGGGCCGCAGCGGCTCGGGATGAATTGGCGGCGGATTCAGCCCGCGATCCAGCAACCACGCGCCGTTGCGGCTTTCGTGCAGCCCTGCGCCGACAATATATCGGCCGTCCGCGGACATCCCATAAGCCGCGCGCAGATCCCAACCCGCGAGCTGGTCAGCGAGGCCGTATTCTTCCACCAGCACATCGATCAGCCGCCGCATGCCCGATTCCGGCGTCCAGATGAACGCACCGACGCCGTAATCGAACGAGCCTACGATGGTCGCGCCGTCGGCCGACACGGCCCATGCAGTGCTTTCCTCCAGGCCCGCGAGATTGCCCAGCCCGACCATGCCTTCGCTTTCGCTCCAGCGAAACGCCTCGTAGCCATCCTTGATCATGCCTGTGCCCACGACATACGAACCGTTTTCCGACACGCCCACGCCATAGCTGTATTCCCCCGGTGCCAACGAACCCAGCAACTCCACTCCGCCGACCTCGGTCCACCGAAACGCCTGTCTCAGGTCCTGATTGACGAGGGCAGTGCCGACGACGGTTGACCCATCGCTGGAGACATCCCGCGCCCAGCCCTGCGCGATGATTTCGAAACCGCCCGACTGCGTCCACCGATACGCGCTCGCCCCCGATGAGCTGTCGCCAAACCCGACGATCACGCTGCCATCGCCCGACACATCCTCCGCCACGTTCCACGAGCCGCCGGGCATCGCTCCCAGTTCAACCTTCCCCGTGCTGCTCGTCCAACGATAGGCGCGCGTCGGTTGCTCACCCGGCCCCGGCGGATAACTCCAGCTTCCCACGATCACCGCGCCATCCGACGACACCCCATTTGCCACACCTGAGAACACCCCCGGCGGATCGCCGAGGTCGACCGCGCCGCTCGCGGCCGTCCAACGAAACGCCGTCCAGTTCGCCGGGCCTCCGGGGAATAAGCCTGCGCCGACCACCACGGAGCCATCGGCTGACACTGCCGACGCATGTCCTGTCCCGTAGCCGAGACCCACAAACGTCATCTGAGCGAAAACCGACGAAGTAAAAAACGACGCCGCGCAGATCGCAGCCGAAATCAAAGAGGGTTGCCTAACCGATGAAAGGATCATGGGGGGAGTATGCGACGGCGCAAAAGATACTCCTTTGGCAAACGTGAGCTATCAGGTCGCCCGCGAGCCACACCATCGGCAGGAACCCGATTTCCCGGGGACAAAGTGCACTCGCCCTATGAGAGCCAGATCGGCCAGAGTGCCGCCAGATCTGCCGCCGGGCGCAGAGCCGCGCGTCCGAAGGGGCTGGCACGGCTCACCCAAGCGCCGGTCTATGGCGCACCTCCGATGAAATCCACCCAGTCCGCCTCGCGCTTCACCGCCTTCGCCAAAGCCACCGCCCGCCTCACGGGCCGCCCCGCCGCCTTCGCCACGGCCGCGGCGCTGGTCGTCGCCTGGGCGCTCTCCGGGCCGCTGTTCGGTTTCAGCGACACCTGGCAGCTCATCATCAACACGAGCACGACGATCGCGACGTTCCTGATGGTGTTCCTGATTCAGAACACGCAGAACCGCGACTCGCAGGCGATCCACGTCAAACTCGACGAACTCATCCGCGTGACCGAAGGCGCGCACAAGGCGCTGCTCGATCTGGAAGAACTCACCGACGAGGAGCTCGAAAAAATCCGCGCCAGTTACGAACGCCTCGCGTCCGACGCCCGCAAGGAAATCCCCCGCCGCAAACGCGCCCGCACGTCGTAAGGCTGCTTGAAGGGAGTGCGGTGCATCAGCCCGCACCGGCCCTGCGCGACCTCCCATGCCGGCCCCCGCCCCAACTCCAAGCTCACGGAATTTTGTTACACCGAGCACACCGACGGATCAGGCCCGACCTCCGGCAGGCCGCTCCGCCTCCGAACCTCCGCTCCCTCCGCGTCCTCCTGTTAAAAAATATCCGGCAATTTTACAGGAGGCCGCAGAGAGCGCGGCGTGAATACTTCGATCCACCCACTGTTCCACTTCCGGCCCTTCGCGTCCTTCGCGATCTTCTGTAAAGATATCTCGGTTCACACATCCGACCACCCGACGATTTTACAGGAGGACGCAAAGAGCGCGGAGGAAGCGCGGAGGAAATGCTACGAGATAAATTCATGTCCGAACCTCCGTTTTCTCCGCGTCCTCCTGTAAACACGCTCGAGGTTTGCTCCCATACTGCTGCGCCCGCGTAACATTCTGTTGGTAGACGACCAGGCCTCCGTCGCGTCGGTGTGAAGGGACTGTGGCTCCCAGCTTTAGGAAGCGTCACCTCGCGGGTCCATGCGAAGGCCCCTTCACGCTTGTCTGCCCCTCACCGTTCCCCACCGTTCATTCCGTGCCGTCCGCTCCACTCCTCGCACCCGCACACCTGCCCAGTTCAACTGGGCGCCCGGGCCACCGACCAGCCCTAGAGCACTGTTGTCGCTGGCCGCAATGAGACCGACTGTATTCCTGAACGGACTATCGCTACTTGGCTTTGTGACTCTGGGCCTTTTCTCAGTCTTGGGCTTCGTGTCCTTTTTACCTAAGCCTGCGCTCGAAACAGAGCTTGTGACCATGAACGCCACCGCCGCAGGAGCGGAGAATGAAAAGGGCCATAAGCGGGATATGGATCTCGTAGTGACCTTGCAGGGCGACGATGTTCGATTGCGGTCGAGCAGTCCCTATCCGAGCAAGTTTAGGTTTGGCTCGGAGACGCCCTCGGAAATCAAGGAGGGAGATCGCGTCACGTTCATTTTGAACCGAAGCGAACTGCAGAGCGCTCCCAGGAAGAATCATGTGCATGGATATATCTGGAGAGAGTTCGTTGGCATGAGCACTCCAACCGTCGTCCACCTGTCCCCCGAGGATCACGAGCGATGGCATCTCGAAAACCAAAAAATCGGTAGATACTTGTATCCGGCTTTGTGCCTGTGTGGCGTCTACCTGATCGTTACCGGTTATAGGATTAAACGAAGGAGCCAACACGCCGAGCGGGCCATGCCATGACGTCATGGCAGTGCCTCGACTGCGCCTGTTCTCCACCAGAATCTAGCGCCTATTTTCATCGTTAATCCCGTGCCGTCCGATCCACCTGCCGCTCCCGCACCTCGCGGCTCGCGCGGAACTCGCGCGTTGCTGTGGTTCGTCGCGGCTGCGCTGCTCCTGTTAGGAATGACGAGCATAAAGACCGAACGTTTTACTGGGAAACATGGTGTCGGATTCATGGCCGGCAGGCCTGCGATCGTGGCGGGCGCAGTGCTGGTTGGGGCAGCCCTCTATCTCGCGCATACCCTCGTGACCACTCGGGAGGCTTCGACTCGAAGAGATCGAAAGCACCGTTAGGAACTCCCTCCTCTACCTTTCGCCTTCCGTTCTTCGCCTCTTCCCTCTCCCTCCATGAACCTCACGCTCCGTCTCCTCGCCTTTCTCACCTTCGCCACGCTGCCGCTCCGCGCCGCCGCACCGGCTGCGCCCTCCGCCTACAGCAGCGGTGTGACGACGAAAATCCTCCTGCAGACCCAGGTCGATGGCGCGGGCCAACCCATCGCCTACCCCACCGGAGCCCCCGCCGAGGTCACCACCGTGCTGGTCGAGATCGCCGCTGGCCGGCAGACCAACTGGCACACGCATCCCGTGCCGTGTTTCGCCTACATGCTCGAGGGCGAGATCACCGTCGAAACCGTCGCGGGCAAAAAACACACCTTCAAAGCCGGCGACGCCGTGCCCGAGGTGGTCAACCTGCTGCATAACGGCACGAACTCCGGCACCCAACCCGCGCGCCTCGTCCTCTTCGTCATCGGCACCGTCGGACAACCCTTCGCCGTCCGCCCCGCCCCGTAAGCGAATCCCCAAGCGTCTTTCGGTATTGGCCTGCCCGGGTCGGTGCCGCCGGGCGGCCATCCGACGCCATCGTTCTCGTTCTCGCAATCGTTCTCGTTCTTTCATTCAGGACACGCCAACCCAGCCGTCCGTCCAGAGAACGAGAACGTTAAAACCCCTGAACGCTTCCCGCGCGATCCGCTTGGCCCGGATCAACTTCTCGTTGCCGGAACGCGTCACGACTTCACGTTGGACGCATGGCTTCCGCCCAGTTGACGTTGCAATCGGTCGAGTTCGCGCATCCGGGGATGACCGCGCCCCTGTTCACCGACCTGACCGTGCAGTTCCCGCCCGGCTGGACCGGCATCGTCGGACCCAACGGCGCAGGCAAAACCACGCTGCTCAAAGTCGCCTCCGGCGAACTCGCCGCGCAGAGCGGCACCGTGCACCGACAGGGCCTCGCCCTCTACGTCGCCCAACGCACCGACGAGCCGCCCGAATACTTCGAGGATTTCATCTGGGCACCCGATGCCGGCGTGCTCAAGGCGCGCTTGCGCGTGAGCGAGGATTGGCCCGAGCGCTGGTCCACCTTGAGCCACGGCGAACGCAAACGCGCGCAGATCGCCGTGGCGCTCTGGCGCGAACCCGCGGTCCTCGCCCTCGACGAGCCGAGCAATCACATCGACGCCGAAGCGCGCCGCTTGCTCTGGCAGGCGCTCCGCGACTTCGGCGGCATCGGCCTCCTCGTGAGCCACGACCGCACGCTGCTCGACGAACTGTGCACGCAATGTCTCCTGCTCGATCCGCCCTCCGCCGTGCTGCGGCCCGGCGGCGTGACCGAGGCACTCGAACAACAGGACATCGAGGAGAAATCCGCGCACAGCACCAGCGAAACGCTGCGCCGCACCGCCAACCGCCTCCAGGCGGAAGCCCAACGCCGTCGCGTCATCGCCGACCAAAAAGCCGCCGCGTCGCGCGGCTCCCGCCAGAAAAAAATTCCCGCGCACGACCACGACGGCCGCGCCATGCGCAATCTCGCCAAGATGTCCGGCAAGGATGCCTACGCGGGAAAAATGGTCGCGCAGATGAACCAGCGCGCGAGCAAGGTCGCCGCGCAGCGTGCCGACATCGCCGTGAAGAAACGCTACGAAACCGGCATCTGGGTCGACGGCGCCTCGTTCATGCCTCGCGATTTTCTGCTGCGCCTGCCCGCCGGACATCTGCCGTTGGGCGGCGGACGCACGTTGCGTTTCCCGGATCTCGAAATCGGTGGCACCAGCCGCATCGCGCTGAAAGGCGCCAACGGCCTCGGCAAAAGCACGCTCCTCCGCCATCTGCTCGAACGGCTGCACTTGCCCGCCGAGAAACTCGTGTCCGTGCCGCAGGAAATTTCCGCGGACGAATCGCGCGCGTTGCTGGAGGCTGTGAAACGCCTGCCCAACGACGAACGCGGCCGCGTGATGACGACCATCAGCCGGCTCGGCTCGCGTCCGGCGCGGTTGTTGGAGAGCGCGCTCCCGAGCCCCGGCGAGGTGCGCAAGCTTCTCCTCGCGCTCGGCATCGTGCGCGGCCCGCATCTGATCGTGATGGACGAGCCCACGAATCACCTGGATTTGCCGGGCATCCTCTGTCTCGAAAACGCGCTCGCGGACTGCCCGTGCGCGATGCTGCTCGTGAGCCACGACGAGTCGTTTCTCGAAAAAATCACCCAGATCGACTGGCAACTGGTCAAAGACGAAGCCGGCGACACTCGACTGGGGATCACCGCCATGCGGTGAGGCCTTCGAAGGCCAGAAAACGTTAGCCCGCATCCATCACACCCATGATGAAGAAAACGATTGGTCACAGAGCGCACAGAACTCCGACACAGAGTTCACCGAGGAGAATTCACCGATCCTATCTGGCCTCCCCTTCCAATCCGCCTCGTTTTCGCGACAAACGCATCCAACACCTTGTGGCCTCCTGCTGCCTCTGGGTCAGAGCTCAGTGTCCTCTGTGAACCATGACTTGGTTGATTCGAGTGTGACGTATCCGGGTTAGGAGTCTGTCGGACTTAGAAAATGAAGGCCATCTGGCATCGATTATTCGCGATAAAAAGGTCCCGTGAGATCGAATATGCATCTATAAACGCCTTTGTGCGCCTAAGTCCGACAGACTCTTAG
>JAEYYL010000190.1 GCA_023430825.1 Verrucomicrobiota bacterium | reverse complement strand
GGCTCCTACCTCCGGGGGGGCGGAGATGGCCGCCCGACGCCCGGAAGGTTTTTTCGTGCGCGGGCGGGGTTTCGTGATTCCGTGGGCGGATGCGAACGATGCGTTGGTTTCGGGCGGCGGCGGTCATGACGGTGGGCGCGGCGGGTTGGGCGCTGGCGGCGGCGGACGACCCGTATCTCTGGCTCGAGGAAATCGAGAGCGAACGCGCGCTGGCGTGGGTCGCGGAGCAAAACGAGGCGACGGCGCAACGGTTGAGGGCGCGCCCGGAGTATGCGGCGCTGCAGCGCGATGCCCTGGCCGTGTTGAACGCCAGTTCGCGTTTGCCGGCGGTCGAGCCGCACGGCGGTTATTTGTATAATTTCTGGCAGGACGAGACGCACCCGCGCGGACTTTACCGGCGCACGACGCCGGACGAGTTGGGCAAGGAGAATCCGCGGTGGGAAACGGTGCTCGACGTCGATGCGCTCGCGGCGAGCGAGGGAAAAGCGTGGGCGTTTGGCGGGGCGACCTGGCGGCGGCCGGACGAGACGCGGTGTCTGATTTTGCTGTCGCCGGGCGGCGGCGATGCGGGCGAGTGGCGGGAGTTCGATGCGGAGAAAAAAGCGTTCGTGGAGGACGGCTTCGTGGTGCCGGTGGCGAAGTCGCGCGTCGCGTGGTGCGAGGCGGACGCGTTGTATGTGGCGACGGATTTCGGACCGGGCACGCTGACGGATTCGGGTTATCCGCGAATCGTGAAACGGTGGCGGCGGGGCACACCCCTGAGCGCGGCGGAGACGCTGCACGAGGCGCCGAAGGAGGCGGTGTGGGCGTTGGCGCAGCGGCTGGGCTCGGGAGCGGAAGCGGTTCACCTGATCACGGAAGGGAAGACGTTTTGGACGAGGAGTGTTTTCCAGATTGTCGGAGACGAGCGGGTGCGCCTCGAAATTCCGGAGACGGCGAGCGTGATGGATGCGTGGGGAGGGCGGCTGGCGATCTGGCTGAAGGAGGATTGGACGCGCGGCGGCGAGACGTTTGCGGCGGGCTCGGTGGTGGTGGCCGACCCGGCGGCGCTGCGCGGCGGCGCGGGCGCGATCGAGCGGGTCGTGGCCGGGAGCGGCAGCCTGGTGGTGCAGGACGTGCAAGCGGGGCGCGACGGGATTTTCGTGGCGATGCTGGACAACGTGCGCGGGCGGCTGGATCGCTTCACGCCGGGCGCCGAGGGCGGCTGGCGCGGGGAGACGATCGCGTTTCCGGAAAACGGCGCGCTGGAGGTCGTGGCGGTGGATGAGGCGACGGGCGACGCGTGGGTGAAATACGAGTCGTTCACCACGCCGCCGACGCTGTATCGGGTTTCTGGAGACGGAGGAACCGTGGAGCGGATGAAGACGCAGCCGCCGTCGTTCGACGGCGAACGGTTCGAGGCGCGGCAGTTCTGGTGCACGTCGGCGGACGGGACGCAGGTGCCGTATTTCGTGGTCGGGCCGAAGGGCATGGCGTTCGACGGCACGTGGCCGGTGTGGATGTTCTCCTATGGCGGATTCGAGAACGCGCTGACGCCGTCGTATTCGGGTTCGTATGAGCAGCTGCACGGCGTTTACGGAAGGCTGTGGCTGGAGCGCGGCGGGGTGTTCGTGCTGGCGAACATTCGCGGCGGCGGGGAGTTTGGGCCGCAGTGGCACCGGGCGGCATTGAAGGAGAATCATTACAAGAGCTTCGAGGACTTCGAGGCGGTGGCGCGCGACCTCGCCGCGCGAAAGATCACGACGCCGGAGCGGCTCGGCATCGAGGGACGGAGCAACGGCGGGCTGCTCGTGACGGCGACGATGCTGCGGCATCCCGAGCTGTATGGCGCGATCGTGTGCGGGAATCCGCTGGTCGACATGCAGCGGTATCACCGGCTGCTGGCGGGAGCGAGTTGGATGGCGGAATACGGCAATCCGGACGTGCCGGAGGAGTGGGCCTATCTCGGGAAATATTCCCCGTATCAGAATCTTCGCGACGGGATGAAGCTGCCGCCGATCATGTTCTACACGACGACGCGCGACGACCGGGTGCATCCGGGACATGCGCGTAAGATGGCGGCGAAGATGGCGGCGATGGGCTATGCGGTGGACTATTACGAGAACACCGAGGGGGGGCATCACGGCAGCGTGACGAGCGAGCAGCTCGCGACGCGTGTGGCGCGGACGTTTGCGTTTTTGTGGGAGAAGCTGGGGCGGCCGCGGGGAAAGGGAGATTGAGCGGCGCGCGGAGGGCCGCACACCGGGCATGTTGCGGCGGATCTTGCCGGGGCGGCTGGATGGGGGTGAGGGATCGGATCGGGGTTTTGCTGAAGAACCGGGCACTGTTTCACGGGTCTGTGGAGCGAGTTATGAAAACCTCAACGATCCTTCCCCTTCTGGCGTTGAGTGGTGCGGCGGCCATTTTTGGCAGCGGTTGCGCCACTGAGCCCACTTCACACGTCGTGTCCGCGCCGCCTCCCGGGGCGCCGGTCGTGGCGTCGAATCCGCCGGTCGTCGTCGCTACGCCGACGCCGACGGCCACCGGTCAAGCCACCATCGTCGTCACGCAGGCGCCGCCCACGGCGCAGTCGGAAGTCGTGCCGCAGCGTCCGTCTTCGAATCACGTGTGGGTGCCGGGTTACTGGACCTGGCGCAACAATCGCTATGAATGGATCGCCGGCCGCTGGACGGTGCCGCCGACGTCGGGCGCGACGTGGATTCCGCCGCGCTGGGATGCGGAAGGCGGCGCGTATCGCTACTACGAAGGTTACTGGGACTGAACGATCGCTTTTGAATTTGCCCATTCGAACCGCGGCGGCGAAACACGCGGGTGTTGTCGCGTGGGTTCGCTCCGCGGGAGCGAGCGCCGTCGCGGGAGGAAGGGGTTTGTTTTTAGTCGGCTGAATCTTGGTTGGTGCTGGGGATCATCGATCCCGCTGCTCACGCAGCGAGCCATGTCGGGCGGGTCCAACGGCGATTTCCGGGCGAAACGAATTGAGCGGGGATGCGTCTTCGCTCAACTCGAAGCATGCTCGACGTCGCTCAACTAAAAAAATCGTTCGTCGCGCCGGATGGCGAGCGGGTCGATATCGTCGATGTGCCGGCATTTGCGGTGGGCGCGGGGGAGCAAGTCGCGTTGCGCGGCGAGAGCGGGTCGGGGAAGACGACGTTTTTGCATCTGATCGCGGGTATCCTCGCCGCGGATGCGGGTCGCGTGAGCGTGGACGGCGCGGAGATGACGGCGTTGGCCGAGGCGGGGCGCGACCGGCTGCGGGCCGAGCGGATCGGTTATATTTTTCAGACGTTCAACCTCCTCCAGGGCTATACGGTGCTGGAGAACGTGGTGCTCGGGATGTCGTTCGGCCCGCGCGGGGCGGATCGCGCGCATGCGAAGGAACTTTTGGAACGCGTCGGGCTCGGGGCGCGGCTGCAGCATTTTCCGCGTCAGCTTTCGACGGGGCAACAGCAGCGGGTGGCGGTGGCGCGCGCGCTGGCGAACCGGCCGCGGCTGGTGCTCGCGGATGAGCCGACGGGCAATCTCGACCGCAAGCATGCGCATGAAGCGTTGAAGCTGATCCGCGAAGTGTGTCGCGAAAATGGCGCGGCGCTTTTGCTGGTGAGCCACGACGCGGAGGTGCTGGGAGATTTCGAACGCGTGCGGGATTTTGCGGAAATCAATGCGCCGTTGGCGCAGAAGCTCCAAGCTCCAAGGACCAAGCTCCAATGAAATTCCAAGCTTCAATGCTCAATTGCGCGGAGGCGGACGGAGGTTGGGTTGGAAGTTTGAGGTTTGAAGTTTCATTGGCGCTTGGAGCTTGGGGCTTGGAGCTTCCGCACCGGAGGTGCGCCGCATGACTCTCCCGCTGATCATCTATCGCTCGCTGCGGCAGCATGCGCTCTCGACGGTCGTCACGGCGGGCAGCATCGCGCTGGCGTGCGGACTGTTGATGTGCGTGTGGGCGGTGAAGGTGCAGTCGCAGGCGGCGTTTACGTCGGCGAACACGGGTTTCGACGCGGTGCTCGGCGCGCGCGGATCTAAACTGCAGCTCGTGCTCAACGCGATTTTTCATCTCGAGGCGTCGCCGGGGAACATCGCGTGGAGCGATTACGAGGCGATCAAGCGTCACCCGGCGGTGAAGACGGCGATGCCGATCGCGGTCGGCGACAATCTCCGCGGTTACCGGCTCGTCGGCACGCTGCCGGAGATGTTGACGGACGTGGAATACGCGGCGGGAAAAAAGTTCGCGGTGGCGGAGGGCGGGCGGGTGTTTGCGCGCGACCAGGACGAGGCGGTGGTGGGAAGTTTCGCGGCGGAGCGGTTGCAGTTGAAGGTGGGCGACACGTTTCATCCGTTTCACGGACTGACCTTCGACGAGGAGAACGTGCATGCGGAGACGTTCACCGTGGTCGGCGTGCTGGAGCCGACGAACACGCCGGCGGACCGCGTGATCTGGATTCCGCTGGAAGGGCTGCAGACGATGAGCGGGCATCAGGCGAGTGCGGCGACGGATGTGAGCGCGGTGCTGGTGCAACTGCGGGCGTCGACGGCGGGCTTCATGCTCGACATGATGTATAACAAGCAGGGCAACCGGCTGACGTTTGCGTATCCGGTGGGGACGATCGTCGCAGAGCTGTTTCAAAAAATTTCGTGGTTCGATCGCGTGCTGGAGCTGGTGGCGTATCTCGTGGCGCTGGTGGCGGCGGGCTCGGTGCTGGCGAGCATTTACAGCTCGATGAGTGCGCGGCGGCGCGACCTGGCGATCTTGCGCGCGCTCGGGGCGCGGCGGCGGACGATTTTCGGCGCGGTGGTGAGCGAGGCGGCGGTGATCGGCGCGCTGGGCGCGGGGGTGGGGCTGGCGATTTATGCGGGGTTGTTTGCGACGGTGGCGCGCGTGATTCGCGCGCAGACGGGCGTGGTGCTGGACGTGGCGCAGTGGCATCCGGTGCTGGTGTGGTGTCCGCTCGGGATGATCGCGTTGTGCGCACTGGGCGGGATCGTGCCGGCGTTGAAGGCGTATCGCACGCCGGTGGCGGAGACGCTGGCGCCGGTGTCATGAGCGGAGACGGGCGAGGAATGAAGAGGACGGTGCGCGGTGCGATTTCGCGGCGGGCGGGCAAAGTTTTTGACGGTGGGCGCGGGGTGTGCAGGTTTCCCGGGCACATGAAACTTTCGCGCCTGTTGACGTTTGTCGTGGGGTTGGGGCTGCTGGCGTCGGTTTCGCTGCGTGCGGCGGCGGCGCCGGAGGTGGAGAACGGTTATCTGCGGCTGGGTTTCGACCGGCTGGCGAATTACAGTTTCGTGGCGCCGGCGTTCGATGCGGCGGCGGATCCGAATGCCGCCTTGCCGACGGGCGAGGAACAGATTCCGGCGGAGGTAAAAAGCTGGAGCGGGAAGAAGGCGATCGTAACGGGCTTCATGCTGCCGACGAAAATGGAGAAGGGCCTCGTGACGGAATTTCTGTTGGTGAAGGACGCGGCGATGTGCTGCTACGGCGCGGTGCCGAACATGAACGAATGGGTGGTGGTGCGGATGCCGAAAGGTGTGCGGGCGTTGATGGACGTGCCGGTGTCGTTTTACGGCGAGCTGAAGGTCGGCGCGATGTTCGAGAACGGTTACATGACCGGGATCTACGCGCTCGAGGGCGAGAAGATGGGCGAGGCGAAGGGCTGAGGGGGCGGGTGGGTGGCGGTTCGGGGTAGGAGACAAGCCTGCTTGCAGGCGAGGGTGTGCGATCCCGCTGCTCACGCAGCGAGCCACGTCAGACAGCAATCGCCGGCAAGCAGGCGCCTACCTGCCGAGTCCGGCTGACTGGCTTGTGCAACGCTCTGACGGAACTACGTGCGCGCCAGGAGCGCGGGGAGGTCGCGGAGGGCGCTGAGTTGGAAGAAGCGGCCGGGGGCGTCGGGCACGTGGTCGGAGCGCTCCAGCATCCAGGTGAGGTGATACGGGACGTGGAGGGCGGCGGCGCCGATTTCGAGGACGGGGAGCACGTCGGATTTCAGCGAGTTGCCCACCATGAGAAATTCGACGGGCGCGATTTCCTGGCGACGCAGGATGGTGGCGTAGGTGTCGGGGTCTTTTTCGGAGACGATCTCGATGAAGCTGAAGTGTGCGGCGAGGCCGGACTTGGCGAGTTTGCGCTGCTGGTCGCGGAGGTCGCCCTTGGTGATGAGGATCAGGCGGTGGGTGCGCGCGAGCGAGGCGACGGTATCGGCGACGCCGTCGAGCAGTTCGACGGGGTGATCGAGCATGGCGCGGCCGAGATCGATGAGGGTGCGGATCTCGTCGGCGCGGATTTTTCCGCTGGAGAGTTCGATCGCGGTTTCGATCGCGGAGAGGGTGAAGCCCTTCACGCCGTAGCCGTAGAGTTCGAGGTTGCGACGCTCGGTGGCGAGGAGCGTGCGATCGACCGTGGCGGCGTCGTGATAATGGGAGAGCAGCGCGCGGTAGCGTTCGTGCACGCGTTCGAAGATGGTCTCGTTGTGCCAGAGGGTATCGTCGGCATCGAGGCCGATGACGCGGATGTGCTGCATGGGGCGATGAGACGGAGTCGCGGGGGGTGCGGCAAGTCCGGCGCGCGGCGGCGAGGGCGGTGACCTAAAACAGTTCGAGCTGGCGTCCGCCGGGGCGGAGGAAGTGGTCGGAGGCGAGTTCGAACTCGCGGTGGTTGAGGCCGGCGCGGCGCGCGGTGACCTGGAAAAGTTCGTGGAGTTGCTGCGCGAAGATGCCCTCGCCGCTCATGCGTTTTCCCCACTGGCTGTCGTAGAGTTTTCCGCCGTGGAGCGTGAGGAGGCGGTCGACAATGCGTTTCTTTTTCGTCGGTGCATGGTCGTCGAGCCATTGAGTGAAAATGTCTTTCACGGCGAACGGGAGGCGGAGCAGGACATGGCCGGCGCGCTGCGCACCGGCGTCGGCGGCGGCTTGCAGGATCGCGGGCATTTCGTGGTCGGTGAGGCCGGGGATGATCGGCGCGACCATGACGCCGGTCGGGATGCCGGCGGCGCTGAGTTCGCGGATGGCGGCGAGGCGGGCGGCGGGTCGGGAGGCGCGGGGCTCGAGCTCGCCGGCGAGGTCGGTGTCGAGCGAAGTGACGGACACGTGGACGGCGATGCAGTTGAAACGCGCGAGTTCGCGCAGGATGTCGAGGTCGCGCGTGACCAAGGCGTTTTTCGTGATGATGAAAATCGGGTGGCGCAGTTCGGCGCAGACCTCGAGGCACTGGCGGGTGAGGCGAAACTGGCGTTCGGCGGGCTGGTAGCAGTCGGTGGCGCCGCTCATCGCGATCGGCTGCGGCTGCCAGCGCGGGGCGGTGAGTTCGCGGCGGAGGAGTTCGGGCGCGCGGAGTTTGACGAGGATTTTCGTCTCGAAATCGAGGCCGCTGCTCCAGCCGAGGTATTCGTGGTAGGGGCGGGCGAAGCAGTAGGCGCAGCCGTGTTCGCAGCCGCGGTAGGCGTTGAGACCGTAGGCGAAACCGACGTCGGGGCTGTCGTTTTTCGTGAGGAGCGATTCGGTGGCGTCGTGGAAAAACTGCGTGCGGGGATGGGGGCGTTCGTCGTCGGGGCAGTCGGGATCGGCGGCGAGGTAGAGTTGTTGGAAACGATTCGGCGGGTTGATGCTCGCGCCGCGTCCGTGGGGAGGCGGCGGACGCGGGGGCGACGGCGCAGGGTGTGTGTTCACATGAACACATGAGGGCGGGTTTTCGCGCGCGGCAAACGCGGCGGCGAAACCCGGGGCCAGTGAAGCGTAACTGGCTGCGCCGGCGGGGACTCGGACGAAAAAAGTTTCCGGTCAATGCGGAGGCGAGGCGGAGGGGAGAATGTCATACATTATATGACATTGTGCCGGGCGGCGCGGAGGGGGATGCGACGATGGAGCGATGGGTTGAAGTGAGTTTAAGGGAGAAGGCAGGGTGCGCTGATGGGGGGCGTGGCGGGAGTGGAGTTCGGCGGGCAGGGTGGCGGAAGGCGAGGGGCGAGGGGCGAGGGGCGGGGCGGAGCGGCGGACTGAAGCCCACCCTGACGGTGCGTTCGCGGATTGCGCCGGCACTTGAGCGGGGCGAGGATGTCGCACTCGGCCCGATGACGCTTTTCTTTTTTCGATCGCTTTTCAGTCGCGCGATGGCGCGGGTGGGCTCTGGCACACGCGATCGCTACGCAGGCGGACGCCAATGGAACCGGCCCGCGCGGAGGCGGGGGTTCGCCTGGGTGTGGCGGTTGGTGCTGGCTGTGGGTGCGGTGAACTCGGTGGCGCTGGCGGAGGAGAGCGAGACGCTGGCGGACCAGCAGTTGCGTCAGCTCGCGCAGCGGCAGCGGGATTTGCTGGCGACGGCGGCGCCGGACAATCCGTATTTCGACGAGGAGAATTTTCGCCAGCAGATCGAGCGGTTGTGCCGGAGCTACGAGGGGTTTTTGCGTCAGAACCCGCAATCGGCGGCGGGTTTTGCGACTTACGGTTATCTGCTCGGCAAGGTGGGTCAGGGGCGCGAAGGCGCGGCGATGTTGCTCAAGGCGAACCAGCTCGATCCGAATCTGCCGCTGGTGAAAAACCAGCTCGGCAATTATCTCGCGGAGGAAGGCCGGCCGCTGGATGCGGCGAGTTATTTCATGGAGGCGGTGAAACTCGCGCCGGAGGAGCCGCTGTATCACTACCAGCTCGGCACGCTGTTGTATGAGGCGCGCGACGATTTTCTGAAATCGGGCGAGTGGCAGCGGGAGGCGATCGATCGCGCGATTCACGAGGCCTTCAAGAAGGCGGCGGAGCTCGCGCCGGATCGCATCGAGTTCACGTATCGTCACGCAGAATCGTTCTATCACCTCGATCCGCCGGACTGGGATGCGGCGTTGAAGGCGTGGGGCGCGCTCGAGGAGAAGGCGCCGACGGCGGTCGAGCGGGAGACGATGCGGCTGCACGCGGCGAACGTGTTGATTTTGCAGGGCAAGCCGGACCACGCGCGGGCGCTGCTGGCGACGATTCGCGAGGAGGCTTTGCAGAAACAGAAGGAAAAGCTCGTTGCGCGGCTGGCGGAAACGACGGAGAAATGAGCGGCAGTCGGGGGCGGAGGGGGGGGGGGGGCCCCCCGCAGA
>JAEYYL010000150.1 GCA_023430825.1 Verrucomicrobiota bacterium | reverse complement strand
CATCAACCTGCTCGATACCCTGAACGCCTGCGCCAACTCCTCCTCTTGAGGAACCGCCGGATGCGTGAACCGCATGTCCGGTGGTGTGAGAGCCAGGGGAGGGCAACCTCCCTGGCTACTCGATTCCAAAAAAGGTAGGCGCGCGCATCCCCACGCGCCCCGAATTCCGCGTCTCCCTTCGTGTCCCCGCGCGCCCGCCTCGCCGCGCGCAACGACGAGCGCGCTCCGCAACTTGAATCTCGCCTCCTCGTCATCCTCTTTCGCTCCACCCTGTAACCCCTATGAACACCCCCACCCCTTCGCTCATCGACCGTCGCACGTTCGTCAAAACCGCTTCCCTCGCCAGCCTCGGCGTCGCCACGCTCGGCCCGTCCGTCTTCGGCGCCGCCGCCTCGACCACCGCCTCGGGCCGCCGCAAGCGCTACGCGATCGTCGGCACCGGCTCGCGGCATTCGATGTTCAAGGACGCAATCGAGAAAACCTACGCCGCACACGCCGAACTCGTCGGCCTCTGCGACTCCAACGCCGGCCGCCTCGAACTCTCCCGCCGCCGCTCCACCGCCAACGGCGCCACGCCGCCGCCCGCGTATGCCGCGGCCGATTTCGAGCGCATGCTCGCCGAGACCAAACCCGACATCGTCATCGTCACCACCATGGATTCGACGCACGACGACTACATCGTCCGCGCCATGCAGGCCGGCCACGACGTCATCACTGAAAAACCGATGACGACCACCGCCGACAAATGCCAGCGCATCCTCGACGCCAAAAAATCCACCGGCCGCAACCTCCGCGTCACCTTCAACTACCGCTACTCGCCGCCCCGCACCCAGGTGAAGGACATCCTCATGAGCGGCGAAATCGGCGAGATCCTCTCCGTCGACTTCCACTGGATGCTCAACACCCACCACGGCGCCGACTACTTCCGCCGCTGGCACGGCGAGAAGAAATACTCCGGCGGGCTGATGGTGCACAAATCCACCCACCACTTCGACCTCGTCAACTGGTGGCTCGGCGCCATGCCCGAAACCGTCTTCGCCACCGGCAAACGCGAGTTCTACACGCCCGCGATGGCGAAACGCTTCGGCCTCAAAAGCCACCACGAACGCTGCCACACCTGCCCCGAGCAGGACCAATGCGGGTTCTTCTTCTCCCTCGCCGACAACCCGGGCCTCAAATCGCTCTACCTCGACCAGGAAAAACACGACGGCTACTTCCGCGACCAGTGCGTGTGGAATCCGCGTATCGACATCGAGGATACGATGAACGTCCTGGTGAACTACGACAACGGCGTCACCCTCACCTACTCGCTCAACGCCTTCAATTCCTGGGAGGGCTACACCATCGTCTTCAACGGCACGCTCGGCCGCATCGAGCACACGATCGTCGAACAGGTTTACGTCAACGGCACCGACACCGTGCAGGGCGGCATCGCCGCCGGCGGCATCACCACCAAAGTCATTCCGCTGCGCGGGGAACCCCGCGAGGTCGAGCCCTGGACCGGCACCGGCGGCCACGGCGGCGGCGACAAGGTCATGCTCGACGAAATCTTCCTGCCCGACGCTCCGGCCGACAAATACAAGCGCGCCTCCGACGAACGCGGCGGCGCCGCCTCCATCCTCGTCGGCATCGCCGCCAACCGCTGCTTCGAAACCGGCCAGCCGGTGAAAGTCGCCGACCTCGTGCGCGGCCTCACCGCCCCTCAGTTCGCCCCGATGCCCTCGCGCACCGCCCCGCTCCCGATGCCGCCCAAGACCAAAGCGCGCGGCTGAGGAATTTGGGTCAGAATTTTTGCGAAAGCATTTCCGGATCGGAGGCAGACGCCTGCTGGCCGGCGATTCGAAGTGGCTCGCTGCGTGAGCAGCGGGCTTCGACGCGTCATATCGCCTGCCAGCAGGCCCTACCTCCGGCCCCGACTCGCTTCAAACTCAACCTCGAGGCGGCCCCCAACACCACCGCTGTCTCACGCCGTCGCCGCGACCTTGCGTTCCCAGCGAATCAGTTTTCCCGTCGCCGCTTCGAGCCGCACGACCGCGCCGCTCACCGCCCTCACGACCAGTTCACCCTCCGTCTCGTCGACGATCACCGCGCAAGGATCGCTCATGTCCGGCCACTCGGCCATCCACTGCAACCGGTGCGCGCCATCGAGGCAGTAAAGATTCGGAATCCCCGGCAGCAGCCCAAAGGGATGTTCCCGCACATACGTGCAGAGCGCACCGCGACGAAACTCGACGACCGCCGTAGCGAGCGGTGTATGCCAAAGCGTGCGATCGCCCGCGCGACCCAACTCACACAACGCGCCGTCGATCACGGCCAGGGCTTCAATCGGGGTAGTCATCGTCAACCCCCGGATGCCAGCAACTTAGCCGCCGCCCCGCCACATTTTTTTCCAGAATTCTCTCCAGGGCAGGAGCCTGCTCGCAGGCGATTTCCTATTTCCTGGTGGCTCGCTGCGTGAGCAGCGGGATGCCTTTGCCCGCCTGCAAGCTCCTCTCCCTTCCGAACCCGCGCCCTCCGCGTTGAAAAAACTCACTTCGACTTCATCACATACACCCCGTCCCAACCCGCGCCCGGCGGCTCCGCCTTCATCGTTTCGCACCGCTCGATCAACACCAGCGACGGATTCGTTTCCACGCCCGGCGTCTTCCCCGGCACGTTTGGCTCGAGCGTCGCACTCTCGCGAAACAGCGCGATCGCCTCGTCCCACGCCTGCGCCAGGTAGCGCTCGATCCCTTTCGCAAAACACTCGAGACACGCCCGCGTCTCCGCACCGACGTTCTCCTTCAGCCCCACGACTTCGTAAACCGGCACCGGCTGCGAACGTCCTTTCACCACGATCTTGTCGAGAAACCGAAACACCAGCCGGTCGCCGCCGTGCCGCTCGCACGCCGTTTTCGTCGCCTCCGTCACCATCGTGTAAACGCCATACGCTTTCGCGCCGCTCTCCATCCGCGCCGCCAGGTTCACGTTGTCCCCCATCATCGTGTAATTGAAACGCGTGCGACTCCCCATATTGCCGATCGTCGCCCGCCCCGAGTTCAACCCGATGCGCGACTGCATCCGCCCCACGATCTCGGGCCACTTTGCCCCTTCGGCCTTCCACTTCTCGCGCAGCTCCCCGAGCCGCAGGTGCACGCGCTGCGACGCCACGCACGCGCGATACGCATGATCCGGCAGCGCGATCGGCGCGCCGAACATCGCGACCACCGCGTCACCGATGTATTTGTCCAGCGTCCCGCCTTCCTCCTGCACGATGTCCGTGCACGCCGTCAGATACTCGTTCATCAGCTCGACGAGCGGCCCCGATCCGAGCTGTTCCGAAAAACTCGAGAACGACTGGATGTCCGAGAAATACGCCGTGATCTCGTCCTCGTGTCCGCCGAGCTGCGGATCCTCGCCCGACTCTACCATCCGCTCCACCAGCTGCGGCGAGACATACGTCCCAAACATCCCCTTGATCCGCCCTTTCTGCCGCTGCTCCTCCACCAACTGCCAGATCACGCCCGCGAAGCTCGTCGTGAACGCCGCCCCGAGTGGCGCCGCCAGCGGCAACACCAGGTGCTCCGCCTCGAACAGCACGAACGCCAGCCACGCATACACCGCCATTCCGCCCACGCTCGCGATCTTCGCCGTCACGCTCCGCGCCCCACCACTCATCGCCAGCAACGCCACCAGCCCCGTCAACCCGAACACCAACGCATACTCCGCCCACGCCACGCCCCCCACCGTCGGCAACCGCGTTAAATACTCCCCCGCGACGATCGTCTTCACGAGATTGCCGTGGATACCCACCTTCGGCACCGGCGCCGCATCGAACGGCGTCGGCGCCAGATCCTGCTCCAGCGGATCGACCGGCCCGATCAGCACGAGAGCCTCCTTGAAATCCTCCTGCGCGAAAAACGCCTCCGCCGCCGTCCGCTCCTCCAGCTTCTCCGACATTAGCATCTCCGCGTAGTGAAACACCGTGGAAAAACCCACGCGCGGATTATGCGGCGAAAGCCACGCCGAGAACCAGTTCACCTCCATCATCTGCCCGTCGCGCAGCGGAATCGCCGTCACCAACGCACCATCCGCCCGCCGCAACTCGATGCGATCGCCCGCCGCACTCACACCCTCCGGCGCCAGCCCGTAGTGCAACCGCGCCAGCTCGATCGACAGATGCCAATACGTCCGCAACACCGTCGGCGCATACGCCGGCACCACCCGCGTGCCGCCATCGAGCGAATCGATCAACCCGATCAACGCCGGCGACCACTGCCGGCGCGCGTCGTTTTCGTTGATCCGGAAACTCGGCAGCTCCGGCGGCTCACCCGCTTCGCCCGCCTTCAGCTCACTCACGCGCGGCAGTTCGCGCTGGATCAGTTCACCGTTGATATCGCGATCGATCGCCGCCGCATACGACGCCGCGACCACCACCGGCGGCCCCTTCGCGAGGTAACGCGCCAACTCGCGATTCCCTTCGACGCGCTTCTTCCAGTCGATCGATTCGGCCACGCCGTTCTCCGAAAAGACCACATCGATGCCGACCGCCTTCACCTGCGCCCGCTCGATCAGCGCCGCCGCGACCTTCGCAAAATAGTGCCGGCTCCACGGCGTCCCGCCGATCTCGCTGATCGACTGCGAGTCGATGTCGACGTAAACCACCTTCACCGGAGCCGGCCGCTCCCCGCGATAGCGAAACCGCCCGTCGAGCAGCTTCTCCTCCAAAAACGTCAACCCACCCAGCTGCGCCGCGACGCACCACGCCAGCGGAATCGGCAGCAACAAAAGCCAGCGCCACGATGCGAGCGCGGGTTTCTTCTTCGGCTGGACCACGCCGCGCAAGCTACGCAGCGCCGTTCACCGAAGGAAGCAGATTTCCCGCGCCTCCGCCATCCCTCGACTGTCGTCACACCAAACGGAGAACGGACGTCCTCGTCCGTTTTCTTTCAGCGCTCCCGCCGCCTCACAGCGTCTGCCCGTCGCCCGTGGTCGTCTGCCGAATCGGACCCGTATTGGGCACCACCTCGTTGCTCGGCGTGAAACGAGCGTCACCGTTCGAGGAGCTGCCCCCGCCTTGGTTCGGGTTCGTCGAACTGCCGCTCGTCGTCGTGCTGATGATCACCGTCGTCGCCGCCGTGACAATTTCCTGCGCCTGCACCGCGATCGCCGTCTGCGTCGCGACCGGCATGTCGACCGGCGCCGCCACCTCGGCCGGTCCGTTGATCGTCACCGTGCCCGTGTCGGCATCGACCGTCACGTCCACGCTCACGACGACCTCCTTGCCCGTCTCGACGCTTACGCCTTCCGCCGCCGGCGCTTCGAACAACACCGCGCCCTCCGCCGTGCTCAGCGTGAAAAACACCCGGCCGCTCGCGTCCGGCCGGAACACGATGCGGAAGGTCGTCCCGCGAATGCCCGCCGCGCCCACCGGCGTGTTGACGGTGAACGTCGAGCCTTCGCCGTGTTTCAAACGCTTCACGTTGCCGACCAGTTCGCCCCGCGTGAGATTCACCTTCGTCGTCGACGTCGTCGGCTCCTCCGTCAGCTCCGCCACCGAGATCTCCGTCGCAAACGGATCCTGCAAAAATTCGTCGATCGACAGCGTCGAGTCCGCACCGAGGTTCAGCGAAGCGCCGTTGGAAAACACCAGCACCACGCTCGCGCCGGCACCCGTGGTGATTTCGTGGTTCTGCGACAACGGATCGTTCGTCGCCAGCGCGCGCTGCGTTCCGTCGACCGTGTTGCGTGCCGTGACGGTGCCGGTGACCTTCGCCGCCACGATCCGCCCGGCCACGCGCGTCGACGCTTGCTGGCCGTGAGCCGTCGCGGCCACAAAAGCGAGCAGGCCGCACAGCCCCAGCCACGAAATCGATTTAAGCAGTCGCATGAGAACTGGATTAGGGAGAGCGACCGCGTTCCGTCAGGCGCCGGCGCAATGCTTGCGCGTCGCCGTTTTGAGGGTCAAGGCGCAAGGCAAAGTCCACCGCCGCCCGCGCCCGCCCCGCTTCCGCGCGATCCAGGCTCAGGTGCACCGCGTGATAATACCACGCCACCGCATTCGCCGGCGCGAGTTTCAACGCCTCGACGAACGCTCCGCCCGCCTCCACCCGCCGGCCCAACACGTTGAGCGCCACACCGCGTCGCAGCCAGAACTCCGGCACCACCGCAGAACACGCCAGCGCCCGATCCGCCGCGCGCAACGCCTCCGCGCCATGCCGCGCCGCGTTCGCCGGCTCCGCCCGCGCCCACAGCGCATTCGCGTAGGAATATTCCGCCCACGCCCGTCCATTCGCCGGGTCGATCTCCACCGCCCGTTGCAAGTCCGCGCGCAGCCAAGACAACACCGGCGGCCACTCGCTCTCCGGCAACTGCCGCACCGCCATCCGATCCATCTCCTGCCGCGCCCCATAACGCAGCGCCTCCGCCCGATACACCGGCGCCGCGAAGAAAATGACACCCGCCAACACCGCGATCGATCCGACCGCGCATCCAAAACGCCGCGCGTTTCGCGCGCCCCCTTCAGCCTCCGCGATCACCGGCCAAAATTCCTGCACCGCCAACGCCGCCACCATCGCAAACGCCATCGCGAGCGCGGGAATCTTCAGGTGAAAGTCGACGCCAAGCTGCAACGCAAACGCCGCCATCCCCGCACAAAGGTAGGAGCCTGCTTGCCCGTTCGGCGCGCGCAGGGCCCCGAGCCTGTCGAGGGGCAGGCGAGGCGCGCTCCGCGCGCCCCACCATCCTCCCGTTTCAGCCGCACCCACATCAGCCAACCGCCTCCGCCGAGCCGACCGCCACACCCCCACGCCGACCGCCGCGCACGCCCCGAAAAACAATCCAAACCCGACCGCCCCGTAGTCGCTGAGCGTATTCAAATAATCGTTATGCGTCCAAACCGGTTCATCCTGAAAACGCGCCGGCCGGTGCTTTTCGAACACCACATTATAGCTCCCGCCGCCGCTGCCCCACACCGGATGCTCCTCGAATATCTTCCACGCGCCGCGCCACATGATTGGACGCGTCCGCTCGCCCTCATCGAGCTGCAGCGACGTCAACCGGTCGCGCACGCGCGGCACCGTCCAGAATAGCGTCGCCACCGTCCCGCCGAGCGCCGCCATCGCCACCGCCGCCCACGTCAGACGTCGCCACCACGCGCCGCGCCGCGCAAACACCGGCCACGCCACGGCGACCAGCACCAGCGCGAGCCACGCGCCGCGGCTGATCGTCAGAAAAATCCCAAACGCGAACACCAGCGCCAGATAGCCGCCCAACACCCGCTGCACCGCGCTCGCGCCGCGCTGAAACACCAGCCCGATCATCGGCGGCAGCAACAAGAGCAACAGCGCCGCCAGGCTGTTCGGAATGCCAAACGGCCCGCTCGCCCGCCCGATGAACTGGTTCGCCTGCGTCCGCCCCATCGCCAGCCAGTCCGGTTTCACGAATCGCTGATAACAGGCGAACAGCACCGCCACGAAACCGATCGCCACCAGCGACCAAAATAGCGCCGCCCGCGCGTCGCGCGAACGCACGCCGTTCAACACCACCCAGAAAACCGCGATCATCTGCGCCCAGCCCAGCCAGTCGCGCCAGCCGATCCACGGCACCGGCGACACCCATGCGACGTTCGCCGCCGCATAAACGAGAAACGGCACGAACCACCATCCTGCGGGGTGAAATCGAAACAGCGTCGCGTCCGAGCGCGTTGAGGACCACGCGCTCCACCCCCTGCCCAGCAGATGCACCGCCAACAGCGCCCCCGTCAACGCACTCGACCCCACCATCGTCTCCGGCCGGTATCCGCCGAGGCAATACGTCGTCCATGCGAGATTCGCCACCAGCAGTGCGACCTGCGCCCATTCCCAAACTGCGGCGCGACCGCGCTCGCCAAAGTTGAAGCGGGAGTTTTCCAAGGTCGGGTCCCCCACCATGCGCCCGCGCCCGTCGCGTCCGAGCAAAAAAAACCGCGCCACATGTGCGAGCACGCGGCGCGGTCGATCGCTGAGCGAACTGGAAGCTTAGCTGGTCGGCACCGTCTGAATCGTCTTCAGAATGCGGCCGGCGACGAGATACGGATCGGCGGCGGAGTTCGGACGGCGATCCTCGAGGTAGCCCTTGTAGTCAGCTTTGATGAAGCTGTGCGGAACCCGGATCGAGGCGCCGCGGTCGGCCACGCCGTAGGTGAACTTGTCGATCGACTGCGTCTCGTGGAGACCGGTGAGGCGGAGGTGGTTCTCCGGACCGTAAACGGCGATGTGTTCGTCCATGTGCTTGTTGAACGCAGCCATGAGCTTCTCGAAGTAGGCCTTGCCGCCGACTTCGCGCATGTGCTTGGTCGAGAAATTCGAGTGCATGCCGGAGCCGTTCCAGTCAAGCGCCTGGTTGAAGGCGCCGAGGATCGGTTTGCAGCGCCACTCGATATCGATGCCGTAGCTCTCCGTCAAACGCGTGAGGATGTAGCGCGCCACCCACATCTGGTCGGCCGCGCTCTTCGAGCCCTTGCCGAAGATCTGGAACTCCCACTGGCCCTTCGCGACCTCGGCGTTGATGCCTTCGATGTTGATGCCGGCATCGAGACACAGGTCGATGTGCTTCTCGACGATCTCACGCGCCACCGAGCCGACGTTCTTGTAGCCGACGCCCGTGTAGTAGGGGCCTTGCGGACCGGGATAGCCACCGGGCGGGAAGCCGAGGGGCGCGCCGTCCTTGAAAAGGAAATACTCCTGCTCGAAGCCGAACCACGTGTCCGGATCGTCCGGGATGGTCGCCCGGGAATTGCTCGGGTGCGGCTCGCCCGAGTGGAGATAGGTCTCGCACATCACGAGCACGCCGTTCTTGCGCGTGGAATCCGGAAACACCGCAACCGGCTTCAGCACGATGTCGGAGCTCTTGCCCTCCGCCTGCTGCGTCGAGCTGCCGTCGAAGCCCCAGAGGGGAAGTTCTTCGAGCTTCGGGAAGCTGGCGTAGTCCTTGATTTGGGTCTTGCTGCGCAAGCCGGCCAGGGGCGTGTAGCCGTCGAGCCAGATGTATTCCAGTTTGTATTTGGCCATAGAGGAGTCGGATTGAGTCGAGTTTTTTGGGGGGCGAGCGCCGTGAACGTCAAGTGGGCAAGGGACGCCCAACCTCGGCAAACACAGACACAGCACCGGCCGGGGAATTAGCACGTCGTATGCCAGAAGCGATCAGAACTTGGCCGCCTTATTGCCTTATGACGCGCGCCGTCGGTTCCTCCCTTGCCTGCTCCCAGCGCCGTGCTCCGCCCCGCCGCCCAGAGCGCTGGCCCGCCGCCATCCGCCCGCCTGACCGCAATTTTCCGGCGCAGTCCACGTTGCAACAACCGCGCTTGCCATGCCCTCGCCCGTGAAATCACTTGGCACTCGCCCATGCAGGAAATCAAAGACACCGCCCGCGCCCTCGTTCGCATCGGCTACGACGGTCGGGTGCAGAAAACCTTTCGCGGACACATGGCCCGGGAGCGCTTCGAGCACGAGGTCAAGGTGCTCCAGCGGCTCGCCGAACGCGGCTGCACCTTCGTCCCCAAGCTGCTCGAGGTCCATCCCGACGCGCTGCAAATCGTCACCTCCCACTGCGGCGGCCGCGTCGACCAGCTCAATCCCGAGCGCCAGGTCGAAATCTTTGCCGAACTCGAGAAATACGGCGTCCGCCACGAGGACCGCGAACTGCGCAACATCACCTACCGCATCGCCGACGGCCGGTTCTGTATCATCGATTTCGAGTTCGCCACCCTCCTCGAAAACGGGGCGGACGGCGCTTCGTTAAAACCGACCATCGCTCAATGAGCACCCCCGACGGCTCCGCCGCCACCCCGCCCGCGCCGACCGATACCGCGCCGCCCGCCTCCACCCGCGTCCGCTGGTCCGGCCTCACGCACGTCGGCCGTTTCCGCCCCAACAACGAGGACGCTTTTCTCGCGCTCAATTTCGACGGACACGAACTGCGCTACCTCGGCAAGACCGGCGACGCCCCCCTCGCCGGCTCCGATTTCGTCTTCGCCGTCAGCGACGGCATGGGCGGCGCCAAATCCGGCGAATTCGCCAGCCGTATCACCGTCGACCGCGTCGCCCGCCTGCTCCCGCGCGCATTCCGTCTGCGCGCCTCCGGCCTCTCGAGCGGCTTTCAGGACATCCTCATCGAACTCTTCTCCGACATCCATGCCGACCTCATGAAGCTCGGCTACTCCTACGAGGAATGCGCCGGCATGGGCTGCACGCTCACGCTCGGCTGGTTCACCCCCGAATGGATGTATTTCGGCCACATCGGCGACAGCCGCCTCTACTTTTTCCCGCAGGAGGGCGGCTTCACCCAGGTCAGCCACGATCACAGCATCGTCGGCAAGCTCCGCCGCAGCGGCAAAATCAACGAACGCGAGCAACGCACCGACCCCCGCCGCAGTTCGCTCCAGCAAGCCCTCGGCGCCGGCAACCAGTTCATCGACCCCCAGGTCGGCGCCGTCGGCCACAACGTCGGCGACCGTTTCGTCATCTGCTCCGACGGCCTCGTCGACGGGCTCTGGGACCGTCAGCTCGACGAACTCGTCCGCACCACGCCGCCCGGCCCGTCGCTCGCCCAGCACCTCGTCGAAACCGCCGTCCAAAACTCCGGCCGCGACAACACCACCGCGGTCGTCGTCGAACTGCTTTAGGGGGAGCCCGACGTCCCCGTCGGGCTGACGAACGCCGCATCCGCACACCAACCCGACGAGGACGTCGGGTTCCACCATGCCTGAAAGATTCCTCCTCTTCGTTTACGGCACGCTCAAACGCGGCTGCGCCAATCACCGCCACCTCGCCGATCAGATCTTCGTCGGCGCGGCCCGCACGCTCGCCGGCCATCGCCTGTATCATCTCGGTGAATACCCCGGACTCGTCCCCGCCCCCGACGATCGCACCGGCGTCTCCGGCGAAGTCTGGTCCGTCACGCCCGCCGCGCTCGCCCGCCTCGACGCGTTCGAAGGCGTGCCCGAAGGCCTTTACCGCCGCGAACCCGTCCCGCTCCAGCCGCCTTTTGCCGATCAGCGCGTCGAAACCTACCTCTACAACCTCGGCATCGAAGGCCGCCGTGAAATAGTAAACGGAGTCTGGACCGAATAGTCATTCGATCAGCGGCTCCGTTCACTTCAGCCGCTTCTGCCAAGTCGAGGTATCGCGGCGAGGATGCATAACCGCAAAAACGACGAGACGCGGCCCGTCGACGAGATAGAGCAAACGGTGCGGAAATCTTCGAAGCAGAGCACGTCGCGTCCCGGTCTCTGCATCGATAATGACATGAGCCGTAGGTTGCGCTTCGATCCGGCTGATGGCCGCTCCGACTTCTGTGAGAAAACGCTCGGCTGCAACAATGCTACGTTGCTGATACCAAGCGACGGACTCCGCCACATCGGCTTTCGCCTCAGGGGTCAGTCAGGATGACCGGGATGCTCACAAACCGAGTTGACCTCGAATCTCTTCCTCCGCCGCATGCCAAGTCACCCCGGCACTTGGATTCTGCCGGTAAGCCGCCACCCGTTCATCGATCAGGAGTTTCTCTTCCGCCGTCGCTGGCGCGCTCGAATCGATTTCGTCGAGCCGCGTGCGAATGCTCTCGCGTTCCAGCGCTGTAAGCCGGGGCAACTCAGCCAGAATCTCGGTCGTGCTCATGACGAGAACTCATAGCCCGCGCCGAATCCCGCGCAAGTCCACGCTGAGCGGAACGACCTCACGCCTCGTGGGTGGGGGGCCGGCTGCTTCACTTCATCTCATTGAACCCCTTGCCGGGAAAACCCGCCACACCTTGGCAGGAACCCAACCCCATCGAGTCGGTTCGAAGAGTCGTTCTCGGCTACAAGGCGTCATCGAGTTTTAAACGCGAGGTTCTGACCGTGCTCGGCGCCCCCGCCTATCGTCACGTCCACATTCACGAAGCCGTCCTACATGAACGCGAATATGGTCTGGTCTACCAGACGCTTCGCGAGCCCCAGCCAGCCTGATCATTTCTGCAAGCGACGCTTACGTGTCTACCCCGCCAAAACGCACCTCAGCGCGCAGCTTCACCTTTCAACGCTTTCTTCGGAACCCGCTTCACCGCCACGAACCGCGCCCGAAACAACTCGTCCAGCAACTCGCGCGTCTCCGGCGGAATCCGCTCCACCAGCTCGCTCAACTTCGGCAGCGCCTTCGCGTTTTCCTCCACCTCCTCCGCCGTTTCGCGCGCCACCGGCACCACGACTTCGCCGCGTCCCCGCGCCTCCGATAAAAACGCCGCTTCCTCCGAAGCCGTCGGCCACACGTTCGTCTCGTCGGGGTTTTCCATCGATGGCGCGGCCGCCTCGCCGTTCGCCCTCGCCTCAACCGGTTCGAACGCCTCGGCCGCCCCCTCATCCGCCTGCGACACAACAGCGCGGTCTTCCTGCACCGCCGGCGCAGTTGCCGCCACCTTCACCGGCTCACGCGGCGCGACCAACGCTCGCGCTTCCATCGTCGCGCGCCCCGCTTCGACGGCCGCCACCAGCCGCGTCTCCAACCGGTCAATCAGCCCTTTTTTTTTTCGTCGCCCGCCGCCGCCGGCGCTTCATCCGCCAGCGACGTGAGCTCCTTGATCAAGCTGTCGATCGCCCGCGCCCGGCTCGCCTCGACCGCCTTCAACAAGGTCACTTCGAAATTGATTTTCTCCGCCAGCCCGAGCTTCACCGCGCCCTCGCCTTCGCGCAGCCCATCGAGCATCCGCGTCAGCTGCTCCGTCGTGAGCGACACGCCCCCGAGCTGCTCCGTCCGCCCGCCCTTCGCAATCGCATCGAGCAACGCCCCGCGCACCAGCGCCTGCAGGTCCGACAACAGCCGCACCAGATCGCGGCCCGCCCCATCGCACTCGTCGACGATCGCGACAATCTTCTTGTGATCCGCCGTCGCGAGAGCGCTCGCCAATTCGGCGATTTTCTCCGCGCTCACCAACCCGTAAACATCCAGCACGTCCGGTTCCGCAATCTCGCCGCCGCAGAACGAAATCATCTGGTCGAGAATCGACTGCGCATCGCGCATTCCGCCGTCGGCCATGCGCGCGATCGACGCCAGCGCTTCGGCGCTGATTTTGATCTTCTCGTCCGCCGCGATCTTCTTCAACCGCTCCACGATCAGATCCGCCGGGATCGGCTTCAGGTCGAACCGCTGACACCGCGAGATGATCGTCGGCAGCACCTTCTGCGGATCGGTCGTCGCGAACACGAACTTCACGTGCGCCGGCGGTTCCTCGAGCGTTTTCAACAGCGCGTTGAACGCCGCCGTCGAAAGCATGTGCACCTCGTCGATGATATAGACTTTGTATTTCCCCTGCGCCGGCGCGTATTGCACCGTGTCGCGCAGATCGCGCACCTGCTCGACGCCGTTGTTCGAAGCGCCGTCGATCTCGATCACGTCGAGATGCGAACCCTCCGCGATCGCCACGCACGCCGGATCGGCCGGATCGAAGTCCGCCTTCGGCCCGTTCGTGCAATTGAGCGCCTTCGCAAAAATCCGCGCCGTCGACGTCTTGCCGGTGCCGCGCGGGCCGACGAACAGATACGCATGCGCGATCCGGTTGCGCGCGATCGCGTTCTTCAGCGTCCGCACGACGTGATCCTGACCCACGACGTCGTCAAACGTTTGCGGCCGCCACTTGCGCGCGATGACTTGGTAACCGGTCGACATGGAAAAGCGGAAGGACTGAAGGGCTGAAGGACTGAAAAATCCAGAGTGCTTTTCAGGATTTTTCCGCCCGCTGAACTTTCCGCATTTCAGCTTTCAGCGTTTTAAAAAAAGTGGCCAGGCACTCCACGGCACTGGGAGAACGTCGTTGCCGTTGCTACCTTCCGGTCCTGGCGGAGTTCACGCGCCTGCCCATGCATGGCACCTGGCCGAGGCGGACCATGCGACGTCTTTCCCGCGGCGCAAGGGCTAATTGCCCCGTTCGCCCGCGGCCCCGACGGGTCAGGGCGCGTCTTTCCGTTTCTCCGCTTCGCGATCGTGCACCCGCCCGCGCAGTCGCTCCGTCCGCAACCGCAACTCCTTCCGCATCTCCTCGAGCTTCACCTGCTGCTCCGGCGTCAACTCCGCGGCCACCTCACGATGCATCTGATCCACCACCGCCGAAAGACTGCGCACGTTCTCCTGGCGCAATCGGCGCCATTCGCCCTGCATCCGCACCAGGATCGGGCGAATCCTCTCCTCCTGCGCCGCCGTGATTTTCAGCTCCCGCTGGTAACGCTCCATCGTGCGCTCGGCAAACGGCGGCCTCCGCTCCTGCTGGTAGTTTCGATACCACCCTTGAATCGGACCGCCCGAAATCGCTCCCGCCAAAAACACGCCGACGAACACCAGAATGACTTTCCAGGTTTTGTTCATGGCGGAGAAACCTCCAGCAGGGCCGTTGCCGTCAAATCGTCCAGCAGAAGATCCTCATCCGGCGAAGCCATGAGCGAGGTATAGCTCGACGCCACGCTGATCATCGCCAGCAGCGCCGACACCCCGAGCGCGCGCCACGCGAGCCGATCGATCAACGCCACGCCCGTCGCCGGCCGCCCCGCCGTCATCGCCAGCGCCGCCACCCGCGTCGCAAAACCATACGGCGCCGCCGTGTCGCGCTCGTCGCGCACGTGGCGCGCCGCCGCCACGAGTTTCTGCCAGGCTTGGTCTTCGGGTTTCATGAACGCTCCTTTCGTTGTAACTCCTGAAAAAGCTTCTGCAACTTCCGACGTGCGCGAAACGCCCGCACTTTCACCAACGACGTGTTCCACCCCGTCTGCTCGCTGATCTCCGCAATCGTCCGTCGCTCCAGGTCCAGCATCTGCAGGACCAGCCGGTCGTCGGGCCGCAGTTGCCCGAGCAGCTTGTGCACGAGTTCGTGCGCCTCGAGCGCGTCGTCCGGCGTCGGCGCCTTCTCCGTCGTCAGCACCGCGTCGATCAGGTTCGCCTCGTTCTCCGACAAATCCGCCATCCGCCACTCCGGCCGCCGCTGCTGTGCGCGCAGGTGATCGATGCACGTCGTCACCGCGATTCGCGACACCCAGTGCGCGAACGGCACCGCTCCTTGATACTGTTCGAGACGCGAAAACATTTTTAGGAAAATCTCCTGCGCGAGGTCTTCTTCCGGCACGCGCCGCGGGAGCCGCGCTCGCACGATTCGAATGACTTGCGGGTAAAGATGCTCCACCAACTCGCGCGCAGCGACCTGGTCGCGCCGACGCACCCGCTCCAGACAACCGGGCAGGTCGAAAGGCGGTTCGTCAGGCATGGGTATAGAGATGCAAGGCCATTCACTACACGCAAGACGCGCGCTCGTTCCACCGGTTACCATCACGATCCGCCGCCTTGACTTCGGCGACATCGCGCCGATATCTCTGACTCACTTGATGCGAATTTCCGCCCAGGCCCTGCTTCGACTTACGTCCGCGCACGATCTCTGAATCGCCGCCTAGCGGCCGATCGTGCGTCTTTTGCCTGGGTCCGTCCGCCGCCTCGCTGGCCGGCGTGTTTTTATGTCTGTTTTTGTCCGCGTTTTAACCTAGAAGACTTTCGCTCATGCAACCCGCTCCCGTTACGAAGTATCGCCCGTTTCCTCCCGTCGACCTGCCCAACCGCCAGTGGCCCAACCGCACGCTCTCCCGCGCCCCGATCTGGTGCAGCGTCGATCTCCGCGACGGCAACCAGGCCCTCGCCCAACCCATGAGCGTCGAGGAGAAACTCGAGTATTTCGACCTGCTGGTGAAAATCGGCTTTAAGGAAATCGAGGTCGGCTTCCCGTCCGCATCGCAAATCGAATTCGATTTCTGCCGCCGCCTGATCGAGGAAAACCGCATCCCCGACGACGTCGCCATCCAGATCCTCTGCCAGTGCCGCGAGGACCTGATCACCCGCTCGCTCGAAGCCCTGGCCGGCGCGAAACACATCGTGTTTCACCTCTACAACTCCACTTCGCCCGCCCAGCGCCGCCACGTGTTCAACGCCGACCGCGCGAAGATCCGCGACATCGCCACGCACGCCGTCGCCTTCCTCAAGGAAAAGATGGCGCCGCACGTCGCCGCCGGCACCCGCATCCGCCTGGAATACTCGCCGGAAAGCTTCACCAGCACCGAACTCGAGTTCGCTCTGGAGATTTGCGAAGCCGTCACCGACGTCTGGCAGCCGACGCCCGACAACAAAATCATTCTCAACCTCCCCGCCACCGTCGAATACGCCACGCCCAACGTCCACGCCGACCAGATCGAGTGGATGTGCACGCATCTGACCCGCCGCGACCGCACGATCGTTTCCCTGCACACGCACAACGACCGCGGCACCGGCATCGCCGCCACCGAGCTGGCGCTGCTCGCCGGCGCCGACCGCGTCGAGGGCACGCTCTTCGGCAACGGCGAACGCACCGGCAACCTCGACATCGTCGTCGTCGCCCTGAACCTCTACACGCACGGCATCCATCCGAACCTCGACTTTTCGAACATCAACGAAATCCGCGAGATCTACGAACGCTGCACGCGTCTCGAAGTCCCGCCGCGCCAGCCCTACGCCGGCGAACTGGTCTTCACCGCCTTCAGCGGCTCGCACCAGGACGCGATCAACAAGTCCTGGGCCGTGCAAAAACCGAACGAGCCGTGGGACGTGATCTACATTCCGATCGATCCCGCCGACCTCGGCCGCAGCTACAAGGCGATCATCCGCATCAACAGCCAGTCCGGCAAAGGCGGCGTCGCCTACGTGCTCGATCACGAGTTCGGCTTCCAACTGCCAAAACCCATGCACAAGGAAATCGGCAAGATCATCAACGATCTCGCCGACGCCACTGGTCGCGAACTCACCGCCGACGAGATCCACGCCGCGTTCCAGCGCGAGTATCTCGAGCGCACCGCGCCGATCGTGCTGGAGCATTTCAAGACGCTCGAACGCGACAGCTCGGTCAAAGCCGAGGCCCGCATCGCCATCGACGGCCAGCCGCACAAGCTCGTCGCCGAAGGCAACGGCCCGATCGACGCCTTCGTGCGCTCGCTCGCCGACACGCCCGTGCCGAAGTTTGAAGTCCTCAGCTACTCCGAACACTCCCTCGGCAAAGGCGCCGAAGCCCGCGCGGTTTCGTATATCCAAATCAAAACCGACCGCGGTCACACGCTCTACGGTGCCGGCATCGACACGAACATCGAGCTCGCCTCGATCAAAGCGATCGTCAGCGCCCTGAACCGCGTGCTCACCCACGCAGCGCGGTCAACCTGACCGGGTTTCCGCCGATCCTATGGAGCGTAGCGCGGGCAACCTGCCCGCGCTTCTGCGTCATCTCAGCACGGTGAAGTTGACCTCGCCGCTCTTCGCGTCGCAACTCACTCGCATGTCGGAAACCCGCGAGCGATGGCGTTATCGCCTGCCGCACTGGGAGGTCGCCGGGCGTCCGCACTTTATCACGATCCGCTGCGCCGGATCGCTTCCCGCTGAAGCAGCGGATCGCCTCCGCGAGGTCCATCAATCGCTACAGCATATCGAGCCCAACTCTCCCGATTTCGCCGCACTCCAACGAAAGTATTTCCTCATCTGCGAACGCTACCTGGATGCAGGCCACGGCTTTTGCCCCTTTCACGAGCCGGCGCTTTGCGAGCTGGTCATCGCCACACTCGCCGAGTTACCCACCCGCAGCGGCTGGCGAACGCTGCACTTTTCTCTCATGCCGAATCACGTCCATCTCCTCATCGAACCAGCGGCAACCGCAGCACCGCTCAAGCGGACCCTGCGAGGTTGGAAATGGCACACAGCCAAGAAGCCAACCACCTGCTCGGCCGCACCGGCTCCTTCTGGCAATCCGATTGGTTTGACCTCTGGTCCCGCAACGACGCCGAGACCACTCGCATGCGCGACTATATCCGCAACAATCCCGTCAAAGCCGGCCTCGTCGCCCATTCCGAAGACCATCCTTGGACGCGATAGTCCAGCGTAGCGCGGGCAACCTGCCCGCGCTCCTCACCGAAAATCACGGGCAGATTGCCGTGCTACCTCTCGTCACTCCCCAAACCCCAACCTCCTCCCTAAAAACGGCAGCACCCGCGTCGCGAACCGCCCGTCCTCCGTCCAGTTCTTGTCCCACGCCCCGCCGTTATACTCCTCCGCCACGTGCTCGATCCCGAGTTGATCGAGTTTTCGCGTGAACGCCTGATTCGAATACACGTGCCCTTGCGTCGTGTCGTAGCGCCCCCAGTCAAACGCCAACCCGCGCATCCGCCGTAAGCCGTCTCCATGCTCGCGCAGCAACTCGTCGAGATGGAAACGCGACTCCAACCGCCGCTTGTTCTCCACCTTCAATACCGGTTCACCGTCTTTCATCTCCACGATGAAGTCGCAGTAAAACGGCGGCCGCTCCGCATTCGGCAAATACGCCTGCGACATCGCCACAAATCCCGGCGCGTAATGATCGCCCCACAACTCGCCGAATTCCTCCGCCGCATGCAGCCGCGGCCAGTTCACCATCTGCTGCGTCGGCATCAGCCCCGTGCCCGTCCCGACCGGATGCATCGCATAAACGACGCTGAACATCTCCGGATACAGCATCGCAAACTTCAGCGCGCCATACGCACCCAGGAAATCGCCCACCACCGCGCGACTCTCCCGCCGCGCGATCGTGCGAAACCTTCCGTCAACAAACGGCACCAGTTCCTCAATCGTGAAATCCAGCCACCTCCCCGAGGTCGGCGAATTCTCGAACCAGCTTCCCATCGTCGGCGAACTATAGTCCGCCGCCACGAGGATGAACTCCGGCACCACCCCGCTCGCGAAACCACGCTCCAACAACCGGACAAGATTTCCGTTCTCGAACATTTTTTCCGCGCTCCAGTTGATCGAGTGAAAATAATACACCACCGCATACCGCTTCCCCGATTCCGCATATCCAGGCGGTAGATACACCTTCACCGTTCGATTCGGATCGAGCCCCGTCCGATTCTCCCGCAGCACCGACGACTCAAGGCGCTCGGTCACCACCGTCCCGCCGGCGCCCTGGGCCGCGCCCAAGCGCAGCGCCGCCAACACCGCCATCACCAGATAAAAAAACAGCTTCATAAGCACGAGGGAGTTTACTGCGCTTCATCCCGGCCCGACGTCTTGCCGGGTTCTCGGGGAAGCGCCGCGAGCCTACCCCGACGCCGCTTCGCCGTCGTCCGAGCCGGTCGGCTCGAACGCCATCCCGATCGGCCCGACCCAATTATCCCCGTGGGAACGGGCTTTTCGCGCCGGCTCCCGCCGCCCTTCTCTGCTCAACTCCCCGCCCGCTCAGCGCCCAGCCGCCCACTCCGAAACGCACTCGGCGTCGTCCCCGTATTCCGCCGAAACGCCGTGCTGAACGTCGACTTCGAGTTGAACCCCACCGCCAGCGCGATCTCGAGCACCGTTTCCTCCGGCGCCGCCACCAGCCGGCACTTCGCTTCCTCCACGCGATGCTGATTCACCAAATCATAAAAACTCGCGTTCAAATCCTGGTTAATCACCTGCGACACATAATGAACGTTTTCCTTCAACGCGCCGCTCAACGACCGCAGGCTCAGCAAACTGTCGCGATAAACCCGCTCCTCGCCGAACGCGTGCTCT
Source organism: Verrucomicrobiota bacterium (assembly GCA_023430825.1). Classification (GTDB taxonomy): domain Bacteria; phylum Verrucomicrobiota; class Verrucomicrobiia; order Opitutales; family Opitutaceae; genus Opitutus. Next base: position 856 of record JAEYYL010000150.1, on the reverse strand, counting down.
AGCTTCCGCTTCACCCGCTCGCGAATCACCGGCGTCAGCTTCGAACGCGCATATTTCCCTTCGGTTCGCAGCTCTTCCACCGTCACGTCTTCCACTGCGGCCACCGACACCGCCGCCGCCACGCCACTCGCCGGTTTGTCCACCTCTCCCTGCAACGCCGCCCGACGCATCAACACGTAAATCGCCGCAACCGTCACGCCCACCTCCGTCATCGCGAACACGAGAGTCAGCCCCTGCGGCGCATGCGCTGCGCATTGCACCGTCCGCAGCACGCCGAGCGCCCACGTCGTCGCCACCACGATCAACGGGAGTTGCAACCAGCCAACCGCCGCCCGGCCTTGCGCTCCGGCATCGGCCACGAGAAATCGCCGACACCGCCACAAAAAAATCGGTCCCTGCACCGCGAACACCGCAATACATCCCAACATCGCCCCGTGAATCGCCCGCGGCGAAAAGAGCCCTCCGCCCCCCGGCCGGCTCGAATAATCGAGCCCCAGATGCGTGCTCTCGATCAACGGCAGCGTCAGCATCATACCCACTCCGATCAACGCCAGATGGCCGCGACCGATATCCGTCCACCGCGGCCGATCGCCTTCGACAACTTCCCGCACCGCCAGCCACAAACACGGCGCCAGCCACAGCGAAATCGCCATCCTCAGCCCGAGCCACAGCGCTTTTAGCGGCGTGGCTTCGTGCACCATCAACACCTCAAGTCCCAAAGCCAGTCCTTCAATCCCGAGAAACAGCGTGAAGTAATCGATCCTGCGATCGCCCGCCGACCTTTTCGCACGCAGCAGGCCGGCCGAAAACACGCACAACGCAAACGCCGCGGTATAAAGTGAGCTTTGAAATCCGT
>JAEYYL010000120.1 GCA_023430825.1 Verrucomicrobiota bacterium | reverse complement strand
GCAGGGGAGGAGGCGCGCACTTCGTCGCCGAGTTGGAAGGTCCACCGGGTGGCGCCGTTGGCGGGATCGAGGGCGTAGAGTTTATGGTCGTAGGCGGCGAAATAGATCGTGCCGTCGATGCCGAGCGCGGGCGAGGCGGTGATGCTGTTGTCGAGGTTCTCGAATTTCGGGAGCTGGATCGACCACTTGACGGTGGCGGAGGTGGCGCCGGGAGTGAGAGCGTAAAACTCGCCGGTCAGGGTGCCGAAGTAAACGGTGCCGTCGGTGGCAATCGCGGGGGACGTGTAGATGTCGGCGTTGCCGGTGTCGTGGGGGACGGTGAAGCTCCACTTTGTGGATACGCTCGTGCCGCGGTCGGTGAGCGCGAAGAACTTTCCGTCGGTGGTGCCGACGTAGATCGTGCCGTCGGGGGCGATGACGGGCGAGCAATAGGTGCCGCCGGCGGAGGCGCTGTTGAGCGTGAACGACCACTTGAGTGAGCCGCTGGAGGTGAGCGCGACGAGTTTCGTCTCGTCGCGCTGGTAGATCGTGCCGTCGAGGGCGAGGGCGGGAGCGGAGAAACTGGCGCTTCCGGTGTCGTAGGACCATTTCTGCGTGCCGTTGGAGCCGTTGAGCGCGTAGAGGCGGCCGTCGTTGGAGCTGATGTAAACGGTGCCGTCGGCGCCGATGGCGGGGGAGGGTCCGTCGAATTCGCCGACCGAGACGGCGGAGCTGGCGGGAAACTGCCATTTGCGGGAGCCGGTGGGGTTGATGGCGTAAACGCGGCCATCGTTGGAGCCGACGTAGATGGTGCCGTCGGTGGCGACGGCGGGCGAAGACGTGACGATGTCCTGGGTCGGAAATTCCCAAAGCGAGTCGGTGAGGGTGAGGATGAAATCGCCGCCGCCGGTCGAGGAGGAAAGCGTGCTGTCGTCGACCTGGAGATAGTAGGTGACGCCCGCGGTGGCGTCGAAGGAGACGAGGGCGTCGGTGTTGGTGGAGTTGGCGTTGTTGTCGTTGGAGGCGACGGTGACGAGGTTGGTGAGGACGGTGCCGGTATAGACGGCGGCGAGGGTGTCGATGGTGGTGGAGAAGACGGCGAGCGAGTAGCGGCCGGCGGTGGGGGCGGTCCATTTATACCAGACGGAGTGGCCGGCGGATTTGCCGGTGGGGTTGGGCTCGAAGGTCTGGCGGGAGGCGTTGAGGGTGGTGGACGTTTCCTGAACGCTGCGGCCGGTGAGCGTCTTGGCGGCGGCGAAACTATCGTGGACGGGGACGGCGCCGATTTTCAGGGCGGTGAAGCCGGAGGCATGGTTCTTGCCGGTGACGGCGATGTGGTAGGTGGTGCCGGCGGTGACGTTGAGGAGGAGGCGGCTGGCGGGGGAGGAATCGTCGTCGTTGGCGGCGATGGGCTGAAGTGCGGCGAGACTGGAGCCGGTGTAGAGGGCGAGAGCGGTGTCGTAGTCGCTGCCGAGGGTGTCGAATCCGACGGCCGTCGATTCGGTGGCGGTCCAGCTCCACCAGAGGGTGGTGGAGCCGGTGACGCCGGCGTGGAGGGGTTCGCCGGGCTCGGCGGTGGCGCCGGCGTTGGAGGAGCGGACGCGCACCATCGGGCCGGCGAGGAGGGCGCGGTCGGCGAAGTCGTCGTTGAAAGGACGGTTGCTGGTGGAAGCGAGGGCGCGGGCGAGATTGAGGCGACCGCCGGTCTGGACGCGGCCGGCGAGGGCGGGGAGTTTTTCGGTGGAGCGGAGGAGGCGGTTGATGAGCTGGCGGTAGTTGTCGGCTGGATACTGCGCTTTCAGGAGGGCGAGGGCGCCGGCGACGTGGGGCGCGGCCATGGAGGTGCCGTTGAGCACCTTGTAGCTGGAGTCGGATTCGAAGTAGGTGGAGTGGATCTGGTCGCCGGGGGCGGCGAGTTCGACGGAGCCGGGGCCGGTGTTGGAGGAGGCGGCGAGGGTGTCGGTGCGCGTGGTAGAGGCGACGGAGACGATGTTGTCGAGGGCGTAGCCGGAGGGGTAGTCGACGGCGATGTCGTTGTTGGAGGATTTGTTGCCGGCGGCGGCGACGAAGATGATGCCGGCGTCGCGGGCGGCCTTGAGGGCGTCGTATTGGTTTTGGGAATGGGCGAACGTTCCGTAGCTGCCGTTGATGATGTGGGCGCCGTTGGCGACGGCGTAGTCGATGCACTCGATGGCGTCGGAGCCCGAGCCGGAGCCGGCGGCGTTGATGAATTTCAACGGCATGATCTTCACGTTCCAGGCGACGCCCGCGATGCCGGTGCCGTTGTGGCCGACGGCGCCGACGATGCCGGCGACGTGCGTGCCGTGGCCGGAGTCGTCGTTGGGATTGGTGTAGCTGCCGGAGGTGGGCGGGACGAGGGCGTTGATGCCGTGTTTGCCGGCGGGGTTGGTCCAGAGATTGGCGGCGAGGTCCTCGTGGGTGAGGCGGACGCCGGAGTCGACGACGGCGACGATCACGGCGGCGGCGGAGGATCGGGTGTCCCAGGCCGGGACCGCGTCGATGTCGGCGCCGGCGATGCCGCCGCTCGCGCCGGTGTTGCGCAGCGACCACTGTTTCGAGAAATCGGGGTCGTTGGGCGTGGCGCGGGCGTAGAGGACGATATCGCGTTCGACGTATTCGTAACGACCGGTGGCCTGGAGACGGGCGATGGCTTGGTCGGCGGAGTCGGCGGAGTCGAGTTCGAGGACGCGCAGGTCGCGGAGGCGGGAAAATTTGCGGCGAAGGCGGAGGCCTTGGCGGGCTTCGACCTGGTCGGTGGCGTCGCGAAACTCGCGTTTCGGTTTAGCGATGATGCGGTGTTCGCGGTAGCCTTGGGCGAGTTCCTTCGCGGTGAGCGGGGTGTGGTCGGCGGGAAGGGCGCCGAGGGCGGCGGAGGCGGTGGCGATCGCGAGGGCGATCCAGCGAAGGAAAAGTGTCTTCAAGCGAGTGACGGAGGGAGCGTTCGTGCGACAGATGAGCGACGGGAGTGTGCCGCCAAATTTCCCCTGCTCAACGGCGGAGTGGGGGGCGCGCGGCGTTTCACGAAATGTTGCGGCGCGGCGCGGCGCGCAGGCGCGGACTCACGTCGCCGCCGGATTAGTCACGGGCTTGGGCAGCAAAGCGGCGAATTCGGGGGCGTGGAGGGCAATCTCCTCGGCGAGCCGGCGCCAGCCGAACGGTTTCGGCAGGATGGCGCGCAGCGGGGACCCGACGGGCAGTTCGTGGTCGACGAGATGGAGCGAGTGGCCGGTGATCAGGATGAAGGGCACGCCGGGCACGAGCGGCGAAGCCTGGCGCACGACGTCGAAGCCGTTCATCTGCGGCATGTGATAATCGGTGACGACGACGCCGGCATCGAGATTGGGCAGGGCGGCGATGGCCTCGCGCGGGCGGGTGAAGGTGAACACGGGGCAACCGAGGTTTTCGATGAGCATCACGGCCAGCAGATCGACGTAGGACTTTTCGTCGTCGATCATCACGATGGCTTTGTGCGGGGCGTTCACGGGCGGAGACGGAGGGTGGGGAAAACGCCAAACAAAGGCAATGCGAGAGGCGCGACTTGATTTTTTGACGTGGCGTTAGCGAGATGGCGCGATGCTTCACGTCGTGCTGTTTCAGCCGGAGATCGCGCCGAACACGGGCAACATCGGCCGGATGTGCGCGTTGACCCGCTCGCGGCTGCATTTGATCCACCCGTTGGGTTATGTGATCAACGACCGCAATCTGCGACGAGCGGGGATGGATTACTGGAAGGCGCTCGATGTGCACGAACACGCGGACTGGGCGGCGTTTCGGGCGAGTGCGGCTGCGCCGAAGCGGTTGTGGCTGTTCACCACGCACGCGGCGCAGAGTTTTTGGGACGTGAGCTATGCGGACGGCGACGGGTTGGTGTTTGGCAGCGAAAGTTCGGGCGCGCCCGCGTGGTTGCATGAGGAAATCGGTGCGGTGCAACGGGTGACGATCCCGCATGCGAATCCGGAGCTGCGCTCGCTCAATCTCAGCACGGCGGCGGGGGTGGCGTGTTACGAGGCGTTGCGGCAGGTGGGGACGCTGCGGGGTGCGGGCGGGGCGAACTTGTAGCGAGGGTGATCCCGCTGCTCACGCAGCGAGCCACTGTAAACCGGAAATCGCTGCAGGCAGGCTCCGGTCTCTCGGAGCCGCCGCTCATGCGGGCGGGATTTCGTCGAGGCGGATGCAGGCGGCTTCGCGGGCCGGGCCGGCGGGGAGCAGCGGCGGGACGATCGTGCGGCATTTTTCGACGGCGTAAGGACAGCGCGGATGAAAACGACAGCCGGCGGGCGGATCGATGGGCGAAGGCGGATCGCCGGCGAGCACGATGCGCTGGCGAGTGCGTTCGGTGTCGGGATTCGCGGTCGGGATCGCGCTGACGAGTGCGCGCGTGTAGGGATGCGCGGGATGTTCGATCACGTCGGCGGCGCGGCCGAGTTCGACGATCTTGCCGAGATACATCACGGCCACGCGATCGGAGATGTGTTTCACGACAGACAGATCGTGCGCGATGAAGATGAGCGAGAGGTTTCGCTCGCGGACGAGTTGCGCGAGGAGGTTGAGAATTTGCGCCTGGATCGAGACGTCGAGCGCGGAGACGGGTTCGTCGGCGATGACGAGTTTGGGATCGAGCGCGAGCGCGCGGGCGATGGCGATGCGCTGGCGTTGGCCGCCGGAAAATTCATGCGGATATTTCTGCATGAAGCGCGGGGCGAGTCCGACCTGGCGCATCAGCTCGGTGACGCGCGCGGTGAGTTCGGATGGCGCACAGCGACGGTGGACGAGCAGCGGTTCGGCGAGCGTCGCGAAGACGGTCATGCGCGGATTGAGCGAGGCGTAGGGATCTTGAAACACCATCTGCAGATCGCGGCGCGCGGCGAGGATGTCGGCGGCGGAGGACTGCGTGAGATTGCGGCCGGCGAGGACGACGGCGCCAGCGGTGGTGGGGACGAGTTGGAGGATGGCGCGGGCGAGCGTGGATTTGCCGCAACCGGATTCGCCGACAAGGCCGAGGACTTCGCCGCGGGCGAGGGTGAGCGTGACGCCGTCGACGGCCTTGACGGTGCCGACGTGGCGTTTGCGGAGGAAACCCGCTTCGATCGGGAAGTGGGTTTTGACGTCGCGGAGCTCGAGGATCGGGTCGGGCATGACGATCAAATTTCGCCCTGTTGCGCGCGGAGGCAGGCGTGCGCGTGGCCGGGGGCGACTTCGAGGAGCGCGGGCGTGGTCGCTACGCATTTCTCGACGGCGAAATCGCAGCGCGGGGCGAAGGGGCAGCCGGGCGGCGGCTTCGAGAGATCGGGCGGGAGGCCGGCGATCGTGTAGAGATCGGCGCCCTTGGGCTGGAGCGCGGGAATCGAGCGCTGCAGCGCGCGGGTGTAAGGATGACGCGGCGAATGGAAGAGCGTGCGGGTGTCGGTGGTTTCGACGATGCGACCGGCATACATGACCTGCACGCGATCGCAGAGGCCGGAGACGACGCCGAGATCGTGCGTGACGAAGATGACCGCCATGCCGAGTTCGCGCTGCATGGATTTGATGAGTTCGAGGATCTGCGCCTGGACGGTGACGTCGAGCGCGGTGGTGGGTTCGTCGGCGATGAGCAGTTCGGGTTTCGTGATGAGCGCCATGGCGATCATCACGCGCTGGCGCATGCCGCCGGAAAATTCGTGCGGGTAAAAGTGGATACGCTTCGCGGCGTCGTTGATGCCGACGGCGTCGAGCATCGCGAGGGCGCGGGCGAGCGCGTCGCGCCGCGAGAGGTTTTCGTGAAGGAGAAGCGGTTCGATGAGTTGCTCGGAGACGCGCAGGTAAGGGTTCAGCGACGTCATCGGATCCTGGAAGATCATCGCGATGCGTTTGCCGCGAATGGCGCGGGCCTGCGCCGGCGTGCAGTGAAGGAGATCGATGCCATCGAAGAGGGCGGTGCCGCTCTCGATGCGGGCCGGCGGCTGGGGGACGAGGCCCATCAGCGAGTAGCAGGTGACGGATTTGCCCGAGCCGGATTCGCCGACGATGCCGAGGGTTTCGCCGCGGGCGACGGAGAAGCTCACGCCGTCGACCGCCCGGTAAACGCCGGTGCGCGTATGGAAGTAAGTGCGGAGATCGGTGACCGTCAGCAGAGACATGCGTGGCTGCGAACGACGGTGCGGCGGGGCGGGGGAGCGGCAAACTTAATGATGCGCCGCGGGCCGGCGCGGGTAAGATGGATTTTGGTGCCGCGGCGGCTTCGCCGCGAGTGCGTGCGAGGCGCGGCGGGGGCGCCGCGGCTCCATGAACGGACGGGGACGTCCGTTCTCCCTGCTTACCTTGCGGGGCGGCGGATTCTGGGTCGAGCCGCTTGCGCCTTGCGGACGGGGCGGCGGGCTGCTTGGGTGCCCGGCTTCATGAAACTCTGGTCGCAGTTTTTTATCCCGACGTTGAAGGAAAGTCCCGCGGACGCGGAAATCGCTTCGCACAAGCTGCTCGTGCGCGCGGGGCTCGTGCGCAAGCTGGGCGGCGGGCTTTACACGTATCTGCCGTTCGGGTTGCGCGCGATGCAGAAACTGACGCAAATCTGCCGCGAGGAGATCGAGCGCGGCGGCGGCATCGAGTTGTGGATGCCGCACGTGCATCCGGCGGAGTTGTGGGAGCAGGGGCCGCGCTGGGCGGCGGCGCGCGAGATCATGTTTCGCGCGGACAGCGCGGGCAACGGCAAGCGGGCGGGGCGCGATCCGGAGTTCGTGCTCGGGCCGACGCACGAGGAAGTCATCACGCCGCTGGTGAAGGCGGAGATCACGAGTTACCGCGACCTGCCGAAGAATTTTTTCCAGATCGCGACGAAATTCCGCAACGAGATCCGGCCGCGCTACGGGCTGATGCGCGCGCGGGAGTTCGTGATGATGGACGCGTATTCGTTCGACGCGAACGACGAGGCGTCGATCAAGAGCTATCATGCGATGAAGGCCGCGTATGAGGCGTTTTTCAAGCGCCTCGGCGTGACGGCGATCGCGGTCGAGGCCGACACGGGCGTGATGGGCGGAAGCTTTTCGCACGAGTTCATGGTGCCGGCGGAGATCGGCGACGACGATGTGATCTACAGCGAGGCGAGCGGCTATGCGGCGAATCGCGAGAAGGCGACGAGCGCGCTCGTGCCGGCGGATTTCGCGGATGCGGCGCCGGCGGGTGCGGTCGAGGAGTTCGCGACGCCGGGCGTGATGACGATCGCGGCGCTGGAGGCCGCGCCGTATTCAGTTTCTGCGGACAAGCAGTTCAAGACGCTCGTTTACATGGGCGACGGGAAGCCGTTTCTCGTGGTGCTGCGCGGCTGCGACGAACTCGAGGAGGCGAAGCTCGGCTCGCTCGGGTTCACGCTGTTCCGTCCGGCGACGCCGGAGGAGATCGAGCCGGTGCTGGGCGCGAAGCCCGGCAGCCTCGGCGCGGTGAAAGGCACGATCAAGGACTCGTCGGCGCTGGCGGGGATTTTTGCGGATCACGCGATCCGGTTGATCGGCAACGGCACGACGGGCGCGAACAAGGACGGTTTCCATTTGCGCAACGTGAACGTGGCGCGCGATCTCGCGGTGACGAAGTTCGGCGATTTCCGGCGGGTGCGCGCGGGCGAGCCGGATGTGAAGTCGGGGCAGCCGCTGCAGGTGCGGCGCGGGATCGAAGTCGGGCACATTTTCAAGCTCGGCACGAAATACTCGGAAAAGTTCGGCGCGGTTTACACCGACGACCAGAAGCAATCGCACCTCATGGTGATGGGTTGCTACGGCATCGGCATCAGCCGGACGCTGCAGGCGATCATCGAGCAGAGTCACGACGCGGACGGGATCGTGTGGCCGTGGAATGCGGCGCCGTTTCAGGTGTTGATTTGCGTGCTGGATCCGCAAGTCGCGGAAGCGATGGACGTGGCGAAGAAACTCGCGGCGGCGGCGGAGCGCGCGGGCGCGGAGGTGTTAATCGACGATCGCGCGGAGCGACCGGGCGTGAAGTTCAAGGATGCCGACCTGATCGGCATTCCGCTGCGGCTGACGATCGGCGGAAAAGGCCTGAAGGAAGGCATCATCGAGCTGAAGTGGCGCACGCAGAAAGACGTGGCGAAGATTCCGGTGGCCGAAGCCGAGGCGAAAGTCGCGGCGGCGGTGGCGGACGCGGCGGCGAAAGCGAATGCCTAAGCGGGGAATCGTGGGAGGACACTTGCGGGTGAATCGCGGACACCTTTTGTTGACGGCTGACCAAGATCGCCTGCAAGCCGGCTCCTCCATGGCACGACTCGCCAAATCGAATCCCTACACGACTCCGGAAACGCACGGCGCGACGGCGGTCGCGCTCGAAGGCGTGTGGCGCGTGGTGGTGTTGAACGATCCGGTGAACCTCATGTCCTACGTCGTGATGGTGTTCAAAAAAGTCTTCGGCTTCGACGAGATGACGGCGCGCCGGCACATGCTCGAAGTGCATGAGCAGGGGCGCTCGATCGTCTGGAGCGGTTTGCGCGAGAAGGCCGAGGCGTATGCCTACACCCTGCAGCAGTGGCATCTCACGGCGGTGCTCGAACCTGATGAAACGCATTGAAGTCAAGCTGAGCCTGCCGGTGGTCGCGCCCTTGCTGGACGTGATCAAGGCCTTGTCGGACAACCTGCGCACGCAGCTCGCGGCGCCGCTGGCGATGACGGATCTCGAGCCGGAGTTTCGCGAATCCTGGGCGGCGGATCTGGTGGCGGCGCAGGCGGGGGATGTCGGCGTGCTGATGGCGTTGTTCGACGAAAACTTTTTTTCCGAAGGCGTGATCGGGCTCGACGAGGCGAATGCGGAGCCGGTGGTGCGCGCGTGCGCGGCGGTGCGGTTGCGGTTGCGCGAGAAATTTCTCCAAGGGCTCGGCGACGAGTTGCTGGAGAGCAGCGAGGTGGAGTTGGAGCAGCTCGATGAACCGGTGCGGAAGGCGTTCATGTGTTACCTGTTTCTCGCGACGCTGCAGGAACTGATCATCCAGCATCTCGACTCGACGATTCTGGAGTCGTGAGGCGAAGCGACCGGACGGAGTTTGTCATCTATTGGATGACAAACGGGCGGGTGGCTGAGTCGCTGGGGAGTGGGAGTGGGAGTGTGGTTTCCGGGCGAGGAAAGCGCGCTTGGCATTTGACGGAGGCGCGGGTGCACCTACGCTCTGCGCCGACACCCTGCAGTGTTCGAGGTGCTTTCAATAACTGCTCTTTGCCTTAGAACAAAATCGGGAGCTGAACCCGTCGCGGAAGATGCCAGGCCGTAAATCGGAAGGCAGATGCTGCGGCGGAGGCGCCCACCTAAATCTAAAAAGGTCCTGAGCCTTTGGGCATACGGCACAGGCGGGGTGTCCACTTTCATTTTCGCGGAGAGGGAACGGCGGGTCGCGCGAGACGTTGAACGGAATGGAGTCGCGACGCCCGCGTCGCGTCACGGAAGCCGCAGCGGGGGCGGTGCGGCTCTATGGGCGGTGCGATTGGGCGTTCGCCGGTTGCGCTTTCCGCAAAAAGGAATCGACCGGGGGATGAACACCCGCTGAGCTGCGAACTCATGAGCCCCACCTTCTACTATATCGTCCACGTTCTTTCGGTATTGGTCCTGACGGCCTACACGTTTTACGCGTTTGCGGCGCCTGCGGAGACGCGGAAGCGCGTGATGATGATCACGGGCATCGCGAGCTTGCTGGCCCTGATCGGCGGATTCGGTTTGCAGGCGAAATTGAACTATGGATTTCCCGGCTGGCTGATTGTGAAACTGGTGTGCTGGCTCGGGCTGTCGGCGCTCGCGGGTTTCGGTTATCGGCGGCGCGGCGCGGCGGGCACGCTGGCGCTGGTCGCGGTGACGCTGACGGTGATCGCGGTGGTGATGGTTTACGTGAAGCCGTTTTGAACGTGCGGCGCCGGGCGGTGACGAGCTGGCGGGTGGAGGAGTCCGATCGCCACCCGAAGCGGCCTGCCTGGAGGTCGGGGCTGACCGATGAGTGCCGACGATAAAAACGCGGGCGGTTCGCTCTGTGGCGTGTGGGTCGACGATGCCGGGCGCGTGCACACGACGCTGGCGAAGCCGGATGGCTCGCGGCAAACCCAGGTGGCGACGTTCCGGCCGTTTGCCTGGATGAACGGCACGCCGGACGCGGCGAATACCGCGCCGGTGCACGTCGAGGCGCTGGCCGGTGACGGGCCGTTCAACCGGCTCGTGCAGGCGGACGATTTCGAGGTGTATAATGCGTTCCTGAAAACGGCGCGCGAGACGGTGGGCGTCGATGCGATCCGGCCGCTCGAAAGTCAGTTCCTGCTGCAACACCGGAAGCGGCTCTACGGTGAGATGACGTTCGCGCAATTGCGGCGCTGCCAGCTGGACATCGAGACGGCGTCGTCGGACGACGGGTTTTGCGATCCAGCGCGCCCGGACGACCGCGTGCTGGCGATCGGTCTGCGGATCGGCGGACGCAACCGGCTGCTGGTGCTGGAGGAGATGACGGATGCGGCGGAGAAAAAGCTGTTGGAGGAATTCAATGCCGCGCTCGCAGAGGAAGACCCGGACGTCATCGAAGGGCACAACATCTTCAAATTCGACTTCGATTATCTGCGTCAGCGCTGCCGGCGGTTCAAGGTGCCGTGCGCGTGGGGCCGTTACGGACAGAAGGCGACGTTTCGCAGCAGCCGGTTGAAGGTGGCGGAGCGGTGGATCGATTTTCTGCGCTGCGACCTCCCGGGGCGGTCGGTGGTGGATACGTATTTGCTCGTGCAGCTCTTCGACATCACGACGCGGGAGCTGACGTCGTATGGGCTCAAGGAAGTCGCGGTTTATTTCGGGATCACCGAGGAGGACAGCCGGACGAGGACCTACATCGAAGGGCATCGGATCAAGGACGTGTATCGCGAGGATCGCGCGCGGTTTTGCGCGTATCTGACGGACGATCTGCGCGAGACCGAGGGGCTGGCGGGCCAGTTGCTGCCGACGTATTTCGAGCAAGTGCGGACGTTTCCGACGCTGTTGCAGGAGGCGACGCTGCGCGGGGCGACGTCGAAGATCGATCTGCTGTTTTTGGAGGAATATTACCATGCGCGGCAGGCGTGTCCGCTGCCGCCGGAAGTGCAGCCGTTCGAGGGTGGCTACACGCGGAGCTTCCAGGAAGGGGTGTTCCGGCACGTGCTGCATTTCGACGTGGCGTCGCTTTACCCGAGCCTCCTGCTGCAGATCGGGCGGAATCCGCGCAACGACAGCCTGGGTGTATTCATTCCGCTGTTACGGCGGTTGCGCGAGTATCGGCTGGTTTACAAGCAGCTCGCGCGCAATGCGCCGACGGCGGAGGAGCGGGCGGAGGCGCAGGCGCGGCAGACGAATTTCAAGATCCTGATCAATTCGTTCTACGGTTACCTCGGATTTTCGGGCGCGCGGTTCGGCGACGGCGAACTGGCGGCGGAGGTGACGCGGCGAGGACGCGAGCTGTTGCAGACGTTGATCGACGAGTTCGCGAAGCACGGCTGCACGATCCTCGAGGCGGACACGGACGGAATTTATCTGTCGTCGGAGCATTATTACGAGAAGCCGGAGGAGCTGCTGGCGCTGGTGGCGACGATTTTGCCGGAGGGGATCGAACTCGAATACGACGGTCGGTATGCGGCGATGTGGTGCTACAAGGCGAAGAACTATGCGCTCTACGATGGCGAGAAAGTGATCCTGCGGGGGAGCGCGCTGCGCTCGCGTGGGATCGAGCCGTATTTGAAGAAGCTGAGCGACCGGTTGATCACGTTTCTGGTGGGGGCGTCGAGCGAGTCGCCGCTGCCGTTGCTGGAAGATTACCGGGTGCGGCTGGCGAAGCGCGAGGTGCCGGTCGAGGAACTCGCGAAGAGCGAGACGTTGAACCAGAACCCGGATGCGTATGAGCGGCTGATTGCGGAAGGCGGCAAGCCGCGGCGGGCGTCGGCGGAAGCGGCGCTGCAGCTGACGCCGCGGCCGCGAATGGGAGATCGCGTGAGTTATTACGTCACGGCGAAAACCAAGGGGCGAACGAGCGACTGGCAGCGCGCGCGAGCGCTGGCGCTCTACGATGCGGAGGCGGCGCCTTACGATCCGGTTTATTACAGCGAAAAGCTCGATGACTGGCTCACGCGTTACGGCATGTTTCTGGGGGTGAAGCCGAAGGAAGAGGCGCCGGCGGCAGTGCAGGGCGAGTTGTTTTAGGCGCACCATCGCCTGCAAGCAGGCTCCAGCTATGATGGCCTGATCAGGCAAGCGGAAAAAGAAGGTGGTGGTGAGTTGGCTTACAAGGGTTGGGTTTTGCTTTTCTTGGATGAGTTGGCCCGCGGGGGGGGTGGGGGCGGCGAACGCCGCGCGGAGTGTCTCACGTCCCTGTCCCTGGGCGGTTTGATCGTCCAGGTTAACCTGCTATCCGTGCGCGGAGGTCATCCGGCACAAGTTGCTGTATGCAATCCGGGCGAGCAAAAGAGGGACGGAGTGAAGTGGCACCCTCTACCAAGCGGTCGTTGTATGACCAAGGAGCCTGACGTGCGCAGCAACACTCCGAAACGTTTCCACCACGGGCGGGAAGAGTTTTTGGCTGACCTCAGCCGAGCACCTCCTGGGGCACGATCAGCTTCAGTTTTTCCG
>JAEYYL010000114.1 GCA_023430825.1 Verrucomicrobiota bacterium | reverse complement strand
TGGTGACGTTGCGCAGTTCAACATCGCCGCGGAGGCGGTCGGGGCGAGTGCGGGAGGGGGCGGTGGGCGGCGGGGGCGGCAGCGAGATCTCGGGGGTTTCGCGCAGGAGTTCGCGCACGCGCTGGCTGGCGCCGACGGTTTTTTGCACCTGGCTGTAGAGTTCCGCGGCCTGGCCCATCGCGCCGGCGACGAAGGTGCTGTAGAGCACGAAGCGCGTGAGTTCGCCGGCGGTGAGCTGACCGGTTTGGAGGAGGCCGGCGCCGAACCAGAGCACGATCACCATGCCGCCGAACATCGACACGGTGAAAACCGCGGAGAACGCGGCGCGCCAGCGCACGGCGGTGAGTGACGTGGCGAGTGCGCCCTCGTTGGTGCGCTGGTAGCGGTTGAGTTCGAACGGCTCGTTGGCGAAGGCCTTCACACTGCCGATGGCCTGCAAGGTTTCCTCGACGATGGTGCCGGTTTCGGCGAGCCGGTCCTGGGCGTCGCGCGCGAGCCGGCGGAGTTTGCGACCGAAGGTGACCGCGGCGGCGATGAGCAGGGGGACGGTGCAGAGCATCGCGAGCGTGAGTTTGCCGGAGGTCAGGGCGAGCAGGACGATGCCGCCACTCAACAGCACCGTTTGTCGGCACAATTGCGGCAGGGCGAAGATGAGGGCGGTCTCGAGTTGCGCGATGTCGCCGGAGATCCGGCTGGTGAGTTCGCCCACGCGGCGTTGGGCGAAGAAGACCATCGGCAGGCCGATCAGGCGTCCGTAGGTGTCGCGGCGGAGATCGGCGAGCGCGGTCTGGCCGACGCGTCCGAAAGCGATGGCGGCGGCGGCGGCGCCGAGCGCCTGCAGGGCGATGGTGCCGGCGAGGATCGCGGCGATGCCGTTCAGCGTGAGGGTGACGTTGAACGGGAGGGCGGCGCCGCCGGGGTTGAGCGCGGCGTCGATCAGGCCGCCGGCAAGGAGGGGAAAACAGAGACCGGCGACGCTGCCGGTGAACAGGCTCGCGAGGCCGAAGAGAAAGCGGCGCCGATACGGTTTGAGATACCGGAAGATCTCGACGGTTTCGCGGAGGGCGGCGCGGTCGAGTTTGGTTTTGGGCGGTTCGGGAAAGCGAGTGGACGTGAAGCGGCGTGACACGACCACGAGTGTCCGCGGGGTGTGGCGTTAAGCAAATCGGCGCGCGGGGGCGGGGGCGAACGGACGGAGCGGGCGCGGGGCGTCGGTGTAATCGGAGAAGCCGGGGCGTTCGCGACGGCGGTGGAGCAGGGTGGAGCGCAGGTGGGCCTCGCAGGCGCGGTCATGGGCGAGCCGGGTGGACGTCCAACCCTCGCATTCGGCTTCGTAGCGGATGGCGACGAGGCCGGCGAGGAGGTTGTTGAGCGCGTGCACGACGCGGCCGTCGCAGCAATTGTTCACCCGACGCTGCCATTCCGAGACAGGGGTGCCGGCCGCGGGCGTGTGGACATCGTGCAGGGAAATCATGTGGCGTTCAGGATGCCCGAAAATTGCCGCGGCGGGAATTGGAGTCGGGGCGGGGATTGAATAAGAATTTTGCTTACGCGCGGCTGGGTGCGTGCGGAACCCGTTGGGCGAGTGCGCTACTATGCGCCATGCGTCCCGTTTCTTCCTGGAGTTTTTTCAGCTTGGTAGCGATTGGCTCGGCGGCCGTGCTGGCGGCGGCGGAGCCCGAGATTCCGATCGAGCGTTCGCGCACGACGTCGGTGGTGACGTTCTATCTGGAGAACGACTATTTCGGCGGCACGGATCGCCACTACACGAATGGTGCGAAGCTGTCGTGGCTCTCGCGCGATCTCGTGTCGTGGGGCCAGGAAGGCTGGCGAAAGACGCTGGTGGAGGCGTTGCCGTTCGTGAATCGGCCGGGTGGGCAAAAGAATTTCGGTTTGGCGCTGGGGCAGAACATCTACACGCCGGCGCGGGATGAGTTGGCGGTGCCCGATCCGACGGACCGGCCGTATGCGGGGTGGAGTTACCTGGAGCTCAGTTTTGTCGGAAAGACCGCGACCGTGATGGACGCGTTGACGTTGCAGGTGGGCATGGTGGGACCGCATTCCTATGCGGAGCAGACGCAGAAGCTCGTGCACCGCTGGCTGAACAACAGCCAGCCGCAGGGCTGGGATTATCAGCTAAAGGACGAGGTGGGTGTGAACGTGATTCTCGAACGGCGTTGGCGCGCGTTTGCGCGGACGGCGAACGGCGCGCTGGGCTTCGATCTGGTGCCGCATGCCGGCGTGAGTCTGGGCAATGTGCAGACGTATGCGAATGCGGGCGTGACGGCGCGGCTGGGCTTCAACCTGCCGAGCGATTTTGGCGTCGAGTTGATCGCGGGTGGCGCGGTGACGAATTCACCGCTCGACGATCGCGATCCACGTGTCGGGACGGAGCGGCGCACGAGTTTGTTTGTGTTTGGCGGGGTCGACGGGCGCGCGGTGGCGCGGGATATTTTCCTCGACGGCAACACCTGGGAGGACAGCCCGAGCGTCGACAAGGAGACGCTGGTGGGCGACTCGTATTGGGGCGCGGGCCTGGTGCGCGGGGCGTGGCAGTTGACCTACACCTACGTGGTGCGGACGAAGGAATTCAAGGCGCAGCGCGAGGTGAACCAGTTCGGATCGATCACGCTTTCGCGGGCGTTTTGAAGGAGGAACGATCCCGCCGCTCACGCGGCGAGCCACGGGAAGGAGGCGTGGCGCGGAGAGCGGCGACTTGCGCGGCGCGCGGCGCGTCCGCATAACCGCGCGGCATGATCACGACCCGAGCGCGCGGACTGGCGAGCCTGCATGCGGGCGCGATGACGTTGTGTGTGGGTGTGTTTTTTTGGGTTTATGCGAACGTGATTTATCACGTGCCGTTCGTGCGGCTGAGCCGCGAGGTGAACCTGCTGCCGTATTTTTTGTGCATGGTGGGTGGGATGGGATGGTCGGCGCGGGAACTCGTGCGACGGGCGTCGCGGTTCCACGGGTTGAACTGGGTGGAGGCGGCGCAGCTGGCGGGGCGGCAGACGGCGCTGATGGCGCTGCTGACGTTCACGATGATGTTTGCGACGCAGGATCGCAGCATCAGCCGGCTGTTTCTCGGGACGTTTCTGGTGTGGAGCTGGATGGGATTGACGTATCTCAACGCGCGGCTGCCGCGGGCGCTGGCGCGCGTGGTGTTCCAGAAAGGTCATCGGCTGCCGACGGTGTTCATGGGGCGGATGGCGTCGTTCGAGCGGTTGCGCGAATGGATCACGCATCAGGAGCCGTTCGGGATTTATCCGATGGGCGTGTTGTCGGAGGAACCGCCCGCGGGCGGAGCGCTGCCGGATGCGTTGCCGTGGCTCGGGGCGCCGCGGGAGTTAGGCCGCGTGCTCGGCGAGCGCGAGGTTGCTCAGGTGGTGCTGCTGGAGTTTCCCGCGACGGATGCGGAGGCTCGGGCGATCATCGAGCAGTGTCAGGAGAGCGGGTGCCGGCTGCTGATTCACAACAATCTCGAGGAGCGCACCACGCATCCGCTGGTGCCGATCGCGGAGGACGGGCGGCATTTCTACACGCTGCAGGAGGAGCCGCTGGAGGATCCGTTGAATCGGTTGATGAAACGCTGCTTCGACCTGGCGATCGCGCTGCCGATCGTGGTGTTCGTGCTGCCGCCGCTCTGCGCGTGGGTGGCGGCGATGCAGTGGCGGCAGGCGCCGGGTCCGCTCTTGCACGTGCGCGAGCGGCGGGGGATGCGGGGGAATGCGTTCGCGATGCTGAAGTTTCGCTCGATGTATGCGGAGCGCGAAGATGCAGCCGGCGAGGCGCAGCAGGCGCGGGCCGACGACGAGCGGGTGTTTCCGTTCGGGCGGTTTTTAAGGAGGCGAAGCCTGGATGAGTTTCCGCAGTTCTGGAACGTGCTACGCGGCGAGATGAGCGTGGTGGGACCGCGGCCCTACATGCCGATGCTCGACGAGGAATTCCGGCAGCACACGAAAGCGTATCGGACGCGGCATCTGGTGAAGCCGGGCATCACGGGGCTGGCGCAGAGTCTCGGGTATCGCGGCGAGATCCTGGAGCGCGAGATGCTCAGCCGCCGGCATTATTGGGATGTGCGCTACATCACGCACTGGTCGTTCTGGCTCGACGTGCAGATCGTCGCGAAAACGCTGCGGCAGGTGATTTTTCCGCCGAAGACGGCGTATTGAGGAAACGGATGCGGCGGGGGACGGAGGACGGAGGACAGAGAACGGAGAGACGGAAGACGGAGGGCGGAGGATGGGAGTGGATTTGGCCGCAAAGAGCGCAAAGCACCGCAAAGAGTCTGGAGCGGGTGCGAAGGGTTGGGCGCTTCCACGAAGGCCGTGGCCTTGTATGAATTGAAGGTAGGAGCCTGCTTGCAGGCGATGATTATCCCGCTGCTCACGCAGCGAGCCACGGAGCCCGGATCGCCTGCAAGCAGGCTCCTGCTATGATGGCCTGATCAGGCAAGCGGAAAAAGAAGGTGGTGGTGAGTTGGGTTACAAGGGTTGGGTTTTGCTTTTCTTGGATGAGTTGGCCCGCGGGGGTGTGGGGGCGGCGAACGCCGCGCGGAGTGTCTCACGTCCCTGTCCCTGGGCGGTTTGATCGTCCAGGTTAACCTGCTATCCGTGCGCGGAGGTCATCCGGCACAAGTTGCTGTATGCAATCCGGACGAGCAAAAGAGGGACGGAGTGAAGTGGCACCCTCTACCAAGCGCTCGTTGTATGACCAAGGAGCCTGACGTGCGCAGCAACACTCCGAAACGTTTCCACCACGGGCGGGAAGAGTTTTTGGCTGACCTCAGCCGAGCACCTCCTGGGGCACGATCAGCTTCAGTTTTTCCG
>JAEYYL010000069.1 GCA_023430825.1 Verrucomicrobiota bacterium | reverse complement strand
AGTGCAGGCACTGCGAGTGTTGCGGGCCCTGGCCCCAGCCGCGGCCGAGGATCATGCGGAAGACGACGGGCATCTTCATCGCGCCGCCGAACATGTAGTTCCACTTGGCGGCCTGCGTGCACATCGGGTCCATCGCGAGCATCGCGAAGTCGAGGCGCTGGTGATTGATGACGGGGCGAAGGCCGTTGAGCGCGGCGCCGAGGACCACACCGGTCATGGCGTTCTCCGCGCAGGGCATGTCCATCACGCGGTCAGCGCCGAAGCGCTGCTGCAGATCGACGGTGGTGCCGAAGAACCCTTTCGGGTCGGGCACGCCGAGGCCCATGAGCGTCACGCGCGGGTCGCGTTCGAGTGCGACGGCGAAACCTTCGCGGATCGCTTCGGCGTAGGTGAGTTCGCGGGGAGATTTCATGACGCGGCGTAAACGTGGTCCATCAGCGTGGAGCCGGCGGGAAGCGGGGCGGCTTTGGCGGCGGCGAACGCGTCGGCGATCTCGGCGGCGACCTCGTCCTTGAACCGGGCATCGCGGATCTCGTCGAACTCGCCGGCTTGCTGGAGGCGGGCTTCGAAGTTCGCGATCGGGTCGCGTGCGCGCCAGGAGAGATACTCGGCCTCGGTGCGATAACCGATGTGATTGTCGAAACCGGGACCGCAGTGTTCGCGCCAGCGGTAGGTTTTGAGCTCGAGGAACACGGGTCCTTCGCCGGCGCGGGCGTGGGCAACGGCGTTGTGCATCAGCGCGTGGACGGCGAGCGGATCGTTGCCGTCGCCGGGGTGCGCGGCGATGCCGTGGCCGGCAGCGATCTGCCAGACCTCGCGATGGGCGGGCTGGCGAACGTGCATGGGAGAGTAAACCGAGTAGAGGTTGTTTTCGCAGACGTAGATGATCGGCAGAGCGTGCAGCGCCGCGAAGTTCACGCTCTCGTGAAACACGCCTTCTTCCGTGGCGGCTTCGCCGAGGAAGGCGACGGTGACGCGATCGCGTTTCAACTGGCGGTCGGCGAAAGCGAGGCCGGTCGCGATCGGGATGGTGCTGCCGACGATCGGCACGGCGCCGACGAAACCGGCGTCGAGATCGACGAGATGCATCGAGCCGCCGCGGCCATGGCAGCAGCCGGTTTCCTTGCCGTGAAGCTCGGCGATCATGGCGGCGAGATCGCCGCCCTTGGCGAGATAGTGGGCGTGGGAGCGATGGCCGCTCATTGCCTGGTCGGTGGTGCGGAGCGCGGCGCACACGCCGGCGGCGGCGGCTTCCTGGCCGATCGAGAGATGAACGGGGCAGCGCATCTGCTGCTCGCGGTAGTGGTCGGCGATCGCCTCCTCGATCATGCGAATGCGCACCATGCTCTCGAGCAGGCGCTGCGAGAGCGTGGATTCGGACGAGGTGAAGGTGGGATCGGCGACGGCGCTCATGACTAGGCGGCGAGCGCGGCGGGCGCGTTCAAGTTGGGAAGCTTCTTCATCGTCTTGATGTTGTAGTAACGCTCCTCGTCGCGGAGGGCGCCGCTGCGGTAGGCGGCGATCACGTCGCGGATGCCGTCCTCGACGGTGAACTGCGGGGCGAAGCCGGTGGAGAGGAGTTTCTTCGCGGAGAGGCGATAGGAGCGCGGGTCGTTGGAGGGCGTGACGATCACCTCGGCGGGGACGTGGCGTTTCACGCGGTCGGCGATGTCGAGGATCGAGATGTTCTCGAAGCCGGCGTTGAACACGCCGGGGAAAGTCCGGCCGTTGTCCAGGAAATGGTGATACACGCGGATCATGTCCTTCAGGTGGATGTTCGGACGCGTCTGGTCGCCGCCGAAGACGGTGATCTTGCCCTTCGTGAGGGCGGCCATCGTCAGGAGGCTGACGGAGAGATCGAGACGCATGCGGGGCGAGTAGCCGCAGACGGTGGCGGGGCGGACGATGTTGACGCAGATCTGGTCGGCGTAACTCAGCAGCACGCGCTCGCTGATCATCTTCGTCTTGTTGTAGTCGGAGATCGGAACGAGCGAGAGGTCCTCGGTGACCTCGGGTTCGTCCTTCACGCCGTAAACGCTGCCGGAGCTGGCGTAGATGAACTGGGGCACCTTGTGGGCGATGGCGCGCTCCACGAGGAGCATGGTGGCGAGGGCGTTGACTTCCCAGTTGAGCTTCGAATCGAGATCGGCGCAGGGGTCGTTGGCGACGTTGGCCAGGTGCATGACGACGTCGACGCCGGCCATCGGGAGGCGGTCGGCGTTGCGGATGTCTTCGCGGATGACGGTGAGCTTCGGGTGCGCAGGCAGGAAATTGCCGAACCACTGAAGGTCGACGACTGTGACGGTGTGACCGCGGTCGAGGAGGCTTTGGGTGAGAGGCGTGCCGACGTAGCCGCAGCCACCGGTGAGCAGGATGTTCATGAGGAGAAAGATTGAAGTAGGGCGGGTCTTTGACCCGCTCGTGCCGAGAGGAGGGGCAGGTCGGAGACCTGCCCTACGGGCGAAGTGCGGCGGGGGCGTTGCGGTTCCAGGGGCGACTGGGACGAAGGCGTCATCTTCAAAAGGCGAGCATGGACACGCCGGCTTTGAGCAGGCGGGTTTTGCGAATGGGTTCGGCGTTGCCGAGGATCTTGACGGCCTGCGCGCCGGCGAGCTGGCCCATGAAGGTCGCGATGTTGAGGGGCACGCGGCTGGCGGCGGCGAGCGTGGCGACGGAGCAGAAGGCGTCGCCGGCGCCGACGGTGTCGACGACGGTGCGCTCGAACGGCGGGCAGGACGAGATGTCCTTCACGCAATTGCGGCCGAGGGTCTCGTGCGCGCCGCGGGTGAGCCACGCGTAACTGCTGCCGAGGGTTTTCGCGAGTGCGGTGAGTTCGGTGCCGTAGTCGATGTTGCGGCGGCCGACGGCGAGGTTGAGCTCGGCCTGGTCGACGGTGAAGACATCGGCGCGGCGGTAGCGGCGGTTGATGATATTGAAGCCGTGATTGTTGCTGTTCGTCTGGCAGTTCACGGCGAGGAACGGCGCCTTGTCCTGCACGAAGTCGCGCACGAGGTCTTCCATCACGCCGTGGCCGAAATCCATCACGAGCACGAGGTCGTAGTCGGCGATCTGGCGGGCGATGCGATCGAGGAGCTGGCGCTGGAGCGCTTCGGCGGGCGGGCGCTTGTCGATGAAGTTGACGGAAAAAAGCTTTTGGAGCTCCTTGCCCTCGACGCGCGGTTCCACGAATCGCTGTTTCACGATGGTGGTGAAGTCGGGCGAGCGCACGATCTCGTCGCCATCGGCGTCGATGAAGGGGCGCAGGGTTTCTTCGAGCCACGGCTCGGTGCCGGCGAGCGCGGCGAGTTTCACGTGGGGTGTGAATTCGCGCAGGTGGCGATAGACGGCGAGCGCGCCGCCGGCGTGCATCTCGTCGGCGACGTGACGCCCGGAAAGAATCCGGTTCTTCGAGGTGAGGCCCTGGACTTCGAGCGTGGTGTAGCGATCGAAGATGAGATCGCCGATGACGAGCACGCGGAGTTTTTGAAAACTGTCGACGATGTCGCGGAAACGGGTCGGCGTGCACTCGCGGGCGACGACCTGGCAGAAGGCTTTCACGTCCGCCGGATACGGCTCGAAGTGCTGGTTGAGCAGCTTGGTGGAGCTGAAAAGGATCGAGCCGAGGTAGCGGATTTCGCCGCCGATGGCGCGCACGGCTTCGATGTCGTCGGTGATGTTGCCGGTGAGGTCGCTGAGCGGATCGGCGTATTCGCGGCCCTTGCAGTAGAAGTGCGGGCGGACGCATTGGATCGCCTCAACGGCGGCCGCGTAAGGAATCACCACGACGTAGTCGACGCATTGGAGTGCGGCGAGCCAGCGAGAGCGGAGCTGGTCGTTGAAGTAGGGGCGGCCGGGGCCCTTGTTGACGAATTTCTCGCTGGTGATCGTGACGACGAGCGCATGACCGAGGGCTTTCGCCTCCTCGAAATGCGCGATGTGGCCGGGGTGGACGAGGTCGAACGTGCCGTGGCACTGCACGAGCACCTTGCCCTGGCGGCGGAGGTTTTTGCAGACCTCGGCGGCGGATTCGAACGAGAGGATTTTCGACGCGGGCGTGGCGGCGGCCACGGACGGAACGGCCGGACGCGTGCGGGCGGTGGCGCGCGAGCGGGGAGCGGAGCGAGGAGCGGCGTGAGTGATCGACATGCGCGTCAGGGTTTATGGATGTAGTCGAACGGCTGGCGGCGGATCTCATCGAGATGCGCGTCGACCCAGGCGAGGGTGGCGCGCACGCCGTCCTCGAGCGCAACGGTGTCGCGCCAGCCGAGTTCGGTGCGGGCCTTGGTGCTGTCGAGAGTATAGGCGGCGTCCTTGCCGGGGCGGTCGTCGGTGACCTGCGCGACGTCGGCGAAGTTCGCGTTCATCATGCCGCAGATCATTTCGACGAGTGCGCGGATGGAGATGAAGCGGTCGGTCGAGAGATGGTAGCATTCGCCGGCCGGCGCGCGACGTGCGATGGCGAGCGTGGCGGCGGCGACGTCGTCGATGTGGATGAACGAGCGGACGGAGTGGCCGCCACCGTGAAGGTGGAGTTTCTGGCCGAGTTTGATTGAGAGGATCGTGCGCGGAATGATGCGATAGAGCTGCTGGCCGGGGCCGTAAACATTGGCGGAGCGCGTCCAGGAAACGGGAAATTTATGCGTGGCGAGAAACGTGCGCAGGTGCAGGTCGCACGCGGCGCGCGAAGCGGCGTAGGGCGTGCTCGGGTTGAACGGCGCGCTTT
>JAEYYL010000063.1 GCA_023430825.1 Verrucomicrobiota bacterium | reverse complement strand
AGCCCGAGCGACACGGTGAACATCGAGCGCATCGAAGTCGTGCAGGGCCCGAACGCGCTGCTTTACGGCACGGGCAACTTCGGCGGCGTGGTGAACTACATCACGAAACGGCCGCAGCAGCGCGCGGGCGGCTCCACGAGTGTGGCGTATGGTTCGCACAATTTCATCCGCGGCACGCTGGACGTCACCGGCCCGCTCCTCGAAACGCTCAGTTACCGCGTGGTCGGCGCGGCACAGGAGCACGACACGCACATCGATCACCAGAGCGCGTCGAATTACTATATCTCACCGTCGCTGCTGTGGCGGCCGACGAAGACGACGGAGATTTTCGTCCAGACCGAGTTCAACAAGTCGGAGCAGAACGGCTTTGGCTTCCGCGCGCTTCGCGCGGCGCAGGGCACGGGTGCGACGCCGATCAACAACGACCAGCTCGAGGCGACTGGTTTCTACTGGCCGCCGGGTGCGGACAAGCGCACGTGGAACCTGGGCGGTCCCGACACCTACAACAACCAGCAGCAGTGGAATCTCGAGATCGTCGGCACGCAGCAGCTGCTCCGCGAGAGCGATTTCCTCCCGCAGGCCGACTTGCTGATCGGCTACAACCGCACCGGCTACTACGTCCAGACGCGCGACGCCAACGGCGGCATTCAGCAGGTTTCGCCGGGCACGCCGGGCTTTCATCTTTCGCAGACCATCGTGCTCACGTCGGTCGACAACGGCCTGGGCAACGGCGTGACGCCGTCGAACGGCAATCTCCAATACGGCACGTTCGACAACGAGGTGGTGCGCTATGCGTGGAACAAGCGCGATGTCGAAACCTACCGCGACCAGGTGCGCGCGGAGCTGAATCTCCAGAAATCGCTCTTCGCGGACCGCTGGTTCCAGCTGCAGGATCAGGTGCTCGTCGGCTATTCGGAGTTGTATAACGAGATCCAGCGCAACGAGTGGGAGACGGTGCCGGATCTCTACAGCTTCAAGCGTCCGCTCGAGCTCGATCCGATCCGTTACGCGACGCAGGGTGACGGCACGCCGGCGCCGGGTCTGTTCCAGGATGTGCGCGACGCCATCAACCGCGGTTGGAATCGGGCGTTTTATCTGAACAACTACCTGAAGTTCGGCAAATTCTGGGGCTTGGAAGATCGCATCATCCTGATGACGGGCATTCGCCGCGACGTCAGCGACAACTGGGCGACTAGCACCGCAATCACGGGTCCGTATGCGACGCCGCCCAGCGTGGCCACCACGACCACGCGCGTCGCGCGGCAGACAAAGGTCGATTCTGAACAACTCGGCGTGATGCTCCGGCTCACGAGGTCGCTCTCGGTTTTCGCGCTGCAGGCGGATGGATTTCAGCCGAATTTCGGCGAGCTGCGCCAATCGGACACCGGCGCGCCGGTCGGCGCCGACACCGCCAAGAGCAAGGAATACGGCATCAAGTTCGATTTCCTCGACGGCAAGATCTCCGGCACGATCAGCAACTACAAGATCACGAAGAAAGCCTGGCTCGGGCAGGGCTTTTCGACGCCGGCGCCCCTCGGGAATCCGCGCTTCGATCCGTCGAAGCCGATCATCTACAATCTGGGCGACGCGAACGGCACGGGGTTCTATAATCCGTTCCCCGGGCAGTTCACGCCCAACGGCCAGACCTACGCGCCCAACGCGGCGCAGCAGGCGGCGTGGATTGCCGCCGCCAACGCGGGTGCGATCACGCTGACGTCGCCGATCAACGGCCGGCGCGAGACCGACTCGAGCATTTACCTCAACGCGAGCACCCCGGAAGGCGCGGCGTGGATGGATGCGTTTTTCGAAACCGCGCGCACCGCCGGCTGGGCGGGCTGGCCTTACTACGGCAACGACATCAACGACCCGGGCATCAACAACGCCACGCTGGACGATGGCGCGTTCCAGAACGCCGGCACGCCCAACGCGATCCCGTCGACGTCCGAGTCGAAGGGCTGGGACGGCTCGATTCTCTTCACGCCGAACGACCAGTGGCAGTTCGTGTTCTCCGGTGCGTTCGGCACGAAGGTGCAGCTCATCGACAAGGGCAAGTGGATCAAGTATCCGTATCCGCAGGACCGCTGGGCGACGTGGTATTTCCCCAATGGCGGCTTCGGTCTGAAGGGCCAGACGCTCGCGGAGGCCTACACGGATCCGACGGACACCTCGACGCGCACGAACTCCGGCGTGTTCCCGGGCGACGATACTCCGGAAAACCGCTTCTCGGTGTTCGCGAACTACAAGTTCAAGGACGCACTGAAAGGCTGGATCGTCGGCGCGGGCGGCGACTGGCAGTCGAAGCGCGCGTATTTCTCCGGCGTTACGCACGGCTCCGGCCAGGTGCAGACGGACGTCGATGGCGAGCTGATCGTGCTCTACATGCCGTCGCAGTGGACGCTGAACGCGTTCGTGCGCAAGGAGTGGACCCGCGGACGCTACGACCATTCCGTGCAACTCAACGTCGACAATGTCGTCAACGACCGCGACCTCTACGGCCAGATCTACAAGGCGCCGATTTCCGCGCGGCTCACGTATCAGGTCGGATTCTGATCTCCGCCGCTGCTTGCGCCTCGCGCTCGCCAGCGCGAGGCGCAACGTAGGGGCGGGCCTCCGGGCCTGCCCGCTTCATCAATCAGACCGACACCCTCGTTCTCGTTTTCGTTTTCCCCGCCGTGGACACGCCTTCCAGCGAACGCCTTTCCTTC
Organism: Verrucomicrobiota bacterium; assembly: GCA_023430825.1. Lineage (GTDB taxonomy): Bacteria > Verrucomicrobiota > Verrucomicrobiia > Opitutales > Opitutaceae > Opitutus. Next base: position 1,958 of record JAEYYL010000063.1, on the reverse strand, counting down.
AAAGAGAAACTGGCCTACGGGCTCGGTGACACCGCTTCGAATTTCTACTTCCAGGCGTTCAACCTGTTTCTCGTCTATTACTACACCGACATCTTCGGGCTGCAGGCGACGGCGGTGGGGACGCTGATGTTCGTCACGCCGATTCTCGTCGCGGTGTTGAACCCCGTGATCGGCGCGCTCGCCGACCGCACGAACAGCCGCTGGGGAAAATTCCGGCCGTGGATTCTGTGGGGGGCGATCCCGTATGGCGTGCTCGGCATCGTGATGTTCGCCAATCCCGATCTCGGTGCGGACGGCAAACTGATCTACGCCTACGTCACCTACACGCTCGTGCTGATCAACTACGCGGCGATCAATACGCCGTATTCGGCGCTGATGGGCGTGATGTCGCCGTCGTCGGAGGATCGCACGTCGCTTTCGACGTATCGCTTCGCGTGTGCGTTCACGGGCGCGCTCCTCATCGGCTGGCTCGTGCCGTGGTTCAAGGACGCGCTTTCCGGAGACAGCGGCAACCCGGCAGTGGGGTTTCGCAACACCATGGCCGTCTTCGCCGTGATCTCGGTGGGGATGTTTTTCTACACGTTCAGGAACACGCGCGAGCGGGTGGCGCCGCCGCCGGCGCAGAAGACGTCCTTCGGTCGCGACGTGCGCGACCTGCGCGCGAACACGCCGTGGATGATCCTGTTTTTCGTCGCGTTTCTCAATCTGACGAATGTCGGCATGCGCAGCGGCTCGGGCATCTACTATTTCAAATACTGCGTAGGCGACGAAGCCGCGCTCGGCACGTTCAACCTGGTCGGCTTCCTGTGTTTTATCGCGGGCGCGCTTTCGACGAAACTGTTCCTGCGTTTCGTGGCGCGGCGCGAGTTGATGATCGGGCTGACGTGTTTGAACGCGTTGTCGATGGCGGCGTTTTACTTCGTCGATCCGCAGTCGACCGCGACGCTCTATGTGCTCAACATCGTCGGTCAACTGGCCGCGGGTCCGACGCCGGCGATCGTGTGGTCGATGTATGCGGACACGGCGGACTTCGGCGAATGGAAGTTCAACCGGCGCGCGACGGGTCTTGTGTTTTCCGCGACGGTGTTTGCGCAGAAAGTCGGCCTGGCCATCGGCAGCGCGATGATCGGCTGGCTGCTCAGCTTTTTCGGTTTCGTCGCCAATGTGGAGCAAACGCCGCGCGCGCTGCACGGCATCGTGATCCTCTTCAGCTTGCTGCCCGCGCTGTTCGGCGGGCTCAGCGGTCTCGCGATTCTTTTCTACAAGATCGACGAGCCGACCGTAAAACAAATCGAACGCGACCTCGCCGCGCGCAAGGCCGCCGAACCCGGTCCCGCGAGCGCGTGAGCGCCGGCGGTGGCTGGGGAAATCCGTCCGTGGTTCCTCCGTCCCTATGAAATCGATTCTTCGTCGTCACTTTTGCCTCTGGTTCTGCGCGATTGCGTGCGGCCTTGCGCCGGTTCGCGCCGAAAACGCGGAATGGAAACTCGTCTGGTCGGACGAGTTCGACCGCGACGGCCTGCCCGATCCGCAACGCTGGAGCTACGACCTGGGCGGCCACGGTTGGGGCAATGCGGAGCTGCAGTTCTACACGGAGAACCGCCGCGAAAACGCGCGCGTCGAGAACGGACATCTGGTGATTGAGGCCCGGCGAGAAGCGTGGGAAGGCATGGATTACACGTCGGCGCGGCTCGTGACGAAAGGGAAGGGCGACTGGACTTATGGCCGTTTCGTCATCCGCGCGAAGGTGCCGGCGGGCCGCGGCACGTGGCCGGCGATCTGGATGCTGCCGACGGTGTGGAATCTCGGCAACGGCGGGTGGCCGGACAACGGCGAGATCGATATCATGGAGCACGTGGGCCACAACGTGGGCGTCGTGCATGCGTCGACGCACACGCAGGCGCATCAGTGGCCGAAGAAGACGCAGCGCACCGGCACGATCGACGTGCCGGACGCGA